>JAFTPF010000114.1 GCA_017463445.1 Clostridia bacterium
CGGCCTTCGCTGCCGATGACGAAGAGGAGGAGCTCCTTGTCACGGTTATTATAATAGAATTTGTCGCCTGCCTTTACGGGCATACCGAAGGCGTAGGGTCTGAAATCGCAAGCCTCTGCCATCTGAATAGAGTTCAGAACGGCCTCTCTCTCGGTCTTGCAGATGTCCAGATAAGTCTTGTAGCCCTCGGCGTAGACGTTCATCTCTTCTTCCGCCTGCTCGTCCAGCGCCTCATAAACGTTTTTGCGGGAGTAGAGCAATTTCTCCTGCAATGCTTTGATCTCGTCAGGTGTCATTTTGTACCTCCATTGGGTAATATTCTTTGTATTTTTCTACCATTCCCGCAACCCTTTCCACATATTTTTCGGTCTCGGAATATGGAATTTTGATAAGTTTTCCGTCTTTGCTGTACTCATCGTCCTTCAGCCATTTTGCAACTGCGGTAGGACCTGCATTGTAAGCGGCGAAGGCGATCTCCCAATCGCCGAAGCGATCGTACATACGGGCGAGATAATAGGTCCCGTAGCGGATGCTGATCTGTGGCTCAAAGAGCGCATCTGCGTCGTAGGTCTCGTCCAGATAGCTCTGCATTTCTTCAAAAGTAGCGGGCATCATCTGCATCAAACCTCGCGCGCCTACCGAGGACACGGCTTTTTCGTCAAAGCCGCTCTCGCACCAGATGACGGCGTAGATCACCGCTTCCTCCACGCCGAATTCCTTCGACGCGGCTTCCACCCAGTCGGCGTACTTGAGTTTTTCGGGATGCTCCTCGTCCTTGGGAAAATAGCGGCTCTCATCGATCCATTCCAAAGTAGTGTGGAGCAAAGACAGAAGCACCGTCAGTACAACTGCCGTCAGCAGGATCAAGCCTGCCACAAACAGCCATCCGGATGCTGATCGTCGTTTAGTCATATTCCAGTTCTCCCATAATGCGGTCTACCTGCGCCTCTACCGAAGCGATCCCATCGTTTCGGATCACGAAATCGGCGCGCGCTTCGAAAAATGCGTCGCTGTGCTGATTGCGGATCCGCTGTTCGGCGGAGACGCAGTCAATGTGGTCGCGCCCACAGATGCGATTCAGCCGCAAGGATTCGGGGGCAGTGACCGCAATGACGCGGTAACAGACGGATTCCATTCCCGCTTCGTACAGCTGCGGCGCATCCAACAGGAGAAATCTGCATCCTGTCAATTCCTTTTCCCGACAGATCCGCTCCACTTCCCTTTTCACGAATCGGTGGACGATAGCGTTGAGCGCGGAGAGTTTTTCTTTGTTCGCAAATACGATCCCTGCCAGACGGCGGCGGTCGATGGCACCGCTTCCGTCCTGTAAAGGACCAAATGCCGTCTCCAGAGCGGCAATGCACTCGGCATCCTCCCGATACAGACGATGGACGACGGAGTCGGTATCTATAGAATCGATCCCGCGCTCCGCAAATAGAGCCGCGACAAATCCTTTGCCGCTTCCGCTGGTTCCGGTCAGTCCGATCAGCTTCATGGGATCCCTCCTTGCTTTTTACCGCGCACAACTGTCAATCAAGGTAAGTATAGCACAGTTTGCAGGAAAAAGCAAGGGGTAGGCCGTCAGTTCCACAAAATAATCAGCAATGTCTGCAAAAAGGTGTAGATCTGCCACCAGATACAGACAAGCATCAGCACTGCAGACAGCAGGCTTCGTCTGGCAAAGGAAGTCAGGGCACAAAGTCCGAAACAGACGGCGGCGGCAATGAGCAGAAGCGCAGTGATCTGCATTCCGGCGGAGAAAAACAGAGGCACCCACAAAAGTGAGCAAAGCAGGAAGAATCCCCATATGATCACGCCGCGCCCGATCAGCCGTCGGTAACTGCAACAGTTGCTGACGGTAAGTCCCAGTGCTATCCCTGCCAGGATATAGTGAAGCATCCATAGGATCAACCAACCGATATAACCCACGGCAAACGCCGGCATTGCCAGCAATGCATAACAGCTCCCCGCCCTCGACAGTAGTAGCGACAGCGACCCCAAAAACAAAGTTACCGCCGTCGTCAGCAGACAGATCCGCGGATCGGCGCAGCAGATCTCCCGTTTGAATCCCGAAAAAATACGCAAAAAAATCACCTCATCCAAATGTATGAGGTGATTTTCGGTTTCATACCCGTCAGTGGGTCATACAGTAACAGTTGAACTGTCGGCTGGTTGCCGTTCTACCGGGATACTTACTGCCGGGCAGCAGATTCTTGTAGAAGGGCTGATAGATGCTCCGATACGGTTTCGTACCGTTCAGCGGCATCCAGGTGTACTGACCGTCCGTGATATAGATATCGCAATCCAGCACGCGCATATGCTTGAGCAGACCGTAATAGCGGATGCTCGACTCGGGACAGCCGGAGTGGGCAATGCCTCTGCCTGCAGTGCAGTATCCCACCCATACGTGGACGTCACAGGATTCGGTGGGAAGCGTATCTTTGGTAAAGTAGCCCGTAGCCGAACGGCTTCCGCGAGGATCCGCCTGACAAGCGGAGGTGATCAGTTTGCCCGAATCGGGACAATACTTCGCTTCGATGAGCAGATCGTCGTTGAAGGTCTTTTTCGCCATCGTGCCTGCTTCCACTCGCTCCAGTATTTTTTCGTGCGCTTCCAGCAAGACGGTATGCCATACCTTGTTATGGTCGTTGACGATACCAAGGTCCTGCGCTTCATCGTAGCCGACCCACACACCGGCGGTCACGTAGGGCGTAAAGCCCACGAACCAACGGTCATAGTTGTTATCGGTAGTACCGGTCTTGCCTGCGGCACCGACTAATTGCGCCAGCGGTTTATTGGATGGAGCGGTACCGTCGGGACCGGTGATAACGTGCTCCAGAAGGCGCACCATCATCTGTGCGGTGCCCTCCTTGATGACGACCTCCGCGTCATTCTCGTTATCGATCACCACCTGTCCCGAGGCGTCCAGGATCTGCAGGACGGTACGGGGCTCATGGTAGATACCGCCCGATGGGAAGATGCAGTAGGCAGCAACCATCTCCTTCAGCGTAACGCCGTAGGTCAGACCGCCAAGGCCCAGTGCCGCCAGGTTCTTGTCGGTCTGGATGCCGTTGGAGGTAGAAATACTGTCTACCAGGCTATCCAGATGCAGTTTTTTGGTCAGGAAGTCGAAACAGTTATTGATTCCCACTTCCGCTACCAGCTTCACCGCGACGGTATTTTTGGAGGACTGTAACGCGTAATCGATAGTCGCCAGTCCTTTGTAGACATAGTTAGAGTTTTGCGGCCAGCCTTTGGGATTGGAATATTTGACCGTTCCGTTCGCCTGAGTAGTCTTGGTTCCAAAATAATAGGGTGTATCGTCCCGTACCGAGCCGTAATTGATGATCCCCTGATCCATTGCCTGTACATAGCCTGCGATAGGCTTCATGGAAGATCCGGGCTGACGCTTGGTCTGTGTAGCGCGATTCAGGATACGGGTACCCGTTTTTTCGCCCAGACCGCCGCACAGGGCGAGGACGTTGCCGTTGGTATGATCCATTACCAGCATCGCCGACTGCTTTCGTACTACCTTATTGGGATTGCTGAGAAAGTCAGGATTGGCGAAATGCTTCTCCATGATCGCCTGGATATCCTTATCCATCGCGGTGACTACGGAATAACCGCCGGTATAGAGCATCTGTACGGCAATTTCGTAGCTGACGTTGTACTTATCCATCAGAAGTCCCGCCGCCTCTTCGATCACCGCATCGGTGTACCAGGAGGTCGCTTCGTCAGAGCTGCCTGCCGTACCGTCTTCATCATCTTCCTTATCTGTCACCAGTACCAGATCTTGATTATACGCGCTTTCATACTCCGCGTAGGTGATCAGACCCTGGCTGTACATTTCCTTGAGAATGACGTTTCGACGTTCTTTGTTGTTATCGGGATTCTGGATGGGATCCCATTTCGTGGGGAACTGCGTGATCCCCGCAATGGCGGCGCAT
Organism: Clostridia bacterium; assembly: GCA_017463445.1. Taxonomy (GTDB): domain Bacteria; phylum Bacillota; class Clostridia; order Oscillospirales; family CAG-272; genus CAKSQF01. Next base: position 3,948 of record JAFTPF010000114.1, read on the forward strand.
TCCAGCAGGGTCAGCTCACTGGCATCCTTGCCGAAATATTTGTTTGCCGCCGCCTGAACGCCGGAGCAACCCTGCGACAGGTAGATAGTATTGAGATACATCTCCAGTATCTCGGTCTTATCCTTGTCTTTTTCCAGATTCAATGCTTTGAAGATCTCCTGCACCTTTCGCTGGATGGTATAATCATCGTCACCGGTGAGGTTTTTCACAAGCTGCTGGGTGATGGTAGAACCGCCCGGATTTTCACCGGTAGGAATGAAATACTTCAGCGTTGCCTTGATCGTCGTGATCCAGCCCACACCGTCGTGTTCCCAAAAACGCTTATCTTCAATGGCAACGAAGGCGTTGATCAAATCGTCGGGAATATCGTCGTAGGCGATCCACAAACGGTTGGTACTGCCGGACAGACGATCGTCAGTCTCTTCCACCAGCTCGCCGTTCTCATAATAATAGAGACGGGTAGTGGAATCCTGCTGTGCCGACAGCATTACCAGATCGTCTATGTTGGAATCCACATGGTTGGCGACGTAGATCATAAACGCGCACCCCACGATACAGCCTGCAATCAGACCGACCAAAAGGATGGTAAACACTACGTTCAGCACATACTGGATCCCTTTAAAAATAATCCGAAATATGAAGTGGGTAACTTCCTCGGCTTCTTTTTGCATTTTTTTCTCTTTGGACTCTCGTTGATTCATTGCACTTGCAAACCTTTCAATCCAAATCTAACATTCTGCCTTATAAAAATGATTATACTCCGGGATTTTGAAGACTCCGTGAATAATATGTGTCATCTTCTGAAACATTTCGCCGCAACTTCCTATAAAGTATCTCCCAAATTGCAGATTTAATGCTATTATATCACAAGTCGGTTGAAATGTCAACCGCTTTTGCGGCGAATCGGTCAGCGCAAAACCACGTTACCTTCTCCCAGGAGCGCATTCAGTTCTACCAGCAGATAGGGAGTCGCGGTGACGGCCAGCGCACGGCTGCGAATATATTTGCCCGTGGAGTGGTCGTAAAATGCCACCTGTACGTTGCCCTCGCCAAAGATCTCGCAGAGCAGGAGCGCCTTTCGTGCCGCAAGCGCGTCCATCCGCTCTACCCGCAGATACAGCACCGATGCAGTTTGCAGTGCCGCTGTTGGACGGGATGTCACCGGCTCCGCGGTAGATACGGGAGCGTTTTTCGCATCCGAAACGGGAGCCGGTGTCGGCGTTCCGGTTTCGCGGACGGAACGATCGGCGATGCCGGTCGGCGGTGCCTCCCTTCTGCGGTTGCCGGACTTGGCGGGAACCGGGAGAGGCGTGGGGCTTTGCTTCCACTGTACGTCGGTGAGCAGTTGTCCCATTTCGTTTGCCAGCAGCTTGGCGCCCTGCTCGTCCTTGACGCTGAGGGTGCATCTGACCCAGACCGCGTTATCGGGGCGAAGCAGTCCCGCAGAGGATTCGAACTGCTTCGGAAAAACGATCAGTTCCATCTCTCCCATGCGGTCTTCCAGCTGAACAAACGCCATTGCCGCGCCGTTTTTGGTGGTCTTTCGGGTGATCTTGGTAAGGATGCCCACCACGATCAGCGAGTCACCCTCTTGGTAAGGCGCATTCTCCACTGCCTCCCCCTCTTCGTCGAAGGAACCGGCTATCTCCGATAGTTCAGCAGGAGCGATAGCGTTCAGATGGGCGGTATAATCGTCCAGCAGACTGCCCGACAGGCAAAGACCGGTGTATTCCTTCTCCATCCGAAGCCGCTGCCCTGCGGAGAACTCGGGCATTGGATCGAAGCGGTAGGAATCCACTGAAGAGGTCTCCTCTTCGAAGACGCCGAACAGATCGGTCTGTCCGTCCAGATTGCGTCGGCGGTTGTCGGTGAGCATTTGCAGGACCTTTTCCACTCCTGCCAGCAGCTCGGCACGGGTATTGCCCATACCGTCAAACGCGCCGACGCTGATGAGTGCCTGTGCCTGCTGCCGGTTCAGCTCAATGGGAGACATCCGCTCGGCGAAATCCATGAAATCGCGGAAAGGGCGACGCGCACGCTCTGAGCGGATCCGCTGGACGAAATTCTCGCCCACGCCCTTGATTCCGCCCAGTCCGTAGCGGATGCCTCCGGGAGCAACCGAGTATTGCAGATCACTTTCGTTAATGCTCGGCGGCAGA
>JAFTPF010000115.1 GCA_017463445.1 Clostridia bacterium
TGAAAGTTCTTGGGGAGAGTTTGAGAACCCCTTCTTTCAAGAAGGGGTTCTCAAGAAAAACTACTATAACGCCTCTCTCAAGAGCCCCAGTATCTTCTTTTCCTCCCGTGACACCTTCACTTGCGAGAGTCCCAGTGCGTTGCCCACCTGCTGTTGGGACAGCCGATGGAAGTAGCGTAGCCGGATGATCTGCTGCTGATCGGGGGTGAGCCGCGCGATGGCTTGTTCCAGCGCAATGTGATCGGTGAGACGATCGAGTGGCGCGTCGGGATCGGCGATGAAATTCTCCAATGGCGCACCGTCCTCACCGCCTACCGTTTCGCTGAGCGAGCGGACGGGACCCGCCGCATCCAGCGCAGTAACGATCTCCTCGGCGGTGTAGCCCGTGAGATCAGAGAGTTCGCTCACCGTCGGCTCCCGACCCTCTCGCCTGGCAAACTGTTCCCGCTCCCGCATCAGATGCACCGCACGGGTGCGGATGGTGCGGGATACCTTTATAATTCCGTCATCCCTGAGATGTCGGCGGATCTCTCCGATGATCAGCGGAACGGCGTAGGTGGAGAACATACACCCGAAGGAGAAATCGAAGGATCGCGCTGCCCGAAGCAGACCGATAGAGCCGATCTGCACCAGATCCTCGTATTCAGTACCCCGATCACGAAAACGGAGCGCCACCGATTTCACCAGTCCCATGTTGTTTTCCACCAGCTCTGCCAGAGCGCACTCGTCTCCCTCTGCCACCTGCCGTAGCAGGGTATCGTTATCTGCCATATCTGCTCATCCTTTCTGTCCGAGCATTTTCTATAACCGCTCGGTTATGTAGAAGAGCTTCCGAACTGCATTTCAAAAGCGACGGTGGTGCCTTTTCCCGGCTTCGACTTCACCGAGAATTTTCTCGAGAGCGACTGCATGATAGGCAGTCCCATGCCGCCCCGCTCTCCCTCGGGATCGGTGGTGTAGAGAGGTTGCATACAACGCTCAATATCCGCCATTCCGCAACCTGAATCCTTGATCCGCACCTTCAGCCCGCCCGCTCCCGTGATGCGGACGGTGATCTGGATGTTCCCGACCTTGCCCGCCCCCTTGTAGGCGTGGACGACGCAGTTGGTCACTGCTTCGGACACGACCACACGCAGGTCGGACAGCTCCTCCAGCGTGGGATCCAGCCGTGCGGCGAAGGCGCAGACGATCTGTCTGGCAAAGGCTTCGTTCTCCGATAGAGCGGGGAACTCCAGCTTGAATCCGTTTTGTGTTTTTCTTTCCTTCATGATTTTACAACCTCCTGTTGAGACTTTTCTGCCGTGAGTACGGGGATCAGCTTGTCCACTCCCGCAAGGGCGAGGATCTTGACGGTCTGAGGCGTGGGATTCGAGAGCTTCAACACACCGCCGATCTCCCGCATCCGGGTGTACCGTCCCAGGATCAACCCCAGCCCCGAGGAATCCATAAAATCCACTCGGGACAGCTCCAGCACTGTCGCGTGGGGACGGGCGAGAAAGATCTCGCGGTCGATGGTCTCGCGGATATACTTAGCACTGTGGTGATCGATGTCACCGTCAATGACCACCCATAGGGTGTCATCCTTTTTCTGACAGGTCACTCCTGCAATTTCCATAATTTCATTTTCCTTTCTGTTTTTTATTTGGAAAACTTTTGAAAAAGTTTTCCGCCGTTGCAGTAGGCAACGGCCTTACCTATTCAAAACTTTCTTGAAAGCCGACGAATACTCGTCGGCAGGGGGGCACACAGACTTTTCATATCGCCCTCGCCGATGCAAAGGAGATAACAAAAAGCCGTGGTGTCCTGCATACACAGGATACCACGGCTCTTCTGCAAAGTTTGTCAGAATAGGGAACAGGAATATTTTTTTCTTTCCACCTCACGGCGGCAAGTACTTACCGCCGTTAATAATAGTTCTTTGTGTCGCCGGAGTTCGCAACGCGAACTCCCGGCAATTCAGCAAAGCTGAATTACAATTCTTCCCAAGAAAGCGACAGGGATGCAAGGGCAGAGCCCTTGCATTAGCTCTTGATCTTCTTCAGAGCGTCCTCAGTCTTTGCCAGGGTGTCGGCATACTTCTTCATTTTCTCCTTTTCGCCGTTGACGACCGCCTCGGGGGCTTTTGCCACGAAGCCGGGGTTCGACAGCTTTTTCTCAATGCGGGCGATCTCACTCTTCAGCTTCTCGATCTCTGCGGAGAGGCGCGCGGCTTCCTTGTCCAGATCGATGATCTCGGCAAGAGGGATGAAGAAGGTGGCGCTGTCGGTGACGATCTGCACGGCGGTATCGTCGGAGTGAGAGCGGCAAACAGTGACCGATGCAGCGGATGCCAGCTTTTCGAAGAACTTCGCAGTCTTAGCAGTAAATACGTCGGTGTTCTCGGTGACGATGAAGAGAGCAGCCTTCTTGGAGGGCGGCACGTTCATCTCGGCGCGGCGGTTGCGGATGGCACGGATGGAGGCGATGAGGGCTTCCATCTGCTTTTCCTCGGCAGGGAAGGAGAGGTCATCGCTTGCCTTGGGCCAGTTAGTGACCATGATGGACTCGCCGGAGTGGGGCAGAGTCTGCCAGATCTCCTCGGTGATGAAGGGGAGGTAGGGGTGAAGCAGCTCCAGCGTACGGGAGAGAACGTAGCAAAGCACATTCTGAGCAACCTTGTTGGAAGCGGAGCCCTTGTCGGAAAGGCGAGGCTTCACCAGCTCAATATACCAGTCGCAGAAGACATCCCACAGGAAGTCGTAGAGCTTCGCCAGTGCAATGCCCAGCTCGAAGCGATCCAGATTGGAGGTAACTTCACCGATTAGGGTGTTCAGCTTGGACAGGATCCAGCGGTCCTCCACTTCCAGCTCCTCGATAGCGGGCAGAGATGCCTCTTCGATGTCCAGATTCATCAGAACGAAGCGCGCGGCGTTCCAGATCTTGTTGTTGAAGTTGCGGGCTGCCTCGATCTTCTCGTCGGAGAAGCGCATATCGCTGCCGGGGGCGTTGCCGGTGGTCAGAGCGAAGCGGAGAGCGTCTGCACCGTACTGTTCGATGATCTCCAGAGGATCGATGCCGTTACCGAGGGACTTGGACATCTTTCGTCCCTGCGCATCCCGCACCAGACCGTGAATGAATACGGTAGAGAAGGGCGCCTTGCCGGTGTGGGTACGCCCCGAGAAGATCATTCTCGATACCCAGAAGGAGATGATGTCGTAGCCGGTGACCAGCACGGAGGTGGGATAGTATTTTTCAAATTCTGCGGTCTTCTCGGGCCAGCCCAGAGTGGTGAAGGGCCAGAGCGCGGAGGAGAACCAGGTGTCCAGCACGTCCTCGTCGGCACGCATAGGTGCGCCGCAGTGAGGACAAACGGTCAGCTCGTCCTCGGAGACCTCCATCCTGCCGCAGGTATCGCAGTAGTAGGCGGGAATGCGATGTCCCCACCAAAGCTGACGGGAGATACACCAGTCGTGGACGTTTTCCATCCATCTATTATAATTGTTGGTGAAACGCTCGGGAACGAAGCGGATGTCACCTTCGGCAACTACGTCCAGAGCAGGACCCGCCAGAGGCTCCATCTTCACGAACCACTGATTGGAGGTGAGGGGTTCAACGGTGGTACCGCAACGGTAGCAGGTGCCTACGTTGTGGGCGTGAGGAACGACCTTTACAAGGAAATTCTCGCACTCCAGATCAGCGACGATGGCTTTGCGGGCTTCGTAGCGGTCCATACCGTGATAGGGAGTGTCGGGACAATTGATCTTTGCATCGCCGTCCATGATCACGATCTGGGGCAGGTTGTGCCGCTGACCGACTAAGAAGTCGTTGGGGTCGTGGGCGGGGGTGATCTTTACGCAACCGGTACCGAAATCCTTTTCCACGTAATTGTCGGCGATCACGGGGATCTTGCGGCCCACCAGAGGCAGATACAGCGACTTGCCGATCAGGTGAGCGTAGCGCTCGTCGTCGGGGTTGACCGCAACGGCGGTGTCGCCCAGCATTGTTTCGGGACGGGTGGTAGCGACCTCCACGAAGCCTTCGGTATCGCTCATGGCATAACTACCGTTTTCATCCATGATTGGATAGCGGATGTGCCAGAAATTACCCTGCTGCTCGGCGTACTCTACCTCGGCGTCGGAGAGGGCGGTGCGGCAGTGAGGACACCAGTTGATGATGCGGTTGCCGCGGTAGATGATGCCGTCGTTGTACAGGTTCACGAAGACCTTCTTCACCGCACGGGAGCAACCGGGATCCATGGTGAAGCGCTCACGGGTCCAGTCGCAGGAGGAGCCCAGCTTTTTGAGTTGGCTGATAATGCGGCTGCCGTACTGATTCTTCCAGTCCCAAACGCGCTCCAGGAACTTCTCACGACCGAGATCGTAGCGGGTCAGACCTTCGTTTTTGCGGAGCTGTTCCTCTACCTTAATCTGGGTGGCGATGCCTGCATGGTCGGTGCCGGGGAGCCAAAGGGCAGAGTAACCCTGCATTCTCTTGTAGCGGATCAGCACGTCCTGCAGAGTCTCATCCAGCGCATGACCCATGTGGAGCTGTCCGGTAACGTTGGGGGGCGGGATGACGATGGTGAAGGCGGGCTTGCCGTCGTCCACTGAGGGGGTAAAATAGCCCTTGTCATTCCAGAATTTGTACAGCCGATCTTCCAGCTCGGCAGGGGAATACTGTTTTGCCAGTTCTTTTTTCATATCTGTTCTCCTTTATTTATCAAGTGAAAGTTCTTGAAAGAA
>JAFTPF010000116.1 GCA_017463445.1 Clostridia bacterium
GACCTGCAGATAGGGAAGTGCCAGCTTCAGCCGCTCGGGGAGTCGATAAGAGCCGATGGTCTGATAGACTTTTGCCGTAGACAGTCCGCAAAGCGCGGCGATCTCGCCCGCACCTGCAAGACCGCTGTCGCGGAAGCGCGCCCCATCGGTGATGCGGATCTGAGAGATCTTCTCGCCGGTGTCGGACAGATTCAGCACGCCGTCGCTGAGCGCTAGCGCATCTCTGGAGGCAAGCGTGCCGCCGAACAGGCGCACTCGCGCGATCTTGCCCATGGTCTTGTCGTGCTCGATGGCATACACCAGCCCCGACAGCTCGTCGGTGACCCGCTCGGACGCACGGGGGAGGAAGCGGAGCAGTCCATCCAAAACTTCCGCAACGCCCAAACCTTTTTGTGCCGCACCGCAGTAGACCGGAACGATCTTCTGCTCCTTTACGCCGCGCCGAAGAGTGGCTTCCAGCAAATCGGGATCTACCGTCTCTCCCTCCAAATAAGCAAGGGCGATGTCGTCGCAAATCTCTGCCGCCGCTTCGGTAGCGCGATCGGTCAGATCGGCGGGGGTGGCAATAGCAAAGCCGTCTAGCCCCTCGCTCACTGCCTCGACCATTGGCAGAATCGTGACGCCTTCCATCGCAAGGCGTTCGGGCATTTCGGCGATGATCTCCCGTGTGCGGCTGCCCGCGCGGTCGATCTTGTTGAGGAAGATGACGGTGGGAATGTTCAGCTTTCGGAGCGCGTTCCATAGCCGTTCGGTGTGGGACTGGATGCCCTCCACCGCAGAGACGATTAGCAGAGCCGCATCGGGAGCCAGCAGCGCGCGCTCCACCTCTCCGGCGAAGTCGGAGTGCCCGGGAGTGTCGATCAGATTGATCCGAACGCCGTCATAGGTGAAGGATGCTTCGGCGGCTTTGACCGAAATACCGCGGCTGCGCTCGATCTCCAGTCGGTCGGTCTGCGTGGAGCCGTCGTCCACGCTGCCCGCACGGCGAATGGTGCCGCTATGATACAGAAACTGCTCGGTGAGCGTAGTCTTGCCCGCGTCTACGTGAGCAAGGATAGCGAGATTGAGAATGTTGTGCGGTTCCATAGCGGCCTCCAATCCATAATTATAATTATTCTATCATATTTCCAAGTAGATTGCAAGATGTTTGCTGAAAAAATCGGTGGATATTCGGGATGGAGCAAAACAAAAATCCCATAAACTCGAATACAAGTCTATGGGATATTGCAGTAACTGTTTACTTTGCGTCTACATGCAGATTGTCGAAGGTCGCTTCACCGTCAGCGGCAAAACCGAATTTGCCCACCGCAAGATCGGTACCGGCAGAGACCGTGATGCAATTGCAGGTGATGGTGACAGTCTTGCCCGATGCCTCTACCGTGACAGACTGCAAAGCAGCTGCATCCAGCTCGACGGTGGAGGAGGTTGCCATTACCTTCGACTTGCCGTTCTTGACTTCCACGATCTCCAGTACCCGTTTCTCGACAGAGAGCCGTGCCAGAACATAATTGTTCTCATCGGTCATACGTAGCACGAAACCTGCGTTGCCATCGGTGAGTTTTACATCAAAGGTTGCGGTCAAGTTTGCAAAATGGGTATTGTTGGCAATCGTAAGACCGTTACCCGCATAGGCTTCGCTTGCAGCTGACCAATTTCCGTTGACCACGCTCCATTTGTAGGCGTTCTTATCGAAGAAGCTATCCGAATAGGTGACCTCGTAGAGATAATAGCCCCGATCGTACGGATTGACCGTCTCCTCCATTACATCCAGCGTCTGACCTGCCCAAGCCTCTGCATTTGCGAGCGAGTTGACCGTGCCGTTCTCGTTGACAAGACCGTTGTACATCTTGAAATTGTTGCGGTAGGAATTAAGGTAGCAGGGATGAACCATCAGCGTCCAGTAGAAGGGTGCCCATTTGCCACTCTCCATTAGCTCATTACAGGTAGGTGCCAGATTGGAATATACGGGATAGTTGATGCCCGAGGGACCGCCCACCCATTGCACCTCGGTGCAATAGATTGGCAGATTGGCCAGCCGCGCCTGCTCGATCTTGCCGTTTGCGTTGCTCTTGAATGCGGCGGCGCTGCCGGGGAAGTTGTCATGATACTGGAGCTGATCCATGCCAAGCTTTACGGTATCCTTTATATTGAAGGCATCTGCAGGCGCAGTACCTGCGATCAGCGGAACGCTGCCTTGAATCGTGACGGCATATTCGCAGAGATACTTCGCCAGTGCCGCGCGGTTTGTGCCCCAAGGCTCGTTATACAGCTCGATGGACATCAGCCGCTCGTCGCTGCCGAACAATCCGATAAACCAAGTCACGAACTCCTTGGGCTCTTCCCAGCGGGATCGATTGTTGTAGATAGCGGCGGCGGGGGATGTGATCGCCCAGCCGCAGGAATCGCCGGTATAGACGCGGCTCCAGGTATGAACGCTTTCGTATTCGTAAGAGTCGCCGCATCCCTCAAACAGCGAGACCATGATCTTGATGCCGTGGGCATCGGCAAGCTCCAAGAAATCCTTGAAGCCCGCTTCAAAATGATCGGGATCCTCCAGCCAATACTCGAAGCTGATCCAGATACGGAAAGCGTTGATGCCCAGTCGTTCGGCATAGCCCATGTCACGGTCAATGATGTCGTGGTCGTACCATTTCCAGAATTGAGGCGCGTTCAGCGCGTAAGAGGGATAGTAGACCGCACCCTTCAGACCGTCGATGACAGCGGTCTGATCGCCGGTTTGTTTGAACGTCGCGGACAAAGGCGACGTGTCCGCTGACATCAGCGACACCTTACCGTCCACGGCGGCGATATAAGTGCCTTCTGCGGACTTAAAGGAGACAAAGTCTGAGCGTGTGGACGCGCCCCAAGAGGGAACTGCCAGCGGCTCCTCTGCCGTAAAGGTAGCGGAAGACTTGTCCTCATCGGTGGAGATGGTTTGCACAGACAGTTTGCCATCCTGTGCCACGATATACTTATTGGTGCCGGTCAGACGCAGGGAAACACCCGAGCCGGACAGACCGTCGGTAATGATCCATCCGCGCAGTGCAGGCTCTACGCTGTAATCGCAGGTTAGAGAGGCAAAAGAGCCTTTCAGATAAGCGTTCTTAGCGGCGGCTGACTGAAGGTATACCACATTCTCCTCCAGGTCACCCATGGGCTGGATGGCGGTGGAATAGATCCGCAGATCGTCCATCTTTCCGGCGAAATAAGCGCCCGAGAGACCCAGTGCGTTGGTGCCGTAGTATGCGGCGCCAAGTCCCGCGGCATCCAGCGTCTGCGGGATGACCGCGCCCAGCGTACTGCGTTCCACGATCGTTTCGCCGTTCACGAAGAGACGAGCAGTGCCGCCGTTCTCGTTTCCGTCGAAGGTGACGGCAACGTGGATCCACTGATGTAGATCGTCATCGTTCAGCGTGTACTCGCCGACGGTCTTGGCTTTTCCGGTAGCGGTAGCTGATCTGCCGACACCGATCGCGGCGGTCAGCTTGCCGCCCACGATGCCGATGGCAAGACCCGCGTGCTCATCGCCCTGCTCATATAGGAGCTGATCGCTGCTTAGCGTTTCGGGCATAAAGTAGAAGGCTACCGAAAGCGTGGTAAAGGACGGATGAAGGAAGGTGCCCGCGGTGATCTGGCTCACGTTGTTGAAATCGTTATTGAGCTTGATCCGATCGTCCTTGCCGTCAAAAGAGATTGCACCGCCTTCGACGCCTTCCTCTGGGAGAAGCGTTGCCCTCGCCTCGATACTGTCACGTGGCTGAGAGAGGGAAGAGAGCAACTTAGCAGAGCCGGCTTTTTCCTCAAATTCATACCAAAGCAAACCATTTCCGTCACCGATCGTTCCGATCAAAGCAGAGATTGGATCGTCTTCCTGCACGATAGGCGAAGTGGACGACTTGTTGCCGTCATCTGTTGCGGGCGCATCTGTCAGGACGGCGGTCGTGCTCTCAGCAGTCGTATCAGAAGCATCGCCTGAACTGCAAGACAGGAGCAGAAGTCCCGAAAGCATGATGGCGGTAAGTTTTTTCAGTTTCATATAACCCCTCCAAGCGCGGTTTGATAATACTATAGCATATTATAGCGCATAATTCCTCCAATTTCAATATTTGTGCTATAATTGCGTAAAATTGTGGAGTAAAATTAGACGCGAACGGTTGCATTTTCCGAGAAGTTGTGGTATAATGAAGGCGTAATTTATCACAACAGAAAAGGAATTCGATATGCTGAATTTTACATTTTATTCTCCCACATATTTCGTCTTCGGTAAGGATACCGAGTGTCAGTCTGGCGAATATGTCCGCAAGTTCGGCGGAAGCCGCGTTTTGATCCACTACGGCGGCGGAAGCGTTGTCCGCTCGGGGCTGCTTGCCCGCGTGGAACAGTCGTTGACCGATGCGGGTGTCACCTTCGTAGAGCTGGGTGGCGTCATGCCTAATCCCCGCAGCGGACTGGTTTATGAGGGGATTGAGCTTTGTAAGCGCGAAAAAGTTGACTTCGTCCTTGCCGTCGGCGGCGGATCGGTCATCGACTCCGCCAAGGCCATCGCGCTCGGCAGCTGCTACGACGGTGATTTTTGGGACTTCTACGAAGACCGCACCCGTACCGCGTCTGCCACTGCGCTCCCTGTTGGCGTGGTTCTGACCATCGCCGCCGCGGGTAGCGAAGGTAGCAGTGACAGCGTCATCACCAAGGAAGAGGGGATGCTCAAGCGCGCCACCGGCGGTGACTGCCTGCGTCCCAAGTTCTCCATCCTGAACCCCGCCCTGACCCAGACGCTTCCTCCTTACCAAACTGCCAGCGGTGCTACCGACATCATGGCGCACGTTTTCGAGCGTTACTTCACCAACACCACTCACGTTGAGACTACTGACCGTCTTTGCGAGGCAGTGCTGATGGCAATGATCCACGAGGTACCGAAGGTCATCGCAGATCCCAACGATTACGAGGCACGCGCTAACATTATGTGGGCGGGAATGGTTGCCCACAACGACATCTGCGGTGTCGGACGAGAGCAGGACTGGAACTCCCATTGGCTGGAGCATGAGATCTCCGCCGTTAACGACTGCGCTCACGGCGCAGGACTTGCCGTTGTTATGCCCGCATGGATGGAATACGTCGTGGATCACGACGTGATGCGCTTTGCGCAGGTGGCTACTCGCGTTTGGGGATGCTCAATGGATTATGCTGACCCCCGCGCAACTGCCATGGCAGGTATCGAAGCCTTCCGCAATTTCCTGCGCTCCATCGGTATGCCCACCACGATGGCAGAGCTTGGCGCAAAGGAAGAGGACATTCCTTACTTCGTCAAGACTCTTGGTCTGAACGGCGGTGAGACCGGCGGTTTCGTCCATCTGAAAGATGCAGACGCCGAGGCCATCTATCGCCTTGCCTGCAAATAAACGAGCACTTTTCCTATATTCGACTGTCTTGCGGGATCTGCCCCGTAATCAGCGGATTGAAGCACAAGCGTGCTTTACATGAGGTTATTATGAGAATCATTGTGACCGGTTTCGCCCCCTTTGGCGGTGAGACGGTTAATCCATCGTACGAAGCGGTGAAGCTGCTTCCCGATATCATTGAAGGGCATCAGATCATCAAACTGGAGATGCCGGTGAGCTACGACGTCTGTCCCGCTCTGCTGGAGTGGATGGTAGCGCATTACCGTCCGGACGCAGTCGTTTGTCTGGGGCAGGCAAGCGGTCGTACCGCTATCACGCCCGAATACGTTGCTATCAATCTGAAGCACGGATCCATACCGGACAATTCCGGTGTTCGCTATGCCGATCAGCCCGTGATCCCGGACGGTCCTGCGGCGTATTTCACCAAACTTCCGGTTCGCAGAATGGTCGCAGCCCTGCAAGCAGCGGGCCTCCCCGGATTCGTTTCGTACAGCGCCGGTACGTTCGTATGCAATTGTCTTTCGTATCACTTGCTTCACATGATCGATACGAAATATCCGACGGTCAAAGGCGGATTTATTCACGTTCCTTATTCGACAGAACAGGTGAAGAATAAATGTCTGAAGATGTTCGCTATGGAGACCGAAGAGATCGCCAAAGCAGTTTCGATTTGTCTGCATACGCTGATCGAATCGATGCGCGACGCATCTCAATGATCAAAACCAAAGGCACCGAGCGGTGCCTTTGATTTTTCAAGAGTTTCGGCATTTTGCACAAAAATGCGGGCGCAACTTTTGAAATATTGTCGGTAAAAATATTCGCTAAATCACTTTACAAAACTAAAGTGTTGGTGTATAATAGAAGCATCAAAAAATGGGAGGCTAAGTCTATGACTTCTCACGATGTATACGAAAATCATACGTTGCTTTGCAAGATGTTGGCAACATTGCAAACTCCTGAAGAGATTGCGATCCTGCTACAGGATCTCTGTACCGTCAAGGAGATCGATCAGATGGATCAGAGAATCCGAAGTGCGGTGCTTCTGATGGATGGGAAGACCTACAATCAGGTCTGCGAGGAGACCGGCATATCCACGGTCACTCTCAGTCGCGTGTCCCGCGCTTTGCAACACGGAGAAGGCTACAGCCGTCTACTCCGTGACTATATTCAATCAACGAAGGAAGATACAAAATGAATCCGATCCCTCAGACCCAGAGTAAAGACGAGCAGGTCTATCTTTCGCTGGAAGGACTGTTTGAGTTCTACGGCTTTCGCAAATTCAAAATGCGCAAATTCGAGCAATATTCGCTGTACGAGGAATATAAATCCTTTCTCACCAGCGAATATGTGCTGACATTCCATTCTCCCGACGGCAAGCTGATGGCGCTCCGTCCCGACGTTACGCTGTCCATCGTCAAGAACACCCGCGCTGACGAGAGCCATACAGACAAGGTCTTTTACAGAGAAAACGTCTACCGTATGGATCGCCACACCAAGGAGTTCCGCGAGATCCCTCAAGCGGGTGTGGAGCTGATCGGTCAGGTCGATATTCTGGCTACGCTGGAGCTCGTGCGCATGGCCAAATTGAGCCTTTCCATTATCGACGCTCACTCCATCCTATGCCTGTCTCATATGGGCTTTATCGAAGGCTTGCTGAGTGCTTGCAATGTCACATCAGCCGATACCAGAAGCCGAGTGTTGTCCTGTATCGCTTCTCAGAACGCCCACGATCTGCGGGATCTGCTGGGTAGTTCCATTCCTTCCAATGAGTGGATGGAAGGGCTTTCCGCCGTGCTGTCCTCGCAGGGTTCCTTTGCCGATACACTCGCCCTTGCCCGTAAGATAGCTGTCAACGATCAGATGAACGACGCGCTGGACGAGCTGGAAGTGATCGGCAATTCGCTCTCTGCTCTCGATATGGCAGAAGGTATCCGTCTGGATTTCACTATGCAAAACGATCTGTCCTATTATAACGGCGTGCTGATGCAGGGGTATGTGGAAAAATATCCCGGCATCCTGCTGACCGGCGGCAGATATGATCGACTGCTGACGAAGTTTCGTAAGAATCTTTCGGCGATCGGCTTCGCGCTGGCGCTGGGTGACCTCAACTCTTGCTATCCCAACCGTACCGATTACGATGCGGACGTTCTGCTCCTGTATTCTCCCGAGACGGATGCAGGAAAGGTGCTCGCTAAAGCTGAAGCGCTTCGCGCTGAAGGGAAGCGGGTACGTCTTGCTACCGCTGTTCCCCGTGAATTCACCGCTAAAACGGTGATCGATCTGAGAGAGGAGGGCTGACCGGTGTTAAACGTTGCACTGCCGAAAGGCAGACTGGGTATGAAGGTCTACAATATGCTTGCCACTATCGGCTACGAATGCCCCGAGATCCTTGAGGACAACCGCAAGCTGATCTTCGAAAACGTCGAAAACGGCGTCCGCTATTTTCTTGTAAAACCCTCCGACGTAGCCATCTATGTGGAAAAGGGCGCCGCCGACATCGGCGTGGTGGGTAAGGATATCCTCCTGGAGCAGGAGCCCGATCTGTACGAGCTGCTGGATCTGGGGTTCGGCAAATGCCGGATGTGCGTTGCCGCGCCCGACGATTACCGTGAGGATCCCGACCGTCCCGTGAAGGTGGCTACCAAGTTCGTCCACATTGCTCGCCGTTACTACGAATCGCATAATCGCGAGATTGAGATCATCAAGCTCAGCGGCTCCATCGAGATCGCTCCGCTGGTAGGGTTGTCCGATGTGATCGTAGACATCGTAGAGACGGGGACTACCCTGAAAGAAAACAATCTGCGGGTGTGGGAGGAGATCGTTCCCATCAGCGCCCGCCTGATCGCCAATAAAGCCTCCTCTAAGTTCAAAGCCGAGGAGATCTATAAAATCGCATCCAAACTGAAAGAAGGAAAATCATGATCCGCATTCTGAAACTGAATGAGATCGGCAGGGATGAGATCCTCTGCAGATCCATTGGTTCCTACCCCGAATTCGAACAGTCGGTCAGCGAGATCCTCGCTACTGTGGAAAAAGAAGGCGACGCCGCATTGTACACATATGCCGCCCGATTTGATAAAGTGGAGCTTTCTGACCTTATCGTCAGCAAAGAAGAGATTGACGAGGCCTTTGCCAATGTCGATCCCGCATATGTCGACATCCTGAGAAAAGCCGCCTCAAACATCTCCGAGTACCACGCCAAGCAGAAGCGTGAGGGATTTGAGATGCGTCGCGAGGGCGGAGTGATCCTGGGACAAAAGGTCACCCCAATCGAAAAAGCGGGACTGTACGTTCCCGGCGGCACCGCGTCCTATCCCTCCACCGTTCTGATGAACGCCATCCCTGCCAAGATCGCAGGTGTCAAAGAAGTGGTTATGATCACGCCTCCCGGCAAAGGCGGCAAGATCCGCGCCGAGGTGCTGGTTGCCGCCTCTTTGTGTGGCGTTGACAAGATCGTCAAATCCGGCGGTGCACAAGCCATCGGCGCGCTGGCGTTTGGTACTGAGAGCGTTCCCAAGGTGGATAAGATCGTCGGTCCCGGCAATATCTTCGTTGCTCTTGCCAAGAAAGCTGTTTTCGGCAGAGTCAACATCGATATGATCGCCGGACCTTCCGAGATCCTCGTGCTTGCCGATGAGAGCGCTAATCCCACCTATGTTGCCGCCGATCTTCTCTCCCAAGCGGAGCACGATAAGCTGGCGACTGCCGTGCTGGTCACCGATTCTGCGCCTCTTGCAACTGCCGTTCAAGCAGAGCTGGAGCGTCAGCTCTCTCTTCTGGAGCGTTCGGAGATCGCCCGCACCTCCATCGAGGACAACGGCAAGATCATTCTGGTTGACTCCATCGACGAAGCCGTCGAAGTCTCCAACCTCATCGCACCCGAGCATCTGGAGTTGGCGGTGAATGATCCTATGGCTCTGCTTCCCAAGATCGAGAATGCAGGCTCTATCTTCATGGGACATTATACTCCCGAGCCGATGGGCGACTATTTCGCTGGTCCCAATCACACGCTTCCCACCGGCGGCTCTGCCCGCTTCTCCTCGCCTCTGTCTGTGGATGATTTTATCAAGAAGACGCAATACCTTTATTATACCCCCGCAGAGCTGGAAAAAGCATATCAGGACGTGGCAGTCTTTGCTCGCAGCGAGGGGCTTACCGCACACGCCAGAGCCGTAGAGGTCCGCTTCGAGGAGGCGCAAAAATGAGCCGTTTTTTCTCCGAAAAGCTCTCTTCGCTGGAGCCCTACACGCCCGGCGAACAGCCGCGGGATATGGTCTATATCAAGCTGAACACTAACGAGTCCCCCTATCCGCCCTCCCCGAAGGCGTTGGCGGTGATCGAAGGGGAAGCGACTCGCCTCAACCTCTACAGCGATCCCACCGCGCGTGCTCTGCACGAAGCCATCGCCGCTCATTACAGCATCACTGCAGATCGCGTGATCGCATCCAACGGCTCCGACGAGATACTGGCGTTCGCATTCGATGCATTTGCGAACGGCAAAAGTCTCGCCTTCCCCGACGTGACCTACGGCTTCTATCCCGTATTCGCTAACCTTTTCGGCATCCCCTACACCACCGTTCCGCTGGACGAGACCTTCACCATCCGCGTCGAAGATTACGCCCACATCGACTCCACCGTGGTCATCGCCAACCCCAACGCCAAGACTGGCACCTATCTGCCGCTCTCTAAGATCGAGGAGCTGGTGGTGCAAAACCGTGACCGCGTGGTCATCGTGGACGAAGCCTATATCGATTTCGGAGGTGAGTCGGCGATCCCCCTTACCGACCGTTACGACAATCTGCTGGTCGTGCAGACCTTCTCGAAGTCCCGCAATCTGGCGGGCGCAAGAGTTGGATTTGCCGTCGGATGCGCTGAGCTGATCGCCGATCTGAACAGAGTAAAGTATTCCTTCAACCCTTACAACGTCAACCGCCTTTCCATGGCTGCGGCAGCCCAGGCAATGAAGGACGAAGCCTATTTTGACGAATGTACCGGCAAGATCATCGAGACTCGTTCCTTTATCGCCGAAGCACTCACGAAGCTGGGATTTACCTATCCCGCTTCCAAGGCGAACTTCATCCTTGCCCATAGCGACAAGATCGGCGGAAAAGAGCTTTATCAGAAGTTGAAAGCCAAAGGCGTGCTCGTCCGTCACCTCAGTGACCAGCGCATCACCGATTCGATCCGCATCACCATCGGCACCAAGGAGCAGATGGAGACGCTGATCCAAAAAATCCAAGAAATACTGGAGGATCTGACATGAGACAGACCACCGTTACCAGAAAAACGCAAGAGACCGACATCACCATGACCCTCAATTTGGACGGCAGCGGCATCGCTACTGTCGACAGCGGATGCGGTTTCCTTGATCATATGCTCACTCTCTTTGCCAAGCACGGCGGCTTTGATCTGTCCCTCACCTGTAAGGGGGATACCAATGTGGACGATCACCATACCGTGGAGGACATCGGCATCTGCCTCGGCAAAGCAATCGTTGCAACACTTGGCGACAAGCGGGGCATCAACCGCTACGGTTTCTTCATCCTTCCTATGGATGAAGCGCTGATCCTCACCTCTCTGGATCTGTCGGGACGCTCCACCCTCTGCTGTGAACTGGAACTGCCTGCTCAGAAGGTCGGCACCTTTGATACCGAGCTGGTCGAGGAATTCTTTGCAGCACTCACCCGCTCTGCGGAAATGACGCTTCATATCAAGCAGATGGCAGGGAAGAACACCCACCACATCATCGAAGGCACCTTTAAATCCTTCGCCCGCAGTCTGAAGGCGGCGGTGGCGATCGACGAAAAGAACGCCGATAAGATCCCTTCCACCAAAGGCAGTCTGTAAGATTCAGGAGACATTATGATCGCAATTATCAACTATGGCGTAGGCAATCTCTTTTCGCTGAAGAGCTCCCTCGCCTGTCTCGGTCTGGACGCTACCGTCACCGCTGATCCTTTGGTGATCGAGGCGGC
The DNA here is from genome assembly GCA_017463445.1 of Clostridia bacterium. GTDB lineage: Bacteria > Bacillota > Clostridia > Oscillospirales > CAG-272 > CAKSQF01. Next base: position 11,375 of record JAFTPF010000116.1, read on the forward strand.
AGACCGCATCATCCTCCCGGGTGTGGGTGCATTTGCCGACGCAAAAGCAAAGTTGGAGGCGACCGGACTGATTCCTCTGCTCAAAGCCGAAGCCGAATCAGGCAAGCCGCTCCTCGGCATCTGCCTCGGAATGCAGATGCTCTTCGACAGGAGCCTGGAATACGGCATCCATGAGGGGCTCGGGCTGATCCACGGCACCGTTGCTCCCATCACCGCCGATCTGGAGACACCACTGAAGGTTCCCCACATGGGCTGGAATGCCCTCCACTTTACCCGCCCCGATCCCCTTTTCCGATACATTAAAGAAGGCGATCACGTCTACTACGTTCACTCCTACTATGCCAAGGACTGTGCCGCCGACACCATCGCTACCTCTGAGTACGGCGTAACCGTCACCGGTGCGGTTGGAAAGGGCAAGATCTATGGCACCCAGTTCCATCCCGAGAAGAGCGGCAAGGTGGGACTTGCTATTCTCTCGGCTTTTGCAGAGCTTTAAGGAGGTCGACGATGTATATCTATCCCGCAATTGATCTCAGAGACGGAAAGGTCGTCCGCCTCACCAAGGGTGACTATGATCGAATGGAGGTTTACTCCTCCGATCCCACCGAGATCGCCCGCAGCTTTCGCGAAGCAGGCGCTACCCACCTGCACGTTGTCGATCTGGACGGTGCCAAGGACGGCAAGCTTTGCAATTACGACATCATCTCTAAACTCGCCGCAGAAGACCTCTTTGTAGAGGTAGGCGGCGGAATTCGTGACGAGGAACGCATCAAGGCATATCTGGATGCAGGCGTCAAGCGTGTAATCCTTGGCTCTGCCGCTATTGAAAATCCTGATTTTGCAGCCGAAATGGCACAGAAATACGGCGATGCCATCGCCGTCGGCGTGGACGCATACGAAGGAAAGGTCGCCATCCATGGCTGGAAAACGGTCACCGACGTAGATTCCCTGGGTTTCTGCGAAAAACTGGTGAAAAGCGGCGTTTCTACCGTCATTTACACCGACATTTCCAAAGATGGCACCCTTTCGGGTACCAATCTGGAGATCTACCGCAAGCTGTCCGCTATCGAAGGACTATCCATCATTGCTTCGGGCGGTATCACCTTCGAGCACGAGATCGTGGCGCTCCGTGAGATGAATCTCCACGGCGCGATCCTCGGAAAAGCCCTCTACACGGGCAAGCTGGATCTGTCCCGTGCCATCGCTATCGGAGAGAGAGGTGAAGCCCTGTGACTACCAAACGAATCATCCCTTGTCTCGATATCCGGGACAGTAAGGTAGTTAAAGGAACCAATTTCGAGGGCATCCGCGAGGTCTGCGATCCCGTGGAGCTTGCCGCGATGTATAGCGATGCAGGTGCCGACGAGCTGGTCTTCTACGACATCACCGCTTCTTTTGAAGGAAGAAAGCTCTTCACCGACATTTTGAAGCAGGTCGCATCCCGTATCTTCGTCCCCCTGACCGTAGGCGGCGGTATCAACACCGTAGAGGACTTCGACCGCGTGCTCAACGCCGGTGCGGATAAGGTCAGCGTCAATTCCGGCGCACTCCGTGATCCGGAACTCATCGGTCTTGCCGCCAAGAAATACGGCGACCAGTGCGTCGTCCTGTCTATGGATGTGAGGCGCGATCCCGACGGACGATTTGCCGTTTACTCCAAAGGTGGCAGAGAGCGCACGTTCCGCGAGGCCGTGGAGTGGGCGAGAGAAGGTCAGGAGCGAGGTGCCGGCGAGATCGTGGTCAACAGCATTGACACCGACGGCGTCAAGGGCGGCTTCGATCTGGAAATGCTCCGTGCTATCTCGGACGCCGTGACCATCCCCGTGATCGCATCGGGAGGCGCAGGCTGTATCGAGCATTTTACCACTCTTTTTAAAACTCTCCCCCGTGTGGATGCGGGACTTGCCGCTTCCATCTTCCATTTCGGTGAGGTGTCGATCCAAGATCTCAAAAAGCAGCTTCGTGCTTCGGGCATCGAAATGCGGCTGTGATTATTACAAAACTATTCTAACAATAAGGAGTCTGCTATGATTTCCATCAGCGAACTAAAATTTGACGAAAAAGGACTGATCCCTGCCATCGTGCAGGATTATTATACCAGAGAAGTGCTGACCCTTGCCTATATGAGCCGTGAGAGCCTTGAGATCAGCGTTGATAAAGAGCTGACCTGCTTCTTCTCCCGATCCCGCCAGGAGCTTTGGCTGAAGGGTGAGACCTCCGGCAACTACCAGCACATCGTTTCCATCGAAGCCGACTGCGACCGCGATGCGCTGGTAGTCAAGGTCATCAAGGACGGACCTGCCTGTCACACCGGCACCGAGTCCTGCTTCTCCGATTATCTCTTTATCAGCGATAAGCAGAATCCCTTCTCTATGGACGCGCTCTACCGTTTGATCGAGGGCAGAAAGACCGACAAAAAAGAGGGAAGTTATACTACCTACCTCTTCGAAAAGGGACTTGACAAGATCCTCAAAAAAGTGGGCGAAGAGTCCACAGAGGTCATCATCGGCGCCAAAAACAGCAGGGAAGAGACGGTATATGAGATCGCCGACCTGGCATATCACGTGATGGTGCTGATGGTGGAGATGGGTATCTCGCTCAACGACATCCGCGCCGAGCTTGCCTCCCGCCATGTGGTGGATCATAAGGTCAAGCAAGAGACCATGAAATAATCGTAACGCACAGACGTTACGCCATCCGAAAGGAGATAGATCATGTACAGACAGTTCAACCATCACAAGTCGCTGAAGGTACTGCATAAGGGATGTGAGGAGCCTCGTGCCTACTTCGTTCCCTATACCGACGAGGCTTCTGCATTGTGCGGAAGACGTGACGAGAGCGCACTGTTCCAGAATCTCTGCGGTACGTGGGATTTTCATTTTTACGCAACTCCCGCCGACCTCCCGGACTTTACCGCTCCCGGTTTTAAAACCGATTGGGACGATCTGACCGTTCCGATGAACTGGCAGATGGCGCTTGGGCGCGGCTACGACGTGCCGAACTACACCAATGTCAGCTATCCTATTCCTTGCGACCCTCCGCACGTCCCCGACGATAATCCCTGCGGACTCTATCATCGCATTTTCACACTTCGTCCCGGAATGGAAGGGAAGAAGGTCTACATCAATTTTGAGGGCGTGGATTCCTGCTTTTATCTCTATGTCAACAATCAATTTGTCGCATACAGCCAGGTCAGCCATATGACCAGCGAGATCGATATTACGCCCTATCTGATTGAGGGCGAGAACGATCTGAAGGTGCTGGTATTCAAGTGGTGTGACGGCTCGTATCTGGAAGACCAGGATATGTGGCGTATGTCGGGTATTTTCCGTGAGGTCTATCTACTCTACAGAGCTGACAACCGCATCACCGATTTCTTCGTACATACCGATCTGTCCGACGATTTCAAGACGGCGACTGTTTCCTGCGATCTAACCGTATGCGGTAATCAATTACCCGATTGGAAATTCTACGATATGACCGGTAAGCTGTTGGCAGAAGGCAGCGGCACTCCCCGCATTCGGCTGGATGCACCCAATCTCTGGTCGGACGAATCGCCCTATCTGTATAAATTAGTTCTGTCCTGCGGTGGTGAGGTGATCTGTCAGCCCGTTGGCATCCGCAACATTTTCGTTAAGAATAAGGTCGTCTACGTTAACGGGCAGAAGATCAAGCTGCGCGGTGTCAACCGTCACGACAGCCATCCCGAGCTGGGTCATGCGACTCCCGAAGATCATATGATCCGTGATCTGATGATCATGAAGCGCCACAACATCAACGCTATCCGCACCTCCCACTATCCTAACGATCCCCGCTTTACCGCTCTGTGCGATCTGTACGGCTTCTTCGTTGTGGATGAGGCGGATCTGGAGGCTCACGGTATGTGGGCGTACGGCAATCAGGATTTCGTCAGCCAGGATCCTGCGTGGCGAGAGGCGTATCTTGATCGCGCCCGCAGATTGGTAGAGCGTGACAAGAACCATCCCTCCATCATCATCTGGTCGCTGGGTAATGAGTCCTTCTACGGCGATAACCACCGTGCGATGTCCACCTACATCAAATCCCGTGATCAGAGCCGTCTTGTCCATTACGAGGGCTGTAATGCCGGCTGGAAGGGCTACGAGCAAGAGGTCGAATATCTGGATATCGAGAGCCGCATGTATCCCGATCCTAACTACTGCAAGAGCTACTGTGAGGACGAGGGCTATAAGCTTCCCTTCTTTCTCTGCGAATATTCTCACGCCATGGGTAACGGCCCCGGCGATCTGAAGGAATACTGGGACGTGATCTGGTCCCACGATAACTTCTTGGGCGGTTGCGTCTGGGAGTTTATCGACCATTCGGTTACCATTGATGTGAACGGCAAGAAGGGTTATACCTACGGCGGTGATTTCAACGATCATCCCAATGACGGCAACTTCTGTGTGGACGGTCTGGTTTACCCCGACCGCAGACCCCACACCGGACTTCTGGAGCTGAAGGCGGTCATCGCGCCTCTTGCCATCGAGGCTACGGATGATCCTGCCCGCTATATCGTTCGCAACCGTCGCTATTTCACCGATCTGTCCGATCTGGAAGTGATCTGTACGCTGAAAGCAGACGGCAAGACGGTTGGCTCCGAGCGTCGCGATCTGTCCGCAGCTCCCCAGTCCACCGAAGAGCTTACCCTCCACTTGGATGGTCTGTTGGTAGGCACTGTTACCGTTGATTTCACGGTAGTGCAGAAGTATGAAACTCCTTGGGCAGAGGCAGGCTACGAGGTCACCAACGTGCAGCATATTCTTCCTTCAGTTGCAAAAGAGGCCAAGACTTCCTTGCTGACCGCTCCCATCATTGTTACCGAAACGGCGAAGACCCTGACGATCTCTACCGGCAGCATAGCGTATGCATTCGATACCTTCCACGGCTCGCTCGTTAGCATCAATGAATCCGGCAAAGAGATGCTGGACGCTCCCGTAAAGCCTACGGTATGGCGTGCGCCTACCGATAACGACAAGAATATCCGTTGGAGATGGCAGGATTACGGCTTCCACAGAGCATATACCCGTCTGGTGAAGGCAGAGATGACCGAACAGTCTTCCGAACGCGTGACCTACAGCACGGTGATTTCTCTGGGCGGCTATACCCGCAAGCCTATTCTGCAGGCAGTGATCGATTACACCGTTACTGCAGACGGCGTGCTGACCATCGCCCAAAAGGTTGAGATCGACGCTTATGAGGATCGATTCCCCTTCCTGCCCAGATACGGTACGCTGTTCGTGCTTCCCGAAGGCTTTGAGAAGGTAGAATACTTCGGCTACGGTCCTCACGAGAGCTATTGGGATAAGCACCGCTCCTGCCGGTTGGATCACTTTAAGACCACCGTGACCGACAACTTTGAACCGTACGTCCGACCGCAGGAGAATTCTTCTCACTGGGGAACCGAATGGTGTCTGCTTGCAACTGAAGCAGGGCAGGGGCTGTTCGTGACTGTGGACGGAGGCTTCTCCTTCAACGCACAGCACTATTCAGCTGAGATGCTGGACAGAACGCCTCACGATTACGAACTGACTCCCGACGGCCGCACCTATCTTACGGTAGACTACAAGCAAAGCGGTGTTGGCTCCAACTCCTGCGGTCCGTCCTTAGACGAACAGTATCGTCTGGGCGAGCGCTCCTTTGCGTATACTATCCGACTGAAGCCGATCCGCTCAAATGCGCTCGATCCTTTCGAACTTTGCGCTGATCTGAGACAGAGCGGCAACTGATCCATTCAAAAAACTTCCTGCCTTGCAGGAAGTTTTGGCTCTATAATAAATGTTGGGGTACCGACAGATAGAGCTCAAAAAAATAACAAAAAAAAGAGCATATCTGACAAAAATCTGATAGAATGAAGTTACCACACAAAACATTCATCGGAGGAGTCGGATATGCTCAATTCA
>JAFTPF010000117.1 GCA_017463445.1 Clostridia bacterium
ATCCTGGGCGGTGAGGAAGTAGGAGAGGATCTCGGTACCGTCGATGCCCTGCCACATGAAAACATCGCAAGGAAGGGTGTTGGTCTCGTTCCAGGAGATCTTGGAGGTAACGAAACGGGTAACGCCTGCCTTCTTCAGGATCTGAGGAAGCGCAGCGGAATAGCCGAATACGTCGGGGAGCCACAGGATCTTGGAGTCTACGCCGAACTCGTTCTTCATAAAGCGCTTGCCGTGGAGAAGCTGACGGCAGAGCGATTCGCCGGAGGGGAGGTTACAGTCGGGCTCTACCCACATTGCGCCTTCGATCTCCCAGTTGCCCGACTCGACCATCTTCTTGACGTCTTCAAACAGCTCGGGCTCCTGCTCCTTGATGAACTTGAACTGCTGGGGCTGGGAGGTGATGAATTTGTATTCGGGGAACTCCTTCATCATATTGACCGCGGTGGAGAAGGTGCGCTGGCACTTTTCCTCGGTCTGGCGGAAGGGCCAGAGCCATGCGGTGTCGATATGGGAGTGCCCGATGCAGACCACGTTTGCCATCTGCTCGCCGCACTTCTTACCGTAGAACTCGTTACGGATGTAATCCAGCGCCGCGGTAACGCTGGCGTGGTACGCCTCGGAGCCTCTCTCGCGGAAGTCGATGAGGTTGATGGTCTCGTTCAGCGCGGTGCGGATCTCGCAGTATTCCTTGCCTTCGAAGGGAAGGTAGCGCATCACGTCGTAGGGAACCTTCAGATCGTAGTAGAGCGCACGGGTATCCTTGTCGATGAGCTGAAGCTCAGCCTCCAGATACAGCTCTGTGGGTCTGCCCGAGAAGCCGTATACGGTCAGCTCGAAGGAGTCCACGGTAGAGTCGATGGGGAAGGTCTCGTGGTTGCCGTCCACACCCTGTACGATCTTGCCGTCCATATAGACGATGTACTGAGGATTGGAGTGGCGGGGAGAGCGCACGCAGAGCTCTACATCCTTGCCCTTCATGGATTCGGGAATGGTGACGGTTGCCTTGAACCAAGCGTGGTACTCGCCGTAAGAGGTCTTGGAGCCGCCTGCGGGGATGGTGTCCTTCATCGCTTCACGGGTGGTCTGGGGAACCCAGCCCTCGGTGGGAGCGGTGTGGCCCTCGCCCTTGTAATCACAGGGGACGTAAGAGATGTTTTCCACTCTTGCGGTCTCCATGATGATCCGCTGACGGACCCAACCAAGCACTTGCTCGATTCGTTCCTGTAAATAATTCATAAGTGCCTCCATAATGGAAAAATTTTTGCTTTTTATTGGAGGGACTTTTTGAAAAAAGTCCCTCCCAACCTCCTCAAAACTTTAGAAGAGGTTTGGTACATTGGGGATGGGCGAAGCAAGTATTTGCTTCGCATTTGAAAAATTTTGGAAGATTCCAAAGAAACTTTTTTCAAAAAGTTTCTTTGGCAGGGAGTCAAGAGGGACGGCGTCCCTCTTGGGTCAGCTTTTTGATCAGCTCGATCTCCTCGGGATCGTAGGGAGTGTGATCCTCGTGGAAGAGGTCATGCTGCCATTTGCTGTAGTCCAGATCGGGACGGGCGGCTTTCAGCCATTCCCAGGGGAGATAGTGCTGGGAGAAGCCAGCCACCAGCCCCCAGTTGTAGCTGGCGATCTTCTTTTCGTGATAGAGGGGAAGCTGATCGATCAGATTGTTGTCCCAGATGCGGTGGAGCCATTCGGTGTTGGCCATGGGACGGCCTTCTTTCTCCAGCTTGCGGACGATATTCTGCACCTTCCAAAAGGGCTCGTAATCGTGGAAGGAGACGATGTCGGACAGATCCAACGCCACTCTCTGAATGGGGGAAACGTCTACGTCGGGATCTACGCCGTAGGAGTCGGGGTAGGTCCAGACGCCTGCGGTCAGGGGCTGGATGAGATCACACTCACGGGCGATCTCAAATGCGCGTCTGAGATAGGGGATGCTCATGTCGCCGCGCTTGCTGTTGCCCGGCTCATTCCACAGATCCCACATAATAATGCGCTCATCCTTGCCGAAGCGGGTGAAGATATCGCGGAGATACTGCTCGCAGACGGGGCGGTATTCCTCCTCGTCCCACAGAATCCAGCCTTTTGCGTCCTTGGGCGGGACGATGTGGGGGCTGTTTTTGTGTCCGCCGTGGTAGCCCTTATCGTAATGACCGTGACCGGGCATAGGCTTGTGGATGACCACCTTCTCGGGTCTGCCGAAGGATACGCAGTCGTTGTACAGGACGGGCATCACCGACAGTCCGTGCTTTGCGAAGAGTCCCAGCACGCGGTCGATACGGTCGAGGCAGATCTCGCGCTCGTGGTACCAGCTGTTGAAGGGGAACCAGATGCGGACGGTGTTAAAGCCGATGGAGGCGGCAAGCGCCATCTCGCTCTCCAGCGTGGGGAGCATCTCCTCCAGCGTGTCGTCCTTCCACATAGAGAGGACGGGGGTCTGGGAGGGCACGAAGTTACATCCTACTAACCAAGGGCGGGCGTTCCACCATTCCCAGGCTTGTTCTTTGGTCCATCTTTCTTTCATGGGATTCTCCTTTCGGGGAATAGATTTGCACGAAGTGTTGATTCGTGGTAGCCGTTCGGAGCGGACAGTCCGGGAGGCCTGTCCCTACAAGATTGACGAAATCATTCGCTCCGTTACGATCAAACGATCTGTACCGGGCAAGGGTCGGAGAAACCAGCCCTTTTCTCATTTCCTGCCCAACAAGCATTTGTCGGGCTCCTACAAAAGTTTTTGGAGTTCCAAGAACTTTTTTTCAAAAAGGTCCTTGACCGCCGGAGGCATTTATTTATTCTTTTCCTTAATACTTTTCCAGTACGCGGCGGCGGCTTGCTCGGTCTTGTTTTCGCCGGGGGTGTAGTAGCGGACGTGCTTCAGATCGTCGGGGAGATATTGCTGCTCCACATAGTGGCTCGGGTAGTCGTGGGGGTATTTGTAGCCGTCGAATTGCGTGGTCTGACGCAGATGGGCGGGGATGTTCTGCCCCTTGCCCGCGGCGATGTCGGCGGCGGCTTTCTCGTAAGCGATGTGAGCAGCGTTGGATTTGGGCGCGGTCGCCAGCATCACGACGGCGTGAGAAAGGGGAAGGGAAGCCTCGGGCAGTCCCACACGGAAGGCGGCGGACACACAGGCCTCGGTGATAGCGGCGGCTTGGGGATAGGCAAGTCCGATGTCCTCGGAGGCGATGACCGACAGCCGTCTGCAGGCTCCGATCAGATCGCCGCCGGTCAGCAGACGGGCGAGGTAGAAGATCGCCGCGTCGGGATCACTGCCGCGGATGGATTTTTGCAGAGCCGACAGCAGATCGTAGTGCACCGTGCCGTCCTTGTCGAAATTTCCGCCCGTCACCTGCCCCAGCTCCTTTAAGGAGTCAGGAGTCAGATCGCCGTCGGCGGCGAAGTAAGCGTTTTCCAGCAGATTCAGCGCACGGCGCACGTCTCCCGATGCCGCCGAAGCGATGGCAAGTAGCGCGTCTTCCGAGGCTTTTTTGTCGCCGACCTGCGTCTTGTTCAGATACGCCAGCCCGCGCTCCAGAGCGGGGAGTAGCTCCTTCGCCGAAACAGCCTTGAACTCGTAGACCGCCGAGCGGGAGAGGATGGCGTTGTAAACGTACAGATAGGGGTTTTCGGTGGTGGAGGCGATTAGCGTGATCCGTCCGTCCTCCAGATAGGAGAGAAGGGATTGCTGTTGCTTTTTGTTGAAATACTGGATCTCGTCCAGATAAAGCAGAATGCCGCCCGATCCGAAGAGGGTGGCAGTCTCACTACAGACCGCCTTTACGTCGGCGAGGGAATCGGTGGTGGCGTTGAGGCGGCGGATAGTCTTTCCGGAGCCTTCGGCGAGGATGCCGGCGGCGGTGGTTTTTCCCGTGCCGGGAGGACCGAAGAAGACCATGTTGGGCAGGTATCCCTGCTCCACCATACGGCGGACGGCACCATTTTTGCCGAAGAGGTGGGTCTGTCCCACCATATCCTCAAAGGAGGTGGGACGCAGTGCGTCGGCAAGGGGAGTATAGCTCATAGGGTGTCCTCCTTTGGGAAATTTTGAATCAGTTTATTGTATCATATTATTCTATCTTTGTCAATGAATTTGCGGAAAATGGGGGATGAAGTTTTTGCGGTTTTCAATAGAAAAACTCCCCTTTCCCGGATGGGAAAGGGGAAGATTCACCAGTGCGAGTTCACATTAGCCTTTAACGTAATCCCATTCATCGGAATCATAGATTCTGGGGTATTCGGCTTTATAGGCTTCCCAAACCGTGCGAAGCTCTTCCTCGGTGAGAACACCTGCGGAATACGCGCCTTGCAGAGAGTAGGAACGACCGTTTTCGAATACTGTCAGTTTAGTGGTATCGGTGTAGCGGAACTCGTAGCCTTCGACTGTATCCTTAGATAGCATCGGAGCGACAGTAATAGTACCGTCCTTTCTGCATCCCAGATAGAAGCAGATGTAGGCGTTATCAGATTGAACGTAAAACGATCCGACCATCAAATTGTTGATCGTAAGTTCTTCGCCCACCGTATCTTTTACAGCAGCCCAAACGCTGTTCAAAAGGGCAACGCGGTCTGCGCTTGCATCCGGATTGGTGAGCGTATCCCGGCTAACGGTAGTTACGGTGCCAATGGTAACAGGGGGAGTGGTTGCATTCGTGCCGAGCGTATTGCCTGTGTCGGCGGTGTCGGCACATCCCGCCAACAACATCGCGGCGAGGGCAAGCAGGGTGAGGGTTCGTGCGAGGTGTTTCATAGTGGTTGTCCTTTCTGTGGTTCCCCTTTCCCGGGTGGAAAAGGGGAGGATTCACCAGTGCGAGTTCACATTATCCTGCGACGTCATCCTATTCATCGGAATCATATAATCCGGGGTATTCGGCTTTATAGGCTTCCCAAACCGTGCGAAGCTCTTCCTCGGTGAGAACACCTGCGGAATACGCGCCTTGCAGAGAGTAGGAACGACCGTTTTCGAATACTGTCAGTTTAGTGGTATCGGAATAGTAGAACTCATAGCCTTCTACCGTGTCTTGGGTCTCCATTGGGCTGGAAAGGATCAGATTATCCTTTCTGCATCCCCTATAAAAGCAAACGTAGGCGTTGCCACATTGAACGTAAAACGATCCGACCGACAAATTGTTAATCGTAAGTTCTTCGTCCACCGTATCTTTTACAGTAGCCCAAACGCTGTTCAGAAGGGCAACGCGTTCCTCACTCAAATTGGGTTTGGTCAGCGTATCCCGGTCAACGGTAGTAACAGCAGTCGTGGTTGCATTCGTACCGAGCGTGTTGCCCGTATCGGCGGTATCGGCACACGAGACCGCGAGCGCTCCGATCACCAATACTAACAGTATGCTGATCATTCGTTTTTTCATAATTGTATCTCCTTATATCAATATTATAACTTAGTCGATTTGGCACCATGCAACACTATACCATGTTTCAGTACTGATATTTCTGAGATTGTCGATAAATATTGAATAAGTGCCTGTTGTAGATGGAGTAAATTCTAATATTTTGATATTCCCCAAATAACTACTTGCTGTTTGTGCATGGTAAACGCCGCTTCGATAGACAGCCAAATTGACTCTGGGGGCTGTCGTAGAGGTTGTCACTTCGGTTGAATGGTTATAAATCGCGTCGCGCAAAGCAACTACGACAATTCGCACAGGCTTACCGGCTTCTAGATCAATCGTAAACGACTCGCGGGCACCTGAAGTGTTCGCATTAAACCCGCCATCATTATTATATTGCGTGCTTAGCATAGCATTGTACACGTTCAAACAATCTAAAATACCGGCACCGTACCGTTCATATCCGTTAGTAGAATTAAGAGGCCATGTTACGTATCGATTGAACGAGGTGCTTACGTTAGCCGCTAATATTGCTTTTATAGTATCTGGATAATGGGTCAAATTGGGTTTTTGCTGTAGCAATAACGCTACCGCACCTGTTACCATTGGAGCTGCCAAACTGGTTCCATCAACAGCATAAGACATACCCTCTGGTTGAATATTGACTCCAGGAGCACTTATATCCGGACGAGAACCTTCTGCAAAGGTTATATGCGTATAACTGGATTTAGAGTAAATTGCGCCATTCACATCAACTGCCCCTACAACGATAGCATTGTATGATAGATTGCCAACAAATACTTCGCCAGGAGCAGAAACGCCGTTATTTCCTACACTAAATACTATGCTGACAAGATGATTCAGTGCAATATGATCAAACCATGCCGTGTTTGAATCGTAGATGTTTGTAACAGCGTTCCCGTTCTCATCTTCATAACTGATGCTCATACTAATATTTATTACATTCACTCCCTGATCAATCAGCCATTCGATTGCTGGAATGTAGCCTGAAGTTGCATGCGCTGCATACAATTGTGCATCTGGTGCAACTGATTTGGCTGTATAAGCAACGAATGAAGCATGGCCTGCATATAAATAATTCACGGATGCATCTGCTGTAGCAATGTTATAACAATGATTTGCTGTTAGTCCAAGCGCATCTCTCTCAGTATAAAACGGCAACTCGGTTTCCAAAATACCTATCTTAATTCCTTGCCCGGTATATCCATTTTCATGCACATCATCAGCATTGATCATACCTAAATAATCAATGCCCGCCGTCGTGGACGCAGTCTCCGCCAATGGTGCCGCCAGCGGCTCCTCCTCCGCCAGCTCCATATCATACAACTCAATGCTCTCCACAGCTCCGTTCAGCGCCAGCTGATTGGTTTCCACACTGTCGAGGCTGGCGATGATGACGGGAGAATACTTGCTGATATACTCCACCTTGCCGTCCAGATACTTTTCGGCAAAGGCGGTGTTCTGCGCCAAATATGCTTCGCGTGAGGCGGCGCGGCGTGCCATAATGTCGGCTTGCACCGCTTCGATCTCAGCTTGGTTTTCATACTCCTCTGCGGCAGAGGAAAGAGTCAGGGCGGCGGGCTGGGTCTCGGGCAGACCCCGTTCCACCGCGCCGTGGTCAATGTCTTTGATGAACACCATCACTGATTGCTCTGTGCCGCTCTCCTCAGTATAAGCGGCGGTGAGACTGTCTCCGATGACACGGTCACGGATCACGGCTACCTGCATCTCGGCGGCAGACAGGGCGGGCAACCCCAACAGGGCTGCGAGGATGAACACGGAAAGTGTACGCGCGAGCTTTTTCATAGATTTACCTCCTTGCGGTATTATTTTTCTTGCTCTTTTGACGTTTGTTCACTTCTTTCTTCTAATCGGCAAGAGCATTGCCCATTGGACTCACCTCCCCCAAGTTATATTTACTATATATAACAAATCAGGAGGTGTAAATATTACAGCATTTTAGCAGGATTCACAAAATGTTTACAAAATTTGCAGTTCTCCGCGCAAAAAACGCAGAGATGCCGACGGATTGGGGATTGCCTACCGTCTGCGCCTCTGCGCTGTTTCTTTGCTCTGATCGGTGACTGTTCCCAACGCGGTCAGATTCTTTCTGTTACCAGTATAGCAGGTTTTCATTATATTGTCAAGACTTTTTTGGAATATTTTTACTAATAATTTCAGAAAAGCATAGATCGCAAAGCAAAAAAGAACAAAAGTTCGAAAGTTGCAACAAATTGCAACTGTTTCATACGGTTTTGCTGTGTTATACTTTGCTCACAGCCAAGGGAAATCCCCAAAACTGATGAAAAACGAAAGGAGAGGATCCAAATGGAATCCATTCACACCGAAAACGCCGTTTTCGAAACCGAGGCGGTATTCCGCCGAAAGCTCAAAAGCTACATCAAGCATTGCAACAAGCAGGGCGAGGACGAAAAGACCCGCCGTCTGCCCAACGCCGCAGGCTTCTGCCGCTTCTGCGAGATCTCCCGCGAGGGCTTTGCAAGGCTGAAGGTCACCTACCCGCTGATGTACGACATCGCACAGTCCACCTTCCTGGACGAAGCGCTGAACACCAAGATGTCCAACTCGGCGGCGAACATGTCCTTCCTGGCAGAGTTCAACCGCTCGGTGGGCGAGGAGCAGGAGGAGGAGCCGGGCGGCGACACCGTCCGCCTCATCACCTGCCACGATGATGGCGACGCGCTCTAAGAAAAAGTCCCGTGAGGTGGTGGTGCGGCTTGAGGGAAAGCCCTCCGAAAAGCAGGCGCAGTTTTTCGCCTCCCGTGCCCGTTACACCGCTTACGGCGGCGCACGCGGGGGAGGGAAGTCCTGGGCGCTGCGGCGCAAGCTGATCCTGCTCTGCTTTCGCTATCCCGGTATCACCTGCATCTTAGTGCGCTGCTCCCTGCCCGAGCTGAGAGAGAACCACCTATTTCCGCTCCTCTCTCAGCTGGGGGACGCGGTGGTCTACAAGGAGTCCACGCACACCTTCACCTTCCCCGGCGGCAGCCGCATCGTGCTGGGGTACTGCGACAACGAGCGAGACGTGCTCCGCTATCAGGGACAGGAGTACGACATCATCGCGCTGGACGAAGCCACCCAATTGACCGAGTTTCAGTTTTCCACCTTCAAAGCCTGTCTGAGAGGCGCAAACAGCTTTCCAAAACGGATCTACCTCACCTGCAATCCCGGCGGGGTGGGTCATGCCTGGGTGAAGCGTTTATTCGTCGATCGGCTCTTCCGCCAGGGAGAGGATCCTGCCGACTACGCCTTCATCCCTGCGGGGGTGTATGACAATCAAGTGCTTCTGGAAAAGGATCCCGGTTATGTGGCTGGCTTGCAGTCTCTGCCCGATACCCTGAGGCGAGCGTGGCTGGACGGTAGCTGGGACGTGTTCGAGGGGCAGTTCTTTCCCGAATTTTCCCGTACGCGGCACGTCTGTGAGCCATTCGAGATCCCGAAGAACTGGAGACGGTTCGGCGGACTGGATTATGGCTTCGATATGCTGGCGGCACTGTGGGCGGCAGAAGATCCCTCCGACGGGACTGTCTACGTCTATCGGGAGTTTGGCAGGTCGGGGCTGACCCTTACCGCCGCCGCCAAAGCGGTTGCCGAGGCGGGATGCGGTGCGGAGGAAGCAGACTATTTTGCCGCCTCGCCCGATTTGTGGAACCGCCGTCAGGACACGGGGCTGGCGGGGGTGACGGTGATGAGTGGCGTGGCAGGCTTCCCCACGCTGATCAAAGCCGATGACCGTCGGGTGATGGGCTGGCGCAATCTGCGGGAGTATCTTTGCGGGGAGGAAGGACGGAGACCGCGACTCCTGATCTTCTCTACCTGCACCGAGCTGATCCGCACCCTGCCCGCCCTGCTCCACGATAAGCACCGTCCCGAGGACGCCTCCTCTGAGCCTCACGCAGTCACTCACTTTCCCGAAGCACTGCGCTACGCTCTGATGGCGGTACCTGTAGGCGACGGCCGCGTGGACCGCACCCGCGATCCTCACGGCGGGATCTTGCGGTGCTGATCCTCTCCGATTTCCCTTGGCTGATGAAATCGATGAGAGGAGGGTCACCGTGACCGAGATTGTTCTGACTCTTGCCGTTGGCGGGGCGGCAGGGCTGGCGGTGGGAATTGCCGTCGGGTTGTGGATCGGCAGGATACGCCGCAGGCGGCAACGCCTATCATCCACCGCCGACAGCTTTCTGAAGCTGCTGAGACATTAGACGGGGACGGCGCGCCCTCCCCGAAACAACTGAAATGAAAGGAATTTGGTATGAAACATCAAAAATTGACCACTGCCTGGAAGCAGTACGAGGAGGGGCGGGCGTACAAGCGTACCGTCGGTCTCTACCGCCGTGTGGATGAGAACGAACGGTTCTACCGCGGCGACCAATGGAAGGGCGTGGACGCAGGCGGTCTGCCCACCCCCGTCTTCAATCTCATCAAGCGCATCGGATCCTATCTGATCAGCGCGGTGCTTAGCTACAAGCTGACCGTCCGCTACGACGATATGGGCATCCCCTACGCCGACCCCAGCGACGCAATCCGCAAAAGGGAAGCGACGCTGGAGGCACTCAACCGCGTTACCGCCTGCCGCTGGAAGCAGAGCGGGATGGATACCGTCCTGCGCCGTGCACTCTACGACGCGATCCTCTCGGGAGACGGCATCTTCTACTGTTGTTTTGATCCCACCCTCCCCGGTGCGGGAGACTTTGCCGGAGACATCCGAACCACTACGCTGGACAGCGTGAATTTGTTTGCAGCGGATATGAACTCCGACGATATCCAACACCAGGAATGGCTGATCCTGTCCGGCCGCGCTTCGGTAGATATGCTTCGCCGCGAGGCAGCCGCCGCCGGTCTGCCCGCCGATCAGGCGGACAGGATCCGCCCCGACCGGGATTACGACGACGGTGCGGGAGATTTTGCTTCCTACGAGACAGGCGACAAGGCGACCTATCTGATCCGCTTTTATCGCGACGACGAAGGCTTCGTCTGCTGGGAAAAGTGTACCCGCGAGACGGTCATTCGCGCGGTTCGCACCGGGATGCGCCGTTATCCCATTGCCATGTTCCATTGGGACACGGTGAAGAACAGCTTCCATGGCTCATCTCCCATCACCGAGCTGATCCAAAATCAGAAGTACGTCAACAAGGCGTACGCGATGGTGATGAAGCACATGGTAGATACGGCGTTCTCCAAGGTTATCTACGACAAGCGACTGATCCCCGAGTGGACCAACGAGGTGGGCGAGGCGATTGGCGTGCTCTCGGGCGGCGACGTGTCAAACGTTGCCACCACGCTGGGGGTAGGCGAGATGCAGGATGGCTACCGCGAGCTGATCGATTCGGTGATAGAGAACACGAAAGAGCTGACCGGTGCCACCGAGATCGTGCTGGGTGAAGCGGATCCCAACAATACCTCCGCCATCATCGCCCTGCGCGAGATGGCAGAGGTGCCGCTGGATCAGGTACGGGCGAGCATTGCCGCCTGTATGGAAGAGCTGGCACTGATCTGGCTGGAGATGATGCGGGAGTATTTCCCCGACATCCGCAGTTATGCGGATGGGGAGGGTGTGGTCTGCCTGGATCTGGCGTGCCTGCCTGCCGATTCGGTAAACGCCTACGTGGACAGCGGTGCCAGCAGACGGTTCTCCCAGTCGATGCTGCTTTCCACTCTGCAGAGCCTGCTGGATGCGGGACATATCACCTTTGCCGAGTATCTGGAGCGTCTGCCTGAGGGCGTCCTCACCGATAAGGACAAGCTGCTTGCTCGCGCCAGAGGGGATCTTGCCGACGCAGACGTAGGGGGGGACGCCAATGGATGAGCATCGCCCCGTTCTCACTGTACCGGAGCAGCAAGATGAGCGGATGGCTTTTAACGAAGCGTATCCCGATGTTTCCTGGGACTCGGTTCCGGACGCGGTGAAGGAAAACGCCCGTCTGAAAGAGATCCCCGTGGCTGCTGCCTACTGCCTTCACCTCCAGCGGAGGGAACAGGCGAAAAAGACCGCCGCATCTGCGTATCAGCGAGCTGTGGCAGAATCTCCGGGCGTCCCTGTGGGTGCCTTGGGAGAAAGACTGTATTCTATCGACGAGATGCGAGAAATGACCTCCAAAGAGGTCAAGAGTCGCTATCACACCCTGCTTGCCAGTCTCAAACGGGGCTTTTCCAAATGGTGAGCAGGCAAACGAATTCATATTAAAAAAGGAGAATTTATATTATGGCAACTAAAAACTTTATTCCTACCGTTTGGAGCGAAACTTTGCTCCAGTCCCTTGATAAGGAGTACGTAGCGGTCATGAACTGCAACCGCTCCTTTGAGGGCGAGATCCGCAATCTGGGCGACAGCGTTGTGATCAATTCCATCGGTCCCATCAGTGTGTTCGACTACACCGCCGATACCGATATGAACGCCCCTGAAGCACTGGCAGAGGGCACCTCCGTCAACCTGAACATCGACCGCGCCAAGGCCTTCTGCTTCCAGATCGACGACGTGGACCGCGTACAGGCAAAGCCCGATCTGATGAAGACCGCCATGAAAGAAGCGGCGTGCGCTCTTGCGGAAGAGGCGGACAAGTACATTTACTCCCTCTACTCCAAGTGCCCCAGAGAAAATTCGATCACTCTGTCCGGCATCAGCGCCGACAACATCGTGGATCTTGTGATCGAGGCAAGAGAGATCCTGATGAAGAACAATGTCAACAGTAACACGGAAGTGGTTCTGGAGGTATCTCCCACCATTGCGGCGCAGATCCTCAAAGCCAAGATCCTGACCGGCACCGACAACACCTCCGCTCTGAACAACGGCTACCTGGGCAGCTTCGTAGGCTTTGACGTTTACGTATCCAATAACATTTCGGAAGACGGCGGAATCTATCATTGCATGGCTCGTACCAAGCGTGCGGTCGCCTTTGCGGAGCAGCTGAAGAGCGTCGAGGCGTTCCGTCCCGAAAAGCGTTTTGCCGACGCGGTGAAGGGTCTCCATCTGTACGGTGCGGAGCTGATCTACCCCAACGAGATGGTGGTTCTGAACCTGTCCTTATAACAGAAAGTAGGCGAGCACAGTGAAAAACGCTGAGGTTTTGCGGATGGCGGAAGCCTTACTGACTCCTGCCGTCCAGGTGAGCAGCTCGTCCTCGTCATCCTCGTCTACTACTCCCGATGACGGAGCTACCGAGGAAGGGGACAACACCATCGATCAGCTCTCGCTGGTAACGGTTACTACTCCCATCGACGGTGCGTCGGGTACGGCGGCGTCTACTACCATCGTGACGGTGGCGGTGGACGATCCCCGAATCAAGGAGCGGCTCCGCATCCTGCTGGAGACCACCGTACGCCTGCTTTACCCCAAGGGGTTGCTGGCAGGAGTATCCCTGCCCGTGCCTGCGTACCCGTTGGTGGGAGAGGGCGAGTTTCCTCTTCCCGATGGTCTGGCGGCTGCCGCGGCGTATCACACGGCGTGGCTGCTGACCGGCGAGACTAGGCTGGCGACTGCCTTTGATGAGGCGATGGAGATCTATTACGCTTCGCTGGAAGCGTGCGTAGCACCGATCGTCCGAAAGCATTGACAACAAAAGAAGACCCGCGTCTGGCGGGTCTTCTTTTGTTGTCAGTCCCATTTGATCTGCCAACGGGGGCTGATCTTACCGTCGGGCGAGGACGCTGACGCGGCGGCGCCGGTTTTGGAAGCGGCGATCCGCTTGGCAAGAAGCGCGTCAAAGCGTGCTGTGTCCGCATCGGACAGGGGAAGCGAGACTTTCCGTCCCTCCCAGGAGGAGAGATAGGCGGCGTTGGCAAGGGTCAGCATGGCGATGCCTTCTCTGCCGTCGGCAACAAGCGGTGTGCCTGTGAGGATCGCCTCGGCAAAATCGGCAAGGACGCCAGCGTGCGCCCGCTCGGGGGCAGAGGCGGTGATTTCGGTGACGGTGGGCTTGATGCTGCAAGAGGCGGTGACGGCAGTTCGGATATGCTGGTCTGCCGAGAATCCGTTATCAAAGTGACGGAGCATGCCGCCCTCCAACACGATCTTGCCCCGATCGCCCACGATCTCCAGACGGTTGGTGCCGGGATATTCGCCGGTGGTGGTGATAAACTGGGCTGTGGCGCCGTTTTCGTATTCCATGGTGAGGATCGCCTCATCCTCCACCTCGACATTGTGGTATTTACCCGAGGTACAGGTGGCGGTGAGAGCGCAGGGCATTCCGAAGATCCATTGCAGCAGATCCAGGTTGTGGGGGGCTTGATTAAGAAGCACGCCGCCACCCTCACCGGAATAACTGCCTCGCCAGTCGCCGCTTTTGTAGTAGGCGTCGGTGCGGTACCAGTTGGTGATGATCCAGGTCAGACGGTGCATCTTGCCCAACGTGCCGTTCTGCACCATCGTGCGGGCTTTTTGGAACAGCTCGCCGGTGCGCTGATTGAACATGATGCCGAACACTTTTCCTGAGCGGTCGGCGGCTTCGTTCATCTGCTGAACGTCCGACACTCGCACGCCTGCGGGCTTTTCGGTGATGACGTGGAGTCCCGCTTCAAAGGCGGCCATCGCCATCGGCGGGTGGAAGTAGTGGGGCGTGGCGATGAGAACGGCGTCGGCAAGCTTGGCGGCGAGCATCTCGTCATAGTCGGTAAAGCGGGGAACGAGAGGAGCTTTTGCCTCCGCCAAAGCAAGCCGGTCGGGGTTGATATCGCAGACCGCGACAAGCTCCACGTTTGGCACTTTGCCCGTCAGGATATTCATCATGTGGGCGGAGCCCATGTTGCCGAGCCCTACAATGGCAAGGCGGAGTTTTCGGGAAGTCATGGTCATACCTCAGGAAAGAGACGGTTTTTGATATTCTTGTAGCAGATCTTTTCTGCGAGGGGAAGGGCAGCTTCTTGGGCGAACTCGCCCGCGTCCACCATCTCACCGATGAAGGTGCAGAGGATGCGGCGGAAGTAGTCGTGGCGGGTGTAGGAGAGGAAGCTGCGGGAGTCGGTGAGCATCCCGTAGAAGGAGGCGATCTGCCCCATCTCGGAGATAGACTGCATCACCCGGCGGATACCGCCGGTGTGGTCCATGAACCACCAGGCGGCGCCTACCTGTACGCCCCGGAAGGAGCCGGCAACCGAGACCATGGCGTCCAGCATGGAGGGGTTCAGCGTGTACAGAACGGTGGCGGGGAGACCGTCATTTTCCTCCATTGCGGCAAGAAGCTTCGACTGTGCGGCGGCGGGGATGGGATCGTCGATGCAGTCTCCGCCTGCGTCCACGCCGACAGTGGCAAAGAGGGAAGGGTTCACGTTCCGCTGGACGGCAAGATGGAGCTGGGAGAGCAGTCCACGCTTTTTGTACATCTTGGAGAGATCGATCAGGGCACGGCTGAGGAAGGCGTCGAACTCGGCGTTGGAAATAGTTTCACCGGAGAAAATCTTCGCAAATGCCGTCTCTGCCTCGGCTGTAGTACCGACGGAGAGCGGGAAGGCAGGGATGCCCAGGTCGGTAACACGGCAGCCGTTTTCCACGAAAAAGTCGAGGCGGGACTCGGCGGCGCGAAGCAGGGAAGCGTAGTCGGTGATGGAAACTCCTGCGGCGGCCGAGAGACGGGTGAGATATTCCTTGTAATCTGCGGCACGGCAGAGCAGCATCTTGTCGGGGCGGTAGGAGGGGATCACCGTGCAGGTGAAGCTCTCGTCCGCGGCGATCTTCTCGTGCCACTCCAGACTGTCGGCAGGATCGTCGGTGGTAGCCACCAGCGCAACATTGCTCATTTCGATGAGCTTGCGGGGAGAGAGGGCGCGCTCTTTAATCGCAAGAGCCGCGCGGTCGTAGATCTCGTCGGAATTTTCGGGAGTCAGCTGCTCTTCGATACCGAAGTAGGCGGCAAGCTCCAGCTTGGTCCACAGATAGAGGGGATTGCCTGCGGCGTACCTGATCGCCTGGGCGTAGGCGCGGAGCTTTTCCCGCGGGGAGGCGTCGCCGGTGATGTACTTCTCCTCGATGCCGCTCTGGCGCATCAGCCGCCACTTGTAGTGGTCACCCGCAAGCCAGAGGGTGGTCAGGTCGGAGGCGGGCTTGTCCTCGTAGATCTCTTTCGGTGAGAGATGGCAGTGATAATCGTAGATAGGCAGGTCTTTGACTGCGTTATAGAGCGTCTTGGCGCATTCGCCGCGAAGTAACAGGTTTTTCATGGCAGGCATCCTTTCTGCGTAATTTCATACTGTCTATCATTGTAGCACATTACGGATCGGCTGTCAACCGAAGGCAGGGAAAAGCCGTAGGATTTTTGTATATTTTTGCTCGGAAATAGTTGTAAAAATCACAGATTTTCTACCGCCAGCCTTGACAAACCAATCGGGTATAGTATAATAAGGTTAGAATCGGATGGAATGATCGTCGCACGCGGCGACGATCATAAACGATCGATAATATGTGTTTCGAAAGGAAAATGAACAAATGAAAAAGAGACTTACGGCACTTTTGCTCAGTGTTGCCATGTGTATGGGCTCCGTTCTTCTGTTGGCGTCCTGCGTCGCAACCGAAGAAAATGATTCTGCTACTACCGACGGCAACATCACCGGCGATCCGTCCGGTGAATATGACGTGACCGATCTGCCTAAGGTGGATATGGAGGGCGCGGTGATCGGCTTCTGCATCGCGGAGACCGACGGCGATTACTTCCATCTGCGCTCCATCCGCTCCGATGATGAGGAGAGCGAGGACACCGTTGACGTTGCGGTCAGAACGCGCAACGCCAAGATCGAGAACTATTTCAATTGCACCATCGAAGTTGTGGACTACATTCCCGGCGGTCTGAACAAGACCATCCAGAGCCAGCTGCTTGCAGGCGTGTCCGAGTACGACATTCTGGGTGCCCGTCAGTACGATGACGTTCAGCTGGCGCTGCGCGGTATCGTGTATGATCTGAGCAAGCTGGAAGAGGATTACCCTGAGGCAAAAGGCTATATGAATCTGGACGCTGAATATTGGCCTCAGGCCTACAATGACGGTCTGAAGGTGGGTAACGGTACCTATTGGGTCACCGGCGACCTTTGTCTGCGCTATTCCGGCGGTTACTACTGCTACTTCGTCAATCATGTTCTGTACAATGAGCTGCTCCAGAAGGATTACGGCAATGTATACGATCTGGTGCGTGAGGGAAAATGGTCTCTGGATCTGCTTACTACGATGAGCGCTGCCTGCTGGGGTGAGGATACCGACGATAAGACCACCGCAGATGACCGTCTCGGCGTTGCACAGCCCGTACACGACAACACCAACGGCCTGGCAGTCTCCTCCGGCGTACAGTTCTCTTACCGTCACGAGGACGGTAGCGTTGAGCTGACCTTCCATTCGGGCAACCCTTTGCTGGTCTCCTTTATGGATAAGTTCTACAATCTGCTGTGTGCACAGGGCGTTTACGATTACGGCTCCGATATGCCCGGCGCTATGAACAAATTCGCGGCAGGCGAGGCAGTTTTTGCGGGCGGCCGTCTGAATCAGGCGGAGCTGTATCTGCAGTTTATGGATGACAATTACGGCATTCTCCCCAATCCCAAGCTGACCGCAGATCAGACCGACTATTATTCCTCCATCCACGACGGTGTGTCTCTGTACGGCATCAACAATGCCAGCCTGCAGATCCCTTACGCGGCTCTGATCTTGGAGGCAATGGAGATGGAATCCCGTAAAACCGTTCGTCCTACCTACTTCGATTCTGCCGTGAAGATCGTTTACTCCCGCGGCAGTGACGACGCAGAGATGATCGACCTGATGGACCGTACCGCTTACTCCGATTTCGTTTACGTCTGGCAGTTCTCCGCGGAGATGAACGGCATGGGCGGATGGCTTCGGAATAACATTACTTCCAAAGGCTCTACCGGTCTGAAACGCGTGCAGGGCTCTTGGTCTACGGGCTTGGAAGATATTATGGAAGCTATCGAGAAGCTGGAGAATGCTTCCGAGGGCGAAGCTTAATCCAAATAGACTTCCGAATCAATCGCAACAGTTGACAAAACCGACGGATCGCTCCGTCGGTTTTGTTTTTCGATCTCCGATCTCAACGGGGAAATCTGTGAAAATTGTAAACAATGTAGAAATTTTCAATTGCCTCTTGACAAAGCAGAGTTTTATGGTATAATGTTGTATAAGAATACTCACAAATGCCGAGGAATGTTTATGAAATATTACGAGATGCAGGTGGCAGGACTTACCAGACGGCTCCCCATTTGCCCGCTTAGCGACGATCTTTCCATTGCCGGATTCGTGATCTTCGGCGATCAGGAGCTGACCGTTTCCTGCGCCCGCCAGCTGCTTGCGAAGGCGCCCGATTACGATTATCTGATCACAGCCGAGGCAAAAGGCATTCCGCTTGCTCACGAAATGGCACGGCAGAGAGGGGACCGGCGCTATCTGGTCGCCCGTAAAGCTACCAAATTATATATGACCGACATCGTCGGCGTGGAGGTGCGTTCTATCACTACCGACAGAGTCCAGCACCTGTACATCGACGGTGAGGACGCGGCTCTGATGAAGGGCAAAAGGATCCTGGTGGTGGACGACGTGATCTCTACCGGCGAGAGCCTGCGCGCCGTGGAAACGCTGGTAGAATCGGTGGGCGGCATCGTCTGCGGACGTATGGCGATCCTTGCCGAAGGCTCTGCCGCGGATCGGGACGACATCATCTATCTGGAAAAGCTTCCGTTGTTTACTCCCGACGGAACGCCGCTCTCCTGACCCGGTATCGGGTCGTCCACACCGACTTGGTGCGTATGAACATCGTATCTTATTTTAGAAAGGATAATACATAATGAGAAAGAAACTCACAGCTTTGTTGCTTGCTGCAGCGATGTGTACCGGCTCTGCTTTGCTGCTCGCTTCCTGCGCAGAAGGTGAATCCGGTAAGAAGACCACCCAGGATCCCGCTACCACCACTCCCCCCGATCCCAATGCGGACATCTCTCTGGATCAGCTCCCTGCCGTTGATATGGAGGGCGCGATGATCGCGTTCGCCATAGCCGAGACCGACGGTGACGGCTTCCACGAGCGTTCCATCGTTCCTCCCGATCCCGACAGTGAGGATACCGTTGATAAGGCGGTATTCGAGCGTAACGCCAGAATTGAAGCAAAGTACAATTGCACGATCGAGATCGTGAACTATCTGGACAATAACCTGAGTTCCTCTATCGGCGACCAGCTGACTGCAGGTACTTCTGATTACGACATTCTGGGCGCACGTCAGTACGACGACGTTCAGCTGGCATTGGACGGCGTTGTATACGACCTGAATATGCTGACCACCGACTTCCCCGAAGCCGCAGGCTATCTGAATCTGGATGCCTCCTACTGGGCAAAGGGCTATAACGATGCGCTGCAGATCGGTCAAGGCCGTTACTGGGTCACCGGTGACCTCTGTCTGCGTTACTCCGGCGGTTACTACTGCTACTTCGTTAACCACACCAAGTACAACGAGTATCTGAACGAAACGCACGGCAACATTTATGATGTCGTCCGTAAAGGCGAATGGACTCTCGATAAACTGACCGAGATGACCGAAGGTATCTGGGAAGACAGAGGCACGTTGGATGATAAGACTAGTACCGACGATATGCTGGCCATCGCTCAGCCCGTATGGGATAACACCAACGGTTTGTCTATTTCCTCCGGCGTGCAGTACAGCTACCGTCATGAGGACGGCACCATTCAGCTGACTATGGTCAGAGGTAACAAGCAGCTGGAGAGCTTTATGACTAAGTTCTACAATCTGCTCCAGAAGGACGGCGTATACAATTACGGCGGCGAATACGACGACGCAATGAAGAAGCTGGTTGCCAACGAGGCAGTCTTTGCTTCCGGCCGTCTGAACCAGGCTGAGCTGTACCTGCAGGAGATGGAAGATAACTACGGCATCATTCCCAATCCTAAGCTCTCTACCGATCAGACCAACTACGTTTCCTCTATCCACGACGGCGTACAGCTGTACGGCATCAATAACAACTCCCTGCAGATCCCCGAGGCGGCTCTGATCCTGGACGCACTGGAGCTGGAGTCCCGTAAGTCTGTCCGTCCCATGTACTTCGATTCTGCTGTTAAGATCGTGTACTCCCGTGGTAGTGACGACGCGGAAATGATCGACCTGATGGATGCCAGCATCTACTCTGACTTCGTATACGTATGGCAGTTCTCTGCTGAGATGAAGGACATGGGTATGTGGCTGAGAGGCTCAGTGAAGTCTGCAAACGGCTACAACAACCTTGCTCGTGTACAGGGAACATGAGAAAAAGGTTTGGAAGCTATCCTTGAAGAGATCACCCAACTGGAGGAAGCGTCCGGTCTGTAATTGTACCGACGCGGCCTGCCATCCGGCTATATTTGTATGACCAAACCGAGAGGCTTTTTGCCTCTCGGTTTTTTGAAATTTTTTTCAAAAATTTCAAAAAAACTATTGACAAACGGAAAGAGATATGGTATCATACTAAAGCACCAAATGCGGGTGTTGTTCAATGGTAGAATTCCAGCCTTCCAAGCTGGCTGCGTGGGTTCGAGTCCCATCACACGCTCCAATTTTTTCAGCCTCGGCTGAAAAATCCGCTTCCGTAGCTCAGCTGGATAGAGCAACTGCCTTCTAAGCAGTAGGTCGGGGGTTCGAGTCCCTCCGGGGGCGCCAATTCAATAAATCGCGTTGCATTTGCTTTCAAATATATGGTGGGCGTAGCTCAGTTGGTTAGAGCGCCAGGTTGTGGCCCTGGAGGTCGTGGGTTCGACTCCCATCGCTCACCCCATAACAGCAAATGTGCGCTGTTTATATAGCCTTCCCAATCGGGGAGGCATTTTTTGATTTTATTCTATCGTTCTGAAGATTCCGTCGAATTGATTCGGCGGGATTTTTTTCGTTGTTCCGTATGTTTTTCTGTGGGACGGATAAACTATGCAAAACAAGTCAAAACAGAAAGGATGATAGTATGCTGAGTAAAAAGCGGACCGGTCAGCTGACCGCTCCCGCAGACGGCGCAACGGTTCACCTTCGGGAGCTTCCCGATCCCGCCTTTGCACAGGGGATGCTGGGAGACGGCGTTGCACTTGATCCCACGGACGGGCATTTCGTCAGTCCCTGCGATGGGATCGTTGTGGGCGTTTCCGATACCCTCCACGCCTACAATCTGCTCACCGACGACGGGCTGGAGCTGCTCCTGCACATCGGGATCGATACCGTGGAGCTGAAGGGGGAAGGGTTTTCCACCAAAGTAAAGGAGGGCGATCGCGTGAAGGCGGGCGATCCCCTGGCGGAGGTAGACCTGGATCTGATCCGAGCGCGTGGGTACAGCACCCTGACCCCACTGATCGTCACCAATATGGAGCTTTTGTCGAGCCTTTCCTGCCAGCAGGGAAGTGTGCGGGGCGGTAAGGATCGGATCCTCAGGTATGAGATTCGGAAATAATGAAAAGAGAGTGAAACGTATATATGAGTAAATCCAAGGAAAAGCGGGGCGGCGGCGTATTCGGCGTCCTGCAAAGAGTCGGGCGGTCCTTTATGCTGCCTATTGCACTGCTTCCTATTGCGGGACTGCTGCTGGGCATCGGCTCGTCCTTTACCAACCCCGCCATGATCGAGGCGTACAATTTAGAAAAATTGCTGGGTGAGGGGACGGTCCTGAACTTTATCCTCACCGTTATGAGCGAGACGGGCAACATCATCTTCGGCAATCTGCCCATCCTCTTTGCCATGGGCGTTGCGCTAGGTATGGCGGAGAACGAGAAGGCCACCGCCACTCTGTCGGCGGCGATTGCCTTTTTCGTCATGCACCAAACCATCTCCACGCTGCTTCGTCTGACGGGCGGCTTCGAGGGAGATGTGCTGGAGGGCACCATCGCCACGGTAGTCGGCATCAAGTCGCTGGAGATGGGTGTGTTCGGCGGTATCATCGTGGGACTGGGCGTTGCTTGGCTCCACAACCGCTTCTACAAGATCCGCCTGCCCAGCGTCATCTCCTTCTTCGGCGGCGTCCGCTTCGTGCCTATCATCTCGACGCTGGCGTATATTCTGGTGGGCGTGGGACTGTTCTTTTTTTGGCCCATCATTCAGAAAGCCATCTTCTCGCTGTGCGATTTCGTCCTGGAGAGCGGCTATGCGGGCACCTTCATCTACGGTGTCATCGAGCGTGCGCTGATCCCCTTCGGTTTGCACCACGTCTTCTATCTCCCCTTCTGGCAGACGGGACTTGGCGGCTCCGCTATGATCGACGGCGTGCTGGTCTCGGGTGCGCAGAACATCTTCTTTGCCGAGCTGGCATCTCCCTCCACCCAGGTGTTCAGCGTATCGGCGACCCGCTTTATGAGCGGTAAGTTCCCGCTGATGATCTTTGGTCTGCCCGGCGCGGCACTGGCGATGTATTCGGCGGCGAAGCCCGGCAAGAAAAAGATCGCAGGCGGTCTCCTGCTGTCGGCGGCAGTGACCTCGATGCTCACGGGCATCACCGAGCCGCTGGAGTTCACCTTCCTTTTCGTGGCACCTCTGCTCTATGTGATCCACTGCATCTTCGCCGGAGCGGCATATATGCTGATGCACCTGTTCCATGTAGGAGTGGGCATGACCTTCTCGGGCGGCTTGATTGACCTGACGTTGTTTGGTATCCTGCAGGGCAATGCCAAGACCAACTGGGTCTGGGTGGTCATCGTGGGACTTGCGTATTTCGCAGTGTATTGGTTCCTGTTCTATTTCCTCATCAAAAAGCGAAACTATATGACGCCCGGCAGGGAAGAGGAGAGCGAAACCAAGCTCTACACCCGTGCCGACTACGATGAAAAGAAGGACGGTGCTGCCAAGGCGATCCCCGTGGATGTTGCCTCCGCCGCGGCGGGAAGTGACGGCGGTGCGATCTCCGACGGCACGCCCGTTGAAGACGACTCCCTTCCTGCAATGATCGTCCGCGGGCTGGGCGGCAAGGAGAACATCCGCAATCTGGACGCCTGCGCCACCCGACTTCGGGTGACGGTGGTGGATCCCGCCAAGGTCAACGACGGCCTCCTGCGTGCTACCGGCGCCTCGGGCGTCATCCGCAAGGGCGAGGGCGTGCAGATCATCTACGGCCCTCGTGTGACGGTCATCAAGAGCGAAGTGGAAGAGTATTTGGGATAACGGTAAGGGGAACTTCTTGAAAGAAGTTCCCCTTAGGATCCCCTCAAGAACTTCCGAAAAAGCCCGACAAGTAATTGTCGGGCTTCAGCTTTGGGAGAATGAATGCACATCATATCGAGCTTTCGACCGTGTCAAAAATTGACTTGTAAAATATGAAAAAACTTTACAATACCTCTTGCATTTACAAAAAAGACATGCTATAATGAATAATGTATAGGTATATTAAGATGCAGGAGTGTTCTCTTGCACCGATACCCGACCGAATGGTGTAAACGCAGAAATGCGAATACATAGTTACTCTGCAAAATTTTATAACAAGGAGGAAAAACAAAATGAGTAACAAAGCGAACAAGCGCTCAATGTTGGTCTGCGCCATTACACTGCTTCTGTGCGTGTCTATGGTAGTCGGCTCTACATATGCGTGGTTCACCGATGCTGTCGCAGTCAACGACAACATCATTGCATCCGGCGAGCTCAAAGTAGAACTGGACTACTGGGATGAAGCTACCGGTACCTGGGTTATGGCTGACCACCCCATTTTCAATTACGATAAATGGGAACCCGGCTATACCGAGGTTAAGTACGTAAAGGTTACCAATGCAGGTGATCTGGCGTTCAAGTATGAGTTTGACTTTGACTTCCAGGATCGTCAGCTGCTCAAGAAAGACGCTCCCAATCTGTCCGACGTGCTTGACATTTACTACGGCGTAGCCAATGTCGGCGACATCGCTACCCGCAGCGATCTCAGCAAGCTGACCAAGGTAAATGGCAGCCTGTCTGACGTAATGATTGCTAACGGTAAGTTTGCACCCGGCGTTCTGAAGGCAGACGAAGAAGTAGTTCTTTGCATCGCTCTGAAGATGCAAGAGTCTGCAGGCAACGAGTACCAGAATCTGAAGGTTGGCAACACCAAGTTCGATCTGAAGCTGTACGCTGAACAGTGGACTTCCGAAAGTGATAGCTTCGGTCCCGACTACGACGACACCTTCACCGGTCTGACCGCAAAGGTTACCACCGACGGCGCTCTGGCAGTTCCCAGCAACGAATGGAGCTCTCTGTCCTTGGCTAGCCCTGACAAACTGGATTCTACCTACACCTTCAGCGCAGTTGAAACTGCAGAGCAGGCAGAGGCCGGCAAGTACGCAAACTGGATCGCTGATTTCGTTGTGAAAGTGGATAGACCCATTGCACAGACCAGCGATTTCGGTATCGCCGGTAACTATGGCTCTTGGGGCTGGATCGGATTTGATCCTGCAGCAATTGGAATGGCAATTCCTGCGGATACCGAATTCCGTCTGCTTTACGATTACACCCAGGGCGCAATCGGCATCAACTACTACGAGCTTTGCAATACTGTAAAGAACTTCAGATGCGGTGTATGGAATAATGACCCTGCTAACTGTGGTACTACCATGACCGTAGAGCTTCGTATCTACGAGACTCAGGAGCGCACTGAAGAGAATAATTCCACCAATATCGAAACCGGCAAATCTTATACCCTTGCTTCGATCACCTACACTCTGGGCCTGAGCACTCCTGATGCAGTTGCATCTGCACTGGCAACCGGCGCCAACGTAGTTCTTTCCGCTGACGTTGATATGGGTGATACTCAGATCACCATTCCTGCAGGTGTTTCTTCCACTCTGGACCTGAACGGCTACGATCTGACCGGCGCATATACCGGTGCTGATCACTACGCAATGTTTACTGTTGCCAACGGTGCATCTCTGACCGTTACCGGTGAAGGCGAGGTTTCTGCCGAAACCGAGGTTACCGCAGATAACAGATCTTTGGCGATCTTCCAGAACGCCGGTGAGCTGACTCTGAATGGCGGTACGTACAATCTTAATAACACCAGAAACGGCCATACTTGGATCATCGCTACCATCGTTGATAACAGAACAAATAGTGCTTCTTGTGCTACAAAACTGACCATCAATGGCGGCGACTACACCGTTAGCGGCGATGCTACCAACCTGTTCCGTAACTATCCCCAGCAGGGCGGTACCGCAACTCTGGAAATCAATGACGGCGTATTCCACGCTAATACCGGCAAATCAACTACCTACATTTGGAACCAGGAATCCGGCTCCAATGTGGGCGAGCTTTACTTCAACGGCGGTATCTATGAAGACGGTGTTGTATATGAAGACTACAACGGCCAGAGCGATGTTCATATTGCAGCAGGCGTAACCATTCAGGGATACTCCGGTAACACCTAATTCGCATAACCCCCATAAATCCCCCAACTCCTTCGGGAGTTGGGGGAGGACATCGGGTGCAAGCATCGCTTGCCCCACAACAAAAGGCTATTGCCATATGGCAACAGCCTTTTTTCTGTTTCTCTATCTGATTCCGTTTCAGCTACTCTTCCTCATCCTTCTTCATCGGGCGTTTGATCATGCTCTTGCCGCAGTAGCCGCAGCGGTCGGGGATGTGGGCGCCCGGCTCCAGATGGTCGAAGCCGTACAGGGCGTCCTCGTCGCTGTGGACTTCGGGGGTGGCGCTGTAATGGTTGCCGCAGTTGACGCAGACGATGGGTGCGCCGTCGTCCAGCAGATACATAAAGTCCGTGCAGGCGTAGTGGCGGATGCGGCTGCCTACGCCGAAGGGCGTGGTGCCCTTCACCAAATAGTCGTAACTAAACTCCCTGCCGCCGTCTTCCCGGATCCGCATCTTGGCAACCGTGTAGCGATAGGCGCGGCGATCCAGCCCGATCTTAGTCTTGGTTTGGTACTCCATTTCCAAGACCGTCCCTTCAAAGGAGCGGTCGGCGAGCCGTTCCCAGACCTTGAAGGCGGCAGCAGGTGCCATTGCCGCCAGTCCGAACAGAATGGTAGCGCCGAACATTCGGGTGGGATTGTCGTGGAATCGCCAGAGGGAGTAGCCCTCCAGGGTCACAAATGCAATACCCGATAGAATGGCGACTACCCTTGCGGGGATCAGCCGACGGTTGACCATCTTTCGCAGATCGGCGCACTCGGGCGGGATCTGCGGGCGGGGCGATTTGGGCAAGCGCCCCCGCGCTACGATCTCGGAGGGACGCATAGCCGTGCGCTTGGCGGGGGAGGGAGCGGGCGCTTCTGCCTCGGTGGGGGGAGCCGCCTTTTCTGCCTCCTTCTCCGCCTCCTTCTCCTCCGCCTCCAGACGGCGGGCAGCGTTGGAGAGAGTGGCGTTTCGCCAGTTTCGGAAGGGATCGTGGTCGGCGAAGTTGCGCTGATTGTTTTGGTAGATGGGCACCTCGGGGATGTCCTGCTTCACCGATTCCGCCATGGTCTTGGCGCGATCCTTCTGCCGCTTCTTGGCGCCTGCACCTTCGCCGGTAAGGATCGCGATCAGACACAGCAGATCGAATGCCACCAGTAAGCCGTAGTAGAGGGAGAGGGGGGCTTCTGACCAGTCCTGCCAGTTGTATTCCCGGTCGCCCCAATGGATGGCTTGGATAAAGTAATCTACCGGTCCGGTGACGTAGAAGGCGAAGCGCATTGGATAAGCAATGATCGCTTGCAATGCAAACATCAGCGCGGCAGGGATGAACACAGTATCATTACGGAACTCTTTTTGTTCATATCCGATCTTTTGGGAAGAGAAAAAGAGCCATAAGAGAGAGCCCACAGTCAGCGCCACGGCGTTGACCAGCCGGGTCTGCAGGAGGGACGCCTCGGAAACAATCAAATGGAAAACGAGCGAGACGACAAATTCCGTCAGCAAGCCGATCCACAGCGCGGCGATCAGGTTCAGCAGGTAGATGCCGAATTTGGATAAGACGGTTTTCATAAGTTAGTCTCCTTGTGAGCATCGGTTTGAATCAGTGAATGATGACAGAATACGCATCGCTCCGCCCCTTCGGGGGAAATGCCGCTGCACAGAATGCAGGTGGTGGGCAGCTTATCGGTCGTCAGATGAAGGCGACTGCCGCGAAAATGGATCAGCTCGTCACCCTCCTTCCAAGGGGGAGGAGCGTAGGGATCGGGAAGAGGGAGATCTAGTATCAGGAGCTTGCCTTCTTTGCTTTCAACGGTCACCTCTGCATGGGGGATATAGGTGTCGTCTTGCCTGGTGCGAACGATGATCGGCTGTCGGAAATTATAGGGGCGGCAAGAGCGCACCACGCCCCGATAGGAGCGATCCTTCAGCCTTTTGGGGAGCTTCAGCAGGAAGATGGGGAGGATCACCGCCGCCAGCAATACGGTGGGGGCAACTACCATGCTGTCGGGGTCAAGGATGGGATAGATCACAAAAAGGCTGACGGCGATCAGCAGGACGATCCATATTGCGTAGAGCAAAAAGGGGAGGGCGATCCGTTTGCGCAGAACCTTTCGCAGATCGCCGCACTCGGGCGGGATCTGCGGGCGGGGAGAGGGGCGTTTCATCGGTTGGCCTCCTTAAAAGTGAGTCTGTCAGCAGTCGCTCGGGGATTGTGACCGTCTGTGCGGTCGGTCGTGAAAGGGAAGGGGATTACTCAGCGGAATTTGCCTGCTGCTTTGCGATGTCCAGGATGGTCATAAAGTCCTCCTGCGAGACCCAGGTCTCGGGGAGCTTGCCGTCCCAGCCGTTGATGTAGAAGTACTGGAGCAGCTCCTCGGTCATGGAGTTTGCCAGCAGCTGGTTAGCGGCGGCCTCCTGTTCCTTGCGGTACTTTTCTGCGTCCGCTTCGATCTTGGTGACCTCAGCCGCGGCGTTTGCCTTGGTCTTGGCGACCTCTGCGTCTGCCTCAGCCTGGATCTTGGCGGCGTCGGCGGCTGCCTGGGCGTTGATCTTGGCACGCTCGGCTGCCTTCGCGGCTTCCATGTTTGCCTGCTCCTGTTCGGTCTCAGCCTTCAGCTTGTTCTGAGCGGCTACCTGCTTTGCCTCAACTGCAGCAGTGAACGCCTCGGTGAAGTCGATGTTCTCGATGGAAGCGGACACAAGCTGGACGTTGTAGGATGCCAGATCGGCTACCAGCACCTCGTAGATCTCGTTGGACAGCTTCTCGCGGCTGTCGATCAGCGACTCTGCATCATAGTGGGCAACCATCTTCTTCACCGCCTCGTTGATGCGGGGGGTCATAACGGTGTTGAAGTAGTCGGTGCCGATGGTCTTGTAGATGTTCTGAGCATTTTTCTTCTCGATCTGGTAGTTGACGGTGTAAACTACATCTACTTCCTGGATGTCGGAAGAGAAGCAGACCAGCGTCAGGGTGGACTTCTGGTTGCGGTTGTCCATGTTGACCACCTTCTGCCAGGGAAGCTTGAAGTGGATGCCTGCCTCAAGCGTTTCGTTCTCGACCTTACCGAAGGTGGTGATGATGCCGGTGTGACCGGTGGGAACCTCTGCGAAGCAGTTGAAGCCGACGACGATCAGCAGGATCAGTGCGATGCCTGCGATCACCAGTCCCGCGATCTTCTTGGGGCTGAAATTCATTTTGTTTGCGCTGAAACGATATGTACTCATGTTTTTAAGTACCTCCTTTTGTGATGATTCTATTATAGCACACAATCAAATGATTGTCAATAGCATTTTGTAAATTTTTTCGACTTTTTTTGTACTTTTCTGACAATTCCGGAAGAACAGAAAAAGTCGGCATTTTGCGAGAATTTTTGTACAATATGCCAACAGGGCATTGCAATTTTGCCCTGATTGTGTTACAATAAGTTCAGTTAGATAATTGCAAATCTCAATTTGATCCGGAGGTTTTTATGAAACGATCAATCAAGCTGGGAGCGTTGCTCCTGTCGCTCTTACTGCTTGCCGGCTGTAAGTCGGGCGGCGGCGATGAGACCACCACTCCCGATCCCTGGGATACCACGTCGGGGGTCCCGAACGACATCGAGGTCATTCCCGGTGACGTGAACAAGACCATCTTTTCCATGAACGAATGGACGGGAAAGCAGGCCAAGGACGCAAGCGGCAACTCGGTTCAGCAGAGCGAGATCTACTCGGTGAACGAGGTGGGCTACCACTCCTCCGAGACGCTGGTCTACCAATCGGTGGAGGATGCGGTGGCGGGCGCAAAGAATTACGATTACGAGCGTTCTGATTACTACCAGCTCCTGACCGGCAACGGTAAACCCTGGAAGCTGGCGGTCTATGAAAATGTGAGCGACGCCAAGCGCGCAGGCGTTTACGGGAAGTTCTTTCAGACCGAGTACGATATGTCGAAGGCTCCCGTCTATGCGGGAACGAACACTGTGGGTACCTACAATACTGCCTATTACGGCGGCTTCAAGGACGTGACCCTGCCCGCCTCCTGGCAGACCCAGGGCTTTGATTTCCCCATCTATTCCAACACCGCCTACCCTTGGAACGCCTATAAAAACGGTAACGTCAGACTACCCAATGCGCCTACCGGCACCAATCCCGTGGGCTTCTACCGCACCACCTTTACTGTGGACGATCAGTGGCTGGACGGCAATCGCTCGGTCTACATCAACTTTGGCGGTGTGGAGAGCTGCTACTACGTCTGGGTCAACGGCTACGAGGTGGGCTACAGCGAGGGTAGCTACGATGCCTCCGAGTTTGATCTGACCCCCTATCTGAACAAGGACGGCAGCGAAAATCTGCTGGCGGTGATGGTTATCCGCTGGTGTGACGGCAGTTATTTCGAGAATCAGGACTTTTTACGTCTTGCGGGAATTTTCCGTGACGTGTATCTCTATTCCACCCCTGCGGTACAGATCTTTGACTACACCGTGACTACCGATCTGGATAAGACCTACACCGATGCGACGCTCGCTCTGAACGTTCAGCTTTTGAACAAGACCACCGCCGCCCTTGCCGCGGGCAAGTATTCGGTGGACGTGAAGCTGTTCGATGCGGACGGAAAGAATCTGTTTGCCTCCGATCCGCTGACCGCCTCCCTGGATAGGGAGCTGGGCTCGGGCAATAAGGCATCTATCGGGCTTTCCCGCAAGCTGGAGAGTCCCCATTTCTGGTCGGACGAGGACCCCTATCTCTACACACTGGTCATTACCCTGTACGATAAGGATGGCAACTACTACGGCTCCATCTCTCAACAGCTGGGTGTGCGGGAGATCGAATTTACCAAGACTACCGGCTCCTCTGCCAACGGTTCTGCATACTCCGATGTCCTGCTCAACGGAAAGAAGATTCTGCTGAAGGGCGTCAACCGTCACGATACACAAGGCACCACCGGTAAGTACGTCTCTAAGGAGACCTATGAAAAAGACGTGCAGATTATGAAGCAGCTGAACGTCAACGCGCTGCGCACCTCGCACTATCCCAACGATAAATATATGTATTACCTCTGCGACAAATACGGTATCTTCATGCTGGCAGAGGCAAACGTGGAAGACCACTACGGCGTGGGTGATGCCAATACTGCCAGCTATTTCAACGACGTGGTCACCGACCGCGTGCTGACGTTGGTGGAGCGGGAAAAGAACCGCACCTCGGTGATCATCTGGTCGCTGGGCAATGAGGTCAGCCAGTCGAGCGTCTATCCCGAGATCATCCGAAAGATGAAGAAGATCGATTCCACCCGCCTGGTTCACTTTGAGTCCTATGGCACGGGCGGCGGTGTGGATTTGGGTAGCGGAATGTATTGGAGCATTTCCTCCATGGAGGGGATGGGCAAAGCCTCCAACAAGATGCCTTGGATCCAGTGCGAATACGCCCACGCCATGGGCAACTCGGTAGGCAACCTGTATGAATACTGGGAGGTCATCCGCTCCTACGACAATCTGCTGGGCGCATTTATCTGGGACTTCGTGGATCAGACCCTCTACACCGAGATTCCCGAGCGCGGCGCTGACCTGCTGGGCAC
Source organism: Clostridia bacterium (assembly GCA_017463445.1). GTDB lineage: Bacteria > Bacillota > Clostridia > Oscillospirales > CAG-272 > CAKSQF01. Next base: position 30,246 of record JAFTPF010000117.1, read on the forward strand.
CGGAAGATTCTGGGCGTACGGCGGCGCATGGGGAGATGCCATCAACTCGGGCGACTTCTGCCAAAACGGTATCATCGCTCCCGACCGCACCATCCAGCCCGAGGGCTACGAGGTCAAGTACGTCTACCAGAATATCTGGTTCACCTCCGATATTACCCAGCTGGGTGCGGGGAAGATCTCGGTATTCAATGAATTCAAGTTCACCGATCTGTCGGCTTACGACTTCTCCTACGAGCTGCGCCAAAACGGCGTAGTGGTAGACAGCGGAAAGCTGACCGTCTCCGGTGCTGCCGGTCAGACGGTTGACATCACCGTCCCCTATCAGATGCCTGCAGTCATCGAGGCCGACGATGAGTTCTCGCTGGTGCTCTACGCCAAGGAAAAGGCGGACACTATGTGGGCAAAGGCGGGTCACGTAGTGGCAAGCGAGGTCTTCGACCTGCCCGTGGAAGTAGCCCATGCCTCCGCCGACCGCGGCACTATGCCCACCATCGTTCTGGACGAGACCGACGATGCCTGGACGGTATCGGGTGCCGATTTCGAGGCGACCTTCACCAAATCCAAGGGCGCGCTGACTTCCTATATTTATAAGGATGAGACCATCCTTTCCTCCGCGCTCCTTCCCACCTATCGCAGAGCGCAGCTCTCCAACGATAAGTCAAACTTCTGGGATAACGTTTCCGTCGGCTCCGTGCAGTCGATGACCGCCAAGAAGTCGTCCGACGGCAAGAGCGTGGAAGTCACCGCGGTGCTGAAGCTCAGCGGCGCAGGCACTTCCACCCAGACCATGCAGTACACCGTCTACGGCAGCGGCGAGATCACCGTTAAAGCGATCCTGGATCCCGACTCCGCCGCAGGTGAGATGGCACGCTACGGTCTGACCCTGACCCTTCCCGCCTCCTACGAGCAGGCGGTCTGGTACGGCTACGGCGAGCACGACAGCTATGTGGACAGAAACCGCTCGGGTATCCCCGGCGTGTACGAGTCCACCGTCACCGATAATCTTTTCCTCTACGGCAAGCCTCAAGACAGCGGCAACATGACCCGTGTCCGTTGGTATGCGCTGACCTCCGAGGGCAGCAATGCCGGTCTGATGGCGGTCTCCGATTCCATGGAGGCGCAGGCGATCCACTACTCCGCCGCTCAGCTGAAGAATGCCAAGTATTCCCATCAGCTCAGTGCAAATCCCTCCAGCACCTATCTCACCCTTTCCTATATGTCCCGCGGTACGGGCGGTGCCTCCTGCGGTCCCGATACGCTGACCGAGTATCGCATCCCCGTGGGTCAGGAGCTGACCTTTACCGTCACCCTCGTTCCCTTTGACAAGGGCGCGGACAGCGAGGAGCTGACCGATCTCTCCCGCCTCTGGCGAGACAGCGCATCCATCGGTGCCGACGACATCGACGGCATCCTGGCGGGCAGAGTGGAGGACGCCATTGAGGCGCTCCTCGCCGATCCCTCCGGTGTGAAGAAGGTCAGAGCGGCTTACGACGCCCTCACCGACACCCAGAAGGCGATGGTTGGAAACTACCGCATTCTGGAGGTGGTAGAAAGAGACGGCGCGGTGAAGACCATCTTCAACGACATGGCAGGGAATTTCTCCACCACGGCGAACACCGGCTCGGTGTCGGAAGACGAGACCTCGCCTACGGGCGCGTCCTTCGACGGAAATTTCCTGCTGTCCGACAAGAATTCGATCATCCGAAACACCTTCTCGGGCAAGGGACAGTTTACCATCACCGCTTGGGTGAAGCTCGCCGACTTCAACGAGCACAACGTGATCGCCTCTACCGGTGACACGCAAGTGACCCTGAAGATCGACAGCAGCGGACGTCTGGAGTTCTTCGTCTACGAAAGCAACTGGGATAATATCATCACGGTCTATCCCGCCGACGCAGGTGTGGCGGTGAATCAGTGGTTCCAGATCACTGCTGTCCGCGATGCGGTTGGACTGAAGCTCTATGTGAACGGCAAGCTGGTGGGCTCCAAGACCTTCACCGGCAACGCCACTACCGCATCCCGTCTGGGCATCGGCATCCAGCCCGACGCCACCGATCGCAAGTTCCGCGGCGATATGGCAGCCGTGCAGATCTACAACCGTGCGCTGACGGCGGATGAGATCAAGGCGCTGGCTCCCGATAAGGGGCTGGACGGTCTGATTCTCGGATATGACATGAGCGATACTTCGTCGAATTTGGACTAATACGGCAATCCCCATCCTTCGCAAGAAGGGTGGGGAGATTTTTGGGGAGCGGAAAATAAAAAAGTCGCCCATCGAAAGGCGACTTTTACTTTTCAATTTCTAAATCTGCCGAACAGAAAATCTCGTCATCTAAAAACTCGGTAAGCGGCATATTGAATCCTCTTGCAAGCAGAATAACGGTGCTAAGAGTGACCGTTTTATTTCGACCGTTCATTATGCATTGCATACTTCCGTGCTGTATTCCCGATTCTTGTTCTAAACGGTATTGAGACATATTCTTTTCTTGCAGTAATTTAGAAATGCGTTTTGCGACAGCGTCATTTACAGTCAAGCGGATACCTCCCAATAAAACAATTTAACTTTGAAGTTATACCTACATATATATTCTATCAAGAAAGCAAAAATATTTTAAGAAGGCACACCTACATACTATTGATTTTTGACGAAACAAGTGATATAATGTATAGGAACACCTACATAAAAGGAAAATGTGCTATAGTAATCACATTTTGCGGACACGCAAAGTATCACAAAACAGAGGAATATGAGCGAAGGATACTTGCATTTTAGAAGAAAAGGTGGGAAACCAACCCACCTAATTCATTTTACAATCAGTATTTGATAATTATTTTGAAAATTTTGAATTTCATGCAACAAAACCGCGATTTGAAGGAATTATATGTAACAGCGTGTCGAAAAAATCCTTATCAAAATCGAAGGGAGGGCGAAACCATCTCAAACGCCGAAGTTTTCGCCCTCCCTTCGAGCATCCCACCCACTTCCTTGGCTGGCGGCATTCTATAATTGTACTTTATCGACAAACTGATGTAAGAAGGATTTATTGCACAGTAGATTGATCAATCGAACGGAGCCGTACATTTTTATTGTGTGCGGCTTTGGATAGATATTTTTTATAATAAGGAGAAGGACTATGAAAAAATGGATTTCGATTCTACTTACGCTTGCAACGATGCTGACTGCAGTGGTGATGTTTGCTCTGCCGGTCAGTGCCCAGACGGCGAGCGGTAAGTGCGGCGCAGAAGGCGACGGCTCCAATCTGACCTGGACGGTAAATACCGATACGGGTGTATTGGAAATTAAGGGCAAAGGCGCAATGGAGAATTATGATTACTTTGATGCACCTTGGCATTCATACGGGTTTGATGTAAAAAACGTAATTCTGCCCGATGGATTGATCAATATTGGAGATCATGCGTTTGAATCATGTTATAGAATGACCAGCATAACTATTCCCGGCAGTGTGAAAGTAATTGGGGCATATGCGTTTGACAATGCCGACTTGACAAGCCTCACCATTCCGAACGGAGTGACTACGATCAAAGAACATGCATTTGACGGGTGTAGAGAACTGACCAGCGTGAAATTTTCCAATAGCGTTATTACGATCGGTAGCATGGCGTTCTATGACTGCCAAAGTCTCACAAGCGTAACGATTCCCGAAGGTGTAACCACCATCGGAGACGACGCATTCAGAGGTTGCGATAATTTGAAAAATATTACGTTTCCCGATAGTGTGACCTCGCTGGGATTACAGGTGTGCTATGACACAGCCTATTACAAGGACAGAGCCAATTGGACGGGCGATGCGTTATATATCGGTCGCCATTTGGTGGAGGTAAGAAGCGAATCTGTATCGGATAAGTTCACCATTCGCGAGGGTACTTTGACGATTTCGGCTTCTTGCTTTTCATACCGTGAGGATCTGACCGAGGTGGTCATTCCCGATAGTGTCGTTGCAATCGGTGCCCGCGCATTTTATAAGTGCAAAAACCTTGCGAACGCTGTGATTCCCGAAAACGTAATCGTGATCGGAAAAGAGGCATTTTATCAGTGTGAGACTTTGACGGATGTAATCATTCCCGCCGGTGTGACCACAGTTGAGGAAGGGGCGTTTTATGGTTGCTCAAATCTTACGAGCGTCACGCTCTCGGGCGGCGTAGTCACGATCGGTAAGCAAGCGTTTTCGGGATGTTCCGATCTGACGAGTGTAATATTACCCGATAGTGTGACCACGATTGGAGAAGGTGCATTTCAGTTCGTACATTTTACAGATGTAGTGATAGGCAGCGGTATAACCGAAATCGAGGAAGAGGCGTTCTATTGGTGCAACTCTTTGAAGAATGTTTACATTAAATCCGCTGCGGTTGCGAATCAATTGACTTCTTCAAGTGCATGTGGAGAGTTGATCAGCCGAGCAACCTCGGTTATGATATCGGATGAGATCACATCTGTCCCGGAATTTATCACCGAGAATTATCCCTACACCGCGTCGGAAACCCACGAGGGAGTTGCCTATACAGTTTACACCAAAAACGCACCCCCTCCGGAGACTGCTCCCGAAACGAATGGAGACGTCACCGACGCGCCTGTGACCACCGACAAGCCCGTCACCGCCGCGCCCGTCGTCACCGACAAGCCTGTCACCGACGCACCCGTGACCTCCACGGCTCCCACCACCACCGAGAAGGTGCCCACGACTACCGCTCCCGATACAAACGCAAGCGTTGACATTTCCGCCGACAACGACGAGGGCGGCGACAGCTCGACGATCGTCATCGTGGTATTGGCTATTTGCCTTGTCGGCGCAGTTGTGGCAATCGTTGTGGTTGCAATGAAGAAGAAATAACCGCATAAGCGGCACTGCCGCGCAACCTCCCTTTCTTTTGAAAGGGAGGACAGAGTGTCGAAAAAGTGTCAATGATAACTGGAGGAAGGGGAAAACCATCTCAAACGCCGAAGTTTTTCCCCTTCCTCCAGACCTCCTACCCCATTCCTTGGCTGGCGACTTTCTAAATTTATAGTTTATCGACAGACTGACCTCCCTTTTCTCACGAAAAGGGAGGATTTTTGCAAGTGCGCGAAAGCCCGCTTGCGCTTGCGGAATTATGGATAAAAATCCGATAAAATCGCAAATATGTATTGACAAATTCGCTTAATTGTGGTAAAGTAAATACGGATATGATCCGAAAAAATTTTTTCCTCAGCGAAAGGAATACGCTTATGAAACTCAGACCTCCGTCAGTCCCGCTGATCACAGTGGACCCCTATTTCTCCGTATGGTCTCCTGCGGACAAGCTCACCGATTCTACCACCGAACACTGGACAGGCAAGCCCAACACTATGATCGGCACCGTTACCGTTGACGGTACCAAATACATCTTTATGGGCAGACACAACAAGAGAATGCCCAAGATGGAGCAGGTCGATCTGAAGGTTACTGCGCTCTCCACCGAGTATACCTTCGAAGGCGCAGGCATCCAGCTGACCGCTCTCTTCTCCACCCCCCTGCTGCCCGACGATTACTACTACTTCACCCGTCCCATCTCCTACCTGAAGCTCTCCTACACCTCCGTGGACGGCGCTTCTCACACCGTTACCGCTAAGGTCGCAGTATCCGAGGAGATTTGTCTGGACTTCCGCGGCTTCGGCAAGGTTGAGACCGAGGTCATGACGCTGGGCGACGGCATCGTTACCGCCAAGATCGGCAAGGCGGATCAGAAGGTTCTGGCACGCCGCGGCGACGATATCCGTATCGACTGGGGTTACTTCTATCTCTCCACCAAGGGCGGCTGTGCTAAAGTGGAAGAGATCCCGATCGCTTTTCGCGAGAGAGAGCGTCACGGCGAGTCTATCTTCATGACCTTCGTGACCGCTGAAAATACCGTTACCGAGTGCGGCACCCTCTTCACCTTCGCTTACGACGACGTAGAGTCGATGATCTACTTCGGCGAGCACCTGAAGACCTGGTGGAGCAAGGACGGCGCGCTGATCACCGACGAAATTGTAAAGGCATACGCTGATTACGCTGACGTGATGGTGAAGGCGGACGCTTTCTCCGCAAAGCTGGCCTCCGACGCAGAGGCTGCTGGCGGCAAGGAATACGCTGAGCTGCTGGAGCTGGCATACCGTCAGGTTTGCGCCGCTCACAAGTTGGTTCTGGACACCGACGGCAACATCCTGTACATCTCCAAGGAGTGCCACTCCAACGGCTGTGCCGCTACCGTTGACGTTTCCTACCCCTCCATCCCCATGTTCCTGCTCTACAACCCCGAGCTGGTAGCAGGCATGATGAGACCCATCTACAAATACTCCCGCAGCGACGAGTGGGCAAAGAAGCTGAAGTTCGACTTCGCTCCCCACGACGCGGGTCAGTATCCTCACGTCAACGGTCAGGTTTACGCCGACAACAACATCGACGGTCAGATGCCCGTTGAGGAGTGCGGCAACATGATCGTTATGGCGGCGACCCACGCCATCGCTTCCGGCGACGTAACCTTCGCTAAGGAAAACATGGATCTGTTGGAAATGTGGGCAAACTATCTGCTGAAGTACGGCGCAGACCCTGCAAACCAGCTCTGCACCGACGACTTTGCAGGTCACCTGGCGCACAACTGTAACCTGTCCCTGAAGGCGATCTCGGGTATCATCGGTCTGTCCCTGATCTACAAGATGTTGGGCGAGACCGCAAAGGCTGACGAGTATCTGGCAAAGGCAAAGGAACTGGCTGCTGACTGGGCAGTCCGCGCATCCAACGGCGACGGCTCCTACCGTCTGGCATTCGACCGTCCCGGCTCCTTCTCCATGAAGTACAACATCGTTTGGGATAAGCTGTTCGGCACCGGCGTCATGGACAAGAACGTCATCGCTACCGAGGTTGCTTCCTACAAGGAAAAGACCTATCCCTACGGTCTGCCTCTGGACAACCGTAAGCCCTACACCAAGTCCGACTGGCTGGTATGGACTGCGACTCTGGCAGAAGACAAGGCAACCTTCGAAGAAATGGTTCATCCCCTGTGGCTGACCTATAACTTCTCCGACTCCCGTTGCCCTATGACCGACTGGTACTGGGTACACACCGGTCAGCAGGTCGGCTTCCGTCATCGCTCCGTTCAGGGCGGCCTCTTCATCAAGCTCCTGGAAGCTTCCGGTAAGATGAAGATGAATTAAGTATAATCAAGGGGTGCTTTCTTGAAAGAAAGCACCCCTTTGACCCCGAAAGAACTTTTGAGGGGCGCGACGAATCCTCGTCGCGCACACTCAGGGCAAGGTATAGCCAAGGAGGATGACAAAGTCTTTCCCGACAGACCCAGCCAAGGAAGATGAGAGGGGAATAGTTGCGCTATGCGCAACTATGGGGAGAGAAGGAAACTTCGGCGTTTGAGGATGGTCTGCAGTTGCGCATAGCGCAACTGCCGGAGTTCGGCACAGCCGAACTCCATTTTCTCCCCTTCTCAGATTACAATTTGGCAAAGCCGAATTGCTTCCTTATATTCCTAACGATTATTCCAAGTCACTATCTCGGCGGACGATGATTATCATTGGGGAGCAGGAGTGAAGTTCGGTGCGAGGCGTTCGTTTCGGGCCGTCGAGGACGTCGGCCCCTACGAGTAAGAGGTGCATTCCTCGCATAAATCGCCGAAATTTCATCAAAAAATCTGCGAAAAGGACTTGACAAGCATCACGATTTGTGGTAAACTATATCTACCTCTGCGAGGAGGGTTCTTTTTTCGTGCGGAGAAAGCACGAAAGCCCATGTATGCAGCCTCGTTTGAGGGAGGTAAACAAAGAAAAAGTCCGCTTTTTCTAATTTTTTAGGAGGTGCCGAATTGAGAGTCAAAGTCACTATGGTTTGCAGTGAGTGCAAGCAGAGAAACTACAACACCAAGAAGAACAAGAAGAATGACCCCGACAGACTGGAAATGAACAAGTATTGCCGTTTCTGCAGAAAGCATACTCTGCACAAGGAATCCAAGTAAGGAGGGCATTCAAAATGGCAGAAGAAAAGAAAGCGGTTGACACCGCAAAGCCCAAAAAGGAAAAGACCCCCAAATCTCAGAAGGAAAAAGGCAAGATCGCAAAGTTCTTTGCCGACCTGAAGAGTGAACGCAAGAAGATCACCTGGTTCTCCAAGAAGGATACCATGAAATCTTCCGCGCTCGTTATCGGTGTTCTGGTCGTTTTCGCCGTTGTTATCTTCGGCGTCGACTGGTGCTTCGCAAATCTGATCGCGCTCCTGGCTAAGCTTGGTTAAGTTATGGCAATGGATCTGAATCAGTACGCAGAAGGGATCCGCTGGTATGTGGTTCACACATACTCCGGATACGAGAACAAGGTCAAGACTAATCTGGAGAAGATCGTCGAGAACCGCGGCCTGCAGGATCTGATCTACGATATCAAGATCCCTACCGAGACCGTGATCGAAGGCGAGGGTGAGGACCGCCGCGAAGTGGAGGTCAAGCTCTTCCCTAGCTACGTTATGGTCAAGATGATCATGAACGACAAGTCCTGGCACGCTGTCCGCAATATCACCGGCGTTACCGGCTTCGTAGGTCCCGGAAGCGCGCCCGTCCCCCTCTCTGATGCAGAGGTGGAAGCACTGGGTGTAGAACGCTCCGACGCCCTTCCCAAACTGGGCTACAACGTTGGCGACAACGTGCGGATCATCCGTGGTGCGATGAAGGATTTCATCGGACGCGTGGACGAGATCTCTCCCGACTGCAAGAAAATCAAAGTCCTCGCATCCCTCTTCGGACGCGAGACCCCCGTGGAACTGGACGCCGACGACGTCGAGCTCTATCGGATGTAATCTGCACAGATGTAATCTGCACAGATGTAATCTGTATTTATCGTCATCTTTTTCGATACGCGCGCCACGGCTTGCAAGCTCGCAGCAGTGGATTGCCCGTGCGTATTCTGTGGGAGAGGGTAAATTTTGTTTCATGCCCTCGCGTCAATAACCACATCGGAGGTGTAAATTACTATGGCAAAGAAAATTACCGGCTATATTAAACTTCAGCTGCCCGCAGGCAAAGCACTCCCCGGTCCCCCCGTCGGTCCTGCTCTGGGTGCGCACAGCGTTTCCATTCCTAACTTCATCAAGGAGTTTAACGAAAGAACCAAGGCTCAGATCGGTCTGATCGTTCCCGTTATCATCACCGTTTACGCTGACCGTACCTTCACCTTCATCGTGAAGACTCCTCCCGTACCTGTCCTCATCAAGAAGGCGGCAGGTATTGAGTCCGGCTCCGCAACTCCCAACAAGACCAAGGTTGCTTCCCTGACTATGGCTCAGGTAACCGAGATCGCTACTACCAAGATGCCTGACCTGAACGCCGCTTCTCTGGAAGCCGCTATCAGCATGGTCAAGGGCACCGCACGCAGCATGGGCGTTACCGTGACCGAGTAAGATAGGAGGATAGAAGAATGGCTACTAAAGGTAAGAAGTATCAGGACAGCGCAAAGCTGGTTGAAAGAACTAAACTGTATGATTCCGCCGAGGCGCTCGGTCTGGTTTGCCAGACTGCCAAGGCTAAGTTCGACGAGACCGTAGAGGTTCACGTCAGACTGGGCGTTGACTCCCGTCACGCTGACCAGCAGGTCAGAGGCGCTGTTGTCCTCCCCAACGGTACCGGTAAGAAGGTACGCGTACTGGCTCTGGTAAAGGGCGACAAGGCTGCTGAGGCAACCGCTGCAGGCGCAGACTACGTCGGCGCTGAAGAGTACATCGAAAAGATCCAGAAGGAAAACTGGTTCGAGTTCGATATCATCGTTACCACTCCCAACATGATGGGTCTGATCGGTCGTCTGGGTCGTGTTCTGGGTCCCAAGGGTCTGATGCCTAACCCCAAGGCAGGCACCGTTACCATGGAGATCGGCAAGGCTGTTACCGAGGCGAAGGCAGGTAAGATCGAGTACCGTCTGGATAAGTCCAACATTATCCACTGCCCCATCGGCAAGGTATCCTTCGGCGTTGAGAAGCTGGATGAGAACCTGAATACTCTGATGAGTGCAATCATCAAGGCGAAGCCCGCTGCTGCCAAGGGTCAGTATATTAAAAGCTGTGTCCTGGCATCCACTATGGGTCCCGGCGTCAAGGTGAACTCTTCCAAGCTTGGCTAATTACCAACAAAGGGACTACTATGGTAGTCCCTTTTTGATTTTCGAAAACTGTCGACCAAAGGTCTTGTAATAGAATGAATACTAATCAACTGAAACTCATCGACTGCCTCCTTCTGTGGGGCATCTGCTTCCTGCTTTTCGCCATTGCAGGCGGATTGCTGTCCGGCGTGATCGGCATCTGGGCGTATTATCTTTGTCAGATCGCCACGTTGGTTGCGACGCTGGTGGTAGCCCGTCGAACCGGCTTCGCCGCGAAAAAACTGCTTGCCGGCGGCGGGCAGTCGGCAGGGCAGACGATGGGCGGTGCGCTGGTGTGGGTCGGGTGTATTTTGACGGCGATCCCTGCCTTCCTGTTCTCCCATCTGCTGGTTCCCGGCTTTGCCGTTACCACCTTCCACGTCTATGACTATACCTCCTCCCACTGGGCGGTGGCGGGGATCATTCTGCTGGCGGGTGTGTGTGAGAGCATTCTCTTTGACGGCTTCCTGTTTCCCCGTCTGCGGGGACTTGGCAAGGAGCGTCCCTGGCTCCCCTATCTGCTGATCGGACTGCTGGGCGGTCTGTATCACGCCGATCTGTACGTCCTGCTCCCGATGGGGCTGTTCTCGGCAGGGATCGCGTATGTGCGCTCCAAAGCGGGCGGGATCGCTCTGCCGATGATCCTGCGGATGCTGACCGTGCTGGTCACAACGGCGTATATGCAGGTGTCTGATGCGGGCGAAGAGCTGTTGGGCGCGTCTATGGGCGCGGTGCAGGTCATCGGCTTTGCGCTGATCTTTATCGGAGCCGCATTCCCTGCCGTGATCTGCGGAGCCCGTTGCCTGGGTGACTTCAAGGGGCGCTCGCTGTTTGAAAAAGCCTTGGTGATCGCTGTTCCCGTGGTGCTGATCGCATTGGGATCCGGGATCTCTGCGCTTTGATCTATGTAAACGAAAGGAATTTACGATGAACTATATTACCGAAGGACTTTCTCAGGCAGGCGGAACACCTGCATTGCTTCACTTTTTCGAGGATATCTGCAAGATCCCCCACGGCTCGGGCAACGAGCAGGCAATCTCCGACTATCTGATGGAGTTTGCCCGCGCGCGCGGTCTTGCCTGCTATCAGGACGAGGCGCTGAACGTGCTGATCGTCAAGGAAGCCACTCCCGATTGCGCCGACAAGCCCGCACTGCTTCTGCAGGGACATATGGATATGGTCTGCGAGAAGAATTCCGATGTGGTCCACGACTTTCTGACCGATCCTATCGTCCCCTATATCGACGGCGATTGGATGCGCGCTCGCGGCACCACTCTCGGCGGCGACGACGGCATTGCCGTTGCCATCATTATGGCGATCCTGGATGACGACAATATCTCTCATCCTAAGCTGGAATGTCTGATCACCACCGGCGAGGAGACCCGTATGGAGGGCGCGGGCAGGTTCGATTACTCCCGCATTACTGCCCGTCGGCTGATCAATCTGGATTCCGAGGACGAGGGCGTTGCCACCGCCTCCTGTGCGGGAGGTATGGATCTGATGTATACGCTTCCCACCGATCGGATCCCCTGTCCAGGCAGACCCATCAAGATCACGGTCAAGGGGCTGGCAGGCGGACATTCGGGTGCCGACATCCACCTTTGCCGCGGCAATGCCAACCGCATTATGGGACGGCTGCTGGCAGTGCTGTATGAGGATACCCCCTTCAATCTGGTAACGGTCAATGGCGGAAACAAGCGCAACGCCATCCCCCGCGAGGCATTTGCAGAGATCTATGTGGACGATCCCAAGGCGGCGACCGCAATCCTCCTTGCCGAAGAAGCCAAGCTGAAAAAGGAGCTTTCCGATGCCGATGCAGGCTTCAAGCTGCTGATTGGGAAGGGAACTCCCGCCGACAAAATGCTCACCTACAAGGACAGCTCTACCGTGATCAACCTGCTGACCCTGCTCCCCGACGGCGTGGTGGCGATGTCTCCCTTCGTGGAGGGCTTCGTCCGCACCTCCTCCAACACCGGCGTGGTGACCACCACTCCCAAGGCGGTGCAGGTTGCCGTGATGGCGCGCTCCTCCTCGGACAGCGAAATGGATGCCCTGACCCGCACCTTTAAGCGGCTTGCCAAGGCGCTGGGCGTTGAGATGGTCATCGAAGATCGCCACGCAGGATGGGATTTTGATCCGAACTCCAAGCTGGCAACCGACTTCGTGGAGGTGTACCGCGAGACCTTCGGCGCGGATTCCACCCCCGTGGTCAATGCTATCCACGCAGGTCTGGAGTGCGGCATCATCGTCTCGGCCCTGAACGGCGAGTGCGACGCCATCTCCATCGGTCCCACTCTCCGTGACATCCACACCCCCGACGAGGCGCTGTATATCCCCAGCTGTGAGCGTCTGTGGACACTGCTGCTGAATTTGATGAAGAAATAACGGCGCAGGGTTCCACCCCGCACCCCGGTCGCTTTTTGAAAAAAGCGACGCAAAAACTTCTATATAAGCCCCGCAAATACTTGCGGGGCAAACTCAACTCGTCATTCAAGACACATTAGAGGTCTGCAAGTATTTGCCGACCTTTTCAAAAGTTCTTGAGGGAGTTTGAGGGAACTTCTTTCAAGAAGTTTCCTCAAGAAAAAACATGCGGCGCAAGCATTTGCGACGCTTTTTCGGAAGTTTTTGAGGGGTTTTAGGGGAACTTTATTCAAAAAGTTCCCCTAAGTCGTTACTTTACGAGCAGCGGCTGCAGTTGGCGTCCTTCCAGAGCGGCGGCGATCGTTTCGGGGATCCGATCGAAATCGCAGACCATGCTGTGAGGCTTGGATTGGGGATCGTCCTGTCCCAGGGGGACGAAATAGATGTTTTTTCGCTCCAGCAGCGTGCCGATGTTGCGGAGATTTGCCGACAGGGCGTCGTTGCTGGCAAGGGCGATGATCAGCGGTCTGCCGTTGCGCAGATGCGCCTTTGCCGCCATGGTCACCGAGGTGTCGGTGATGCCGTTTGCCATCTTGGCCAGCGTGTTGCCGGTGCAGGGCGCGATCACCAGAGCCTCCAGCGGGATCGTGGGACCCAGCGGCTCAGCTTCGGCGATGGTGGTCAGGGGCTTCCTTCCGCTGATGGTCTCCATCAGAGAGAGAAAATCGGCGGCCTTACCGAAGCGGGTGTCGGTGACTGCTACCACGGGACTGACGATGGGCAGCAGTTCATAGGACTTCGACAGGACTTCCATCTGCCGCATAGTGCGGGAGAGGGTGCAGAAGGAGCCGCAGCAGGCGTATCCGATCATACGATCCCCTCCTTTTCGCGCAGGTGTGACAGGATGCACTCGCCAAACAGCCGTCCTGCAAATCGGGGCGCGTATTTGGCGGGGAGCGCCGCCGCGCGGATCACGCGGGGAGCGTCCGCGGGGGCGTAGACGGGGGCAAGATCGATGACCGTGCCGCCCGTTGGCAGCAGCTTGGCAAAGTCAAAGAGGGGCGCAGGGATCGTGTTGAAGATCAGCGGTGTGTCGGCAAGCATCGAGGGAGCGTCGGTCAGCGAATATGCCGCACATCCTTCCGCTGTCGCCTCCGCTCGTGCGCCGGCTTTGCGGGCGATGACCGTGACGCGCGCCCCCATCGCCGTCAGCAGGCGGGAGAGATGCTTTGCGATCCGTCCGTAGCCAAGGATGGTGCAGTCGCTATCGGAAAGCAGATCGGAGGTCTCGGTGATCGCCAGCGCGACTGCACCCTCTGCCGTGGCAAGGGCGTTGGGGAGTGCGAATCGCTCGTCGGTGAGGCAGTCGTAGAGCGCGCATCCCCTGGCGCGGATCGCGTCGCTCCACCCAGCGGGAAAGCCGCCGCCTGCTACCGTTTGCCCCTTTCGGAGCGCGGAGACGATTCCGTCCAAGGGAATCGGCTGTGTTGCCATAGGCGCGTTTAAGGTGATCCCGTCTCGGCTGACGGGGATCGGGAGAACGATCATCTCGGCGGCAAAGACGAGTTGATCAATGGGCAGAGAAGGCGGCGCACCACCGTCCTGACCGAATAAAGTGACGGTGCAGCCCGCCTGCTCCAATATTTTTGCGGTATGCACCATCCGTCCGTCCCCACCCGGAATAAACGCCGTGAGGGGGATCTTTTGAGTTTCCATCATTCTATATATACCTTCCTCCGTAAATTCGAGGGTGGATACGCTGATGCGGGATCGAAACAGTATCCGCTATCAGTGTATGAACGAGGGGTGGGATCGGTGCAAAATAAAAAGACGGCAAGTAGGTTGCCGTCTTTTATAAAAGTTTTGAAGATTCCCAAGGGACTTTTACAAAAGTCCCTTGGGCTGGGTACGGGGTGGAACCCCGTCTGCTATTCCTTGATTGCCGGCAGCTTTACACAGAAGAGTGCCCACTGACCCTCTTCACTTTCTGCCCAGATCTTGCCTTTGTAGCCTTCCACGATGCGCTCGGCGATGGAGAGTCCCAGACCCGAGCCGCCGGTCAGCCGCGCGCGGGAGGGATCCACCCGATAGAATCGGCGGAAGATGTTTTGCAGCTCGGAGGCGGGGATGCCTCTGCCCGTGTTGCGACAGGTGATCAGCAGATCGCCGTGAGAGCGGGAAAGCCTCAGATCGATCCGACCGCCCTCGAAGGTGTTCTTCAGCGCGTTGTCCAAAAGGATCAGCAGGACGCGCTTGAGATCGTCGGGATTGCCGATGAAATTGATGCCTTCCTCCACGTCGGTCTCCAGCATGATGCCTGCATCCAGCGCATTAGCCTCCATCAGAAGTCCGGCTTCCTCCACAGTATCGCTGAGGGAGAAGGTCACCGCTACCTGATCGCCCCGAGCAGGGGTGTCACCTTTGGCAAGGGTCAGCATATCGTTTACCAGAATTCGCATATCAGCCGCTTCTTCGGCGATATAGGAGAGCCATTTGTCCTGTTTGGCGATGGTATCGTCGGGACAGCCCCGAATCGCTTCGATGTTGGTAGTGATCACCGCCAGCGGCGTCTTCAGCTCGTGAGAGGCGTCATGGACGAATTGCTGCTGCTGTTTCCAGCTGTTCTCCAGCGGCTTGATGGCACGACCGGAGAGATAGTAGCTAAGACAAAGCAGCAGAATGATCGCCACCGCGCCGATACTGCCCAAAATCAGCAGCAATTGATTGATGCTGGCGGTATCGCCGTCGCAGTTGACCATCAGACAGAGGGATTGCTCATCTATCGAATAGCACTTGTAGCGGAAGGAGGTTCCGTCCAGCTTGACGGTTCCCTCGCCGTCGGGGGATTCGCCCAGGAACTCCTCCAGCGCCGTGCCTACCGAATCCGCATAGTCGCTGTCGGTGACGCCGTCCTGCAGGATCCGCAGGATCTTTCCATCGGGATCAACGAAGATGGAGACTACGTGCTCCAACAGGATGGCGTCCAGATGAACGTCTCCGTGGCGGAGCAACCATTCCTGCTTGCGCAGGTTCTCGGCTTCAGGGGAGGCGCCGAAGCCGGCGTTCATCCCCGAATCATCGGCGGCGGGAGGGGTGGATGGCTTGACGACGGTGCCGCTCTTGACATAATGCCCGGTTCGGATCAGATCGGCGGTGTAATCCAGCACGGCTTCGCTTCGCTGCATCAGAGAGTGGGACATTGCGGCAAATACTGCCACGCAGACGATCACCAAAAACAGCAAAAGCAGGCTCATGCTGATGGCGATGAACCTCAGTCGAAGCCGCCAGAACGGGCCTCGGTTCATTCGAAGGTGCCGGGATAGAGGTTATAGCCCACGCCGCGGACGGTGCAGATGCTGACGTTTGCGTGGATGTGCTTGAGTTTCTTGCGGAGCAGGGAAATGTAGACCTCTACGTTGTTGTATTCAGCGTCGGTGTCGTAGCCCCATATCTTTACCAGGATCTCTTCCTTGGAAACGATGCGCTTACCGCTGCGCATCAGCATTTCGGCAATGCCCATCTCCTTCAGACCCAGACGGATGCCGCGGTCGCCGCAGCACAGCTCGTAGGTGGAGAGATTCAGGGTGGCGTCGGAGAAGGAGAGCACGGTCTCGGGGATCAGCTCGGCGTTGCGGCGGGAGAGGGCACGGATGCGCGCCATCAGCTCCTCGCTCTGGAAGGGCTTGGTGATGTAGTCGTCGGCGCCTGCATCCAGACCGTTGACCTTGTCGCTCAGGTCGTCCTTTGCGGTCAGCAGGATCACAGGAATGGTGATGCCGGAGGAGCGCAGACGGCGGAGCAGATCCATACCGTTCATCTTGGGCAACATGATGTCCAGCAGGATCATGTTGTAAATGCCCGACATGGCCATGTCCAGGCCTGTTTCACCGTCGGTAGCGATGTCACAGCCGTAACGGTTTTTGGCGAGGATCTGGGACAGTGCCTCGGCCAGCTTCAGTTCGTCTTCTACGATCAGAATACGCATAATGTAATATCTCCTTTCAGATATACAGGTTTGAAAATATTATACCGCAAAATATTGAAATCAATCTGAAAATCGTCACCCAAATGTGAATTTCGGGTGACGATTCGAAGAAAAATTATTTTATCTTTCTGAAAGCGGGTGATACGGCTGTTCATCGATGACGCTGAGGTAGGCGGGGCGGATGATCTTGCCTCCGCTGATCAGCTCTTCCAAGCGGTGTGCGCTCCAGCCTGCCACACGGGCGGTAGCGAAGAGAGGAGTAAAGAGCTCCATAGGCAGTCCCAGCATCCGATAAGCAAAGCCGCTGTAGAAGTCCACGTTGGCACTGACCGGCTTTAACAGCTTGCGCTCCTGCGCCATCAGGCGGGGCGCCATTTCCTCGACCTTCTCGTAGAGGGCGAATTCCTTTTGATAACCCAGCTCCTCGGACAGCTCTCTGACGTACTGCTTGAGTAGACGGCAACGGGGGTCGGAGATGGTATAAACGGCGTGTCCCATACCGTAGATGAGACCGGAATGGTCAAATCCCTTCTTTCGCAGAAGACCGGTCAGATATTCCTCGATCTGCCGGTCATCGCTCCAGTCGGATACGTTTCGCTTGAGATCCTCAAACATCTGTACTACCTTGATGTTGGCACCGCCGTGCTTGGGACCCTTCAGGGAGCAGAGCGCGGCAGCCATGGCAGAGTAGGTGTCGGTGCCGGAGGAGGTGACCACGTGCATGGTGAAGGTGGAGTTGTTACCGCCGCCGTGTTCCGCGTGGAGAGTGAGGGCGGCATCCAGCAGCTGTGCTTCCAGCTCGCTGTACTTGCCATTGGGGCGGAGCATATAGAGAATGTTCTCTGCGATGGAAAGATCCTCGCGGGGAGGAGCGATGTATAGGGGCTTGTCCAGCCGATAGTGACGGAAGGCGTGATAGCTGTAGACCGCCAGCAGAGGAGTGACGGCGATCAAATCGATGCACTGACGGGTGACATTGTCGATGGAGGTATCGCCCGCGCGTTTGTCGTAGGAGGAAAGGGTCATGATGCAACGCACCAGCGAGCTCATAATGTCGGCGGTGGGTACCTTCATAATGACGTCGCGGACGAAGTTTTTGGGCAGCCTGCGCTGAGTAGACAGGATGTCGGTGAAGGTCGCCAGCTCTTCCGCATCGGGCAGCTTGCCGAAGAGGAGAAGGAAAACGGTCTCCTCAAAGCCGTAGCGTCCCTCGCGGCGGGCACCGGCGATGAGATCGTTAACATTGACGCCGCGGTAATAGAGTCTGCCGTCGGCGGGGACCAGCTTGCCGTCCACTTCTTTGTGCTGCAGGACGGTGGCAATCTGGGTCAGACCGGTGAGGACGCCCTTGCCCTCCTTGTCACGGAGACCGCGCTTGACGTCGTATTTCTGATAGAGAGAGGAGTCGATGGTGGAGTTATCCTGGCAAAGCTTTGCCAGCTTGGAGAATTCGAAAGACAGTTCGCTTGCACTTTTTTTCATCGTGTGAAGCCTCGTTTCGCAATGTATATTTACTCCATATTATAGCATAGGAAGCGGCGTTTGTAAATGGTAAAAGTGATGATTTTCGACCGTATTTCCGATTTTCGATGGGTAAATTTGCAGGATTTCCCCGCAGAAGTCTCAATTGGGGCTTCTGCGTAGCTCACAATTTGGGCTTCTGCGGGGACGGCGGGAGGCTATTTCGTCTTGCTTCTCAGCTTGGTGCGGAAGAATTGGCGCAGGAAGGCGTCCTTGTTGAAGGGGATCACCGGATAGAGATAGCTGCGACTGCCGTCCACCGTTTTGTTGAGCCCGATCAACAGGAGGATTGCCGCCAGTCCGATGCCGAATCCCCAGGCGTTGAAGAGCGCCGTGGCGAGAAGGAGAAGGATCCGCATGAACTTGAAGGCGTAGCCCAGCTCGAAGGAGGGCTGGGCAAAGTTGGCCATAGAGACGAACGCCATATAGAGGATGACCTCGGGATCCAGCCAGCCTACCTGAATGGCGAAGTCGCCTAGGATCAGACCCGCTACCACCGAGAGGGAGTTGCCCAGCATATTGGGCGTGTTCAGCGATGCCAGCTTCAGTCCGTCGATGGTGAATTCCACCAGCAAAAGCTGGAGGAGGATGGGAAAGACCGGAGGCTCGGACAGCTTGATAAAGGCGAGCCAGTCGGGGATCCAGCCGGGATTTTTGATCAGCAGATACCAAAGCGGCGTCAGAAAAAGGGATAGCAGGAAGATCACACCCCGCAGAAAGCGCAGATAGGTGCCCAGTAGGGGCGGGAAGTAGAAGTCGTCGGTCTCTTGCACAAAGTCGAAGATGCCCACGGGCAGCACCATCAGCTGGGGCGAGGCGTCGCACATGATCAGCACCGAGCCCTCCAGCAGCATTGCCGCCGCCGCATCGGGACGCTCGGTATAGCGGAATTTGGGGAAGGGATTGTACCATTTGCGGCGGATCAGACACTCCGCCAGCGACTCCTGACCCAGCGAGAGAGCGTCTACGCGAATCGCGCTGAGCTTGTCGCGGATGGCGTTCACATATCGCTCCTCCGCCCGCCCCTCCACGTAGCAGAGGATCAGATTGGTGGGCGTGCTGTCGCCGACCTTGAAAAGCTCCAGATGGAGATCGGGAGTAGAGAGTCGCCGCCGCAGGATGGCGGTGTTCTCCAAAAGATGCTCGGTAAAGCCTTCTCTGGCACCCCGAAGCACCTGATCGTGCTGTGGTTCGGTGATCCCGCGGGAGGGGATGGATTTGGTGTCGGTGACCATCAGGCGGTCGAATCCGTCCACCAGCAGGACCGAGCTGCCCCCTCTCACCTCCGAGGCGGCGGAGGTGAGGTCATCGGTCAGAGTCAGATTGCCCACCACCAGACAGCGGGCGGTATAGGTCTCGGCGGTGTCCTCCTTTTTCACGGGACAGCCCAGATAGGAGGCGAGCATCCGCTCCAGACTCTCGGACGAGGTCATGGAGGCGGGGTAGAGGAGGGTCGCGTCTCGTTCTCCCAAAATCAGCTTCCGCTCTCTGAGGTCAAAGCATTTGCCGTATCCGCAAGCCTCTTTCAAGCTCTCGCGGTCTGTTTCGTAGTCGCCGGACAGTTTCATAGCGGTCTCCTTCCAAGTGTTGGTTCATAGCAGTATCGACGGCGGCGCCACAAATCATGCAGTTTCCGCAAAATTTACATTTTCGGGCTTTACAGAACGGGGTAGGTGTGGTACAATACCGATATAGAGATACGAAAGAAGGTCATTCTATGGATCGCAAAGACGAACTGCGTCACAAAATACTGCTGACCGTGGCACTGGTGGTGCTGTCGGGGCTCGTTTTACTGCTGGTTTTGCGCTTTCGGGACAATACTCTTGCGGAGTTCACCTACGAGAAGGCGGATGGCGGCATCGTGGTGAAGGGCTACTCGGGAGATCCCACCACGCTGGAGGTGCCCGAGAAGATCGACGGGTTTACCGTGGTAGCCATTGCCGAAAACGCCTTTGCCGCGCAGGTCCGTATCGAAGAGGTGATCCTGCCGAAGACGGTCACCGAGATCAGAGAGGCGGCCTTTGCCGACTGCGAGTCGCTGGAGAGCGTAGAGGCACCCGGGGTGACAGTGATCCGCATGGAGGCGTTCCAGGGCTGTACTGAACTGGAGGACGTGACCTTCTCCGATAGCCTCGCTGTAGTGGAGGATCGGGCGTTCCAGGGCTGTAGCAAGCTGACCGCGCTGAAGGCACCCTCCACCCTGACTGAGATCGGCACT
The DNA here is from genome assembly GCA_017463445.1 of Clostridia bacterium. Lineage (GTDB taxonomy): Bacteria > Bacillota > Clostridia > Oscillospirales > CAG-272 > CAKSQF01. Next base: position 50,475 of record JAFTPF010000117.1, read on the forward strand.
GACGCCTTTGCCGGCTGCGGCAATCTGCATTTGGACGTGAGCGAGAATCCGCTGGCGGCAGAGGTGGCGCTGCAGTACGGACTTTCCACCGACGGAAGTGATACCTCCGACGGAATGTGGCTGCGCATTGCGGGCGCGACCCTGCTGCTCGGCGCCTTCGTGGCGGTGGTATGGTTGATCATTGCTAAGACTGCCAAGGCAAAGCGAGGCAGAGATCCCATTCCAACCGCAACGGGAAGCGGTGAAGAAAAATAACGCGATTTTTTGAAAAATTTTTCAAAAAGGGCTTGACAAGCGGCATCGTTTGTGCTATTATATTTAGGCAATCGATGTGCGCCCTTAGCTCAGCGGATAGAGTGCCCGGCTACGAACCGGTAGGTCAGAGGTTCGAATCCTCTAGGGCGCGCCAGCAAAAAAGCCTATCACACTTGTGTGATAGGCTTTTTTGCGCGATGTGTTCCGCAAGCGGAACGTGATGTGCACTTCGTGCGTGTGACGGAACACATCACATCACTTTGCGCCAAAGGCGCAATACATCACTGTGCGTAGCACAACATCACTGTGGCTTACCGCAATATCACCCTTTGCAAATAGTCTCGTATATGCTATACTGTAAACAGAAAGTGAGGCGCATGAAAATGGCGAAATCAAAATTACGGGAGCTCGCAATGGATTTTTCGGTTGACATCTTAAATCTTGTCAAACACCTTAAATCCAATCGCGAAACGATTATTGCAACCCAAATCGGCAGAAGCGGTACTTCCATCGGTGCTAATATTTATGAAGCACGGTATGCACAGGGCAAAAAGGATTTTGTATCCAAATTGGAAATTGCGCTGAAAGAAGCAAGCGAAACAGGCTATTGGCTTGAACTGCTATATAAGACAAATATTGTAGAGTATATAGTAAATCAATCGCACTTTTGTTGGTAGACAAAGGTGCGGTTTTTCTTTCGGTATATTGACAGATCCCGCAAATTATGGTATAGTAAAATCAAAACGACCTCAAGGAGGCAACCGATGAAAACCTATCTTTTCTGTAACGCACATCTTGATCCCGTCTGGCTCTGGCAATGGGAGTCGGGACTTGCCGAGGGACTGTCCACCTTCCGCGCAGCGTCGGATTTCGTGGACGAGTACCCCGATTTCATCTTCAATCACAACGAATCCCTCCTCTACGAGTGGGTGGAGGAGCACGAGCCCGCCCTCTTTGAGCGGATCAAGAAGCAGGTGGCGGACGGTCGCTGGAAGATTGTGGGCGGCTGGTTCCTGCAGCCCGATTGCAACATTCCCTCGGGGGAATCCATCTTCCGTCAGGTGCTTCGCGGGCGCATCTACTTCTACGACAAGTTCGGCAAAGTCCCCGTGACGGCGGTGAACTTCGACTCCTTCGGTCACGCCCAGGGCTTGGTGCAGATGCTGAACAAGTGCGGCTATCAGTATTACGTCAACATCCGTCCCGGCAGAGGCGAGTATGATTTCGACAGCGAGGACTTCCTCTGGAAGGGCTACGATGGCTCCGAGATCATCGTTCACCGCTCGGACCGGGGCTATAACTCGGTCTTCGGCACGGCGGCAGAGGAAGTGAAGAAGTTTAATGAAAAGTGGGTGGAGAACGAAAACGGTCTCTTCCTTTGGGGGGTGGGTAACCACGGCGGTGGTCCCTCCCGCAAGGATCTGGACGATCTCGCCCGCCTGAAGGCAGAGGGGATGGACATCGTTCACTCCCATCCGGACGAGTATTTCGCCACCGTGGATCGCGACAAGATCCCCGTGGTGGATCGGGGACTCAACCACATCATGCAGGGCTGCTACACCTCCATCATCCGCATCAAGCAGATGCACCGCAGATTGGAAAACGATCTGGTGATGGTGGAAAAGATGGCGTCTCACGCCGCTCTGGCGGGGCTGTCCACCTATGAGAAACAGCAGATCGACGACGCTTGGCGGGATCTGCTCTTCGCCGAGTTCCACGACTCTCTCCCCGGCTCCTGCATCCAGCCTGTGGAGGAGGACACTCTCCGCATTCTCGATCACGGTCTGGAGATCACCAACAAGCTCAAAGCGAAGTATTTCCTCGCCCTATCTGCCGGACAGGAGAAGATCCGCGACGGCAACAGCGTGCCGATCCTGGTCTATAATCCTCATCCCTTCACCTACGATCAGCCCATCGACGTGGAGTTTCTCTTGCCGAAACAGCTCTGGCACAAGGAGTTTTCCAATCCCATCGTCTATCGGGACGGTGAGCGTATCCCTTGCCAGTCGGCGAAGGAATCTGCCAACTTCTATATGGACTGGTGCAAGCGGGTGATCTTCGAGGCACCTCTGCCACCCGCATCGGTGACCCGCTTTGATGTCTTCTTTGAGGTCATCGAGAGGCGTCCCACGCCCGATCCTCTTCCTCTCTTCCACAGACGTCCCGACGGCGGTCGCCCCGTTTACCGTGGCATTCACATCGAGACCGCCAAGGGGAGCGTCAGCATCAACCCTCGCACCGGCTTGGTGGATAGCTATATCGTGGACGGCAAGGAGTTCTTTAAGCGGGGAGCCCTTTCGGTGGACGTCTTTGCTGATACCTTCAACTGCTGGGACGGCAGACCCTTCTTCAATCCCAGAACGCCTATCGGTAGCTTTACCCCCATGACTCCCGGTCAGGCCACCGACTTTGCCGGCGTCAAGGGTTCGCTGGTCGTACCCGTCCGCATCACCGATGACGGCGAGGTCAGTGTAGTGATCGAAGCCGATCTGCAGTACAATCTCTCTCGAATGCTGGTGCGCTACATTGTCAACAAGCTGACCGGCGTGCTGGAGATGGAGATTCGCGTTTTCTACGCCGAGAACGAAAAGCGGCTGAAATTGATGGTCCCCACCACGCTGGAGAGCGGCGAATATATGGGGCAGACCATCTTCGGCAGAGAGAAGCTTCGCGCCGACTACTGGGAGGTGCTTGCCCAGTATTGGCAGGCGGTCTCGGACGACGAGTACGCCCTTGCCATCATCGACGACGGCGTCTACGGCTCCCATTGCCACGCGGGCGAGGTAGGACTTTCCCTGGTTCGCTCAGCAGGCTACGGCGCAGGACGCTCCTCCTGGGGCGAGCCCTTCCACGAGTCCATGTATCAGCAGAGAATGGATCAGGGCGAGCGCCGATATCGCTTCCGCTTTGAGGCGGGCAAGAAGGACGAGGTCCTTTCCCGTATCGACCGCGCGGCGGCGATCTTCAATCAGCGGGCGTATGCGCTGGCGTTCTGTCCCTCGGGAGAGGGAGTCAAGCCCGCGCCGCTGGTGACGGTGGATCGGGAAAACGTGACTCTCTCCTGCTTCAAGCAGAGCGAGCGGGATGAGCGGGTCTACATCCTTCGCCTGTTCGAGTGTCAGGGCATCGCTACCGAGGCAAAGGTGGAGATCCCCGTGGCGGGCGCGGCTTTTGAAGCGGCGTTCAAACCCTTCGAGATCAAGACCTTCCGTCTGAAAGACGGCAAGATCACCGAAACCGATATGCTGGAAGGCGCGGTGGAGCTACCGCGGTAAATGAATAGGAAAAATCCTATTGCTTGCAAGCGTGCAGGCAATAGGATTTTTTTGATTACGAATGGAAAATCTGCAGTATTGCTCCCGCACCTACCGTGACGGGGGTCGCAAAGCGGAGGGTATCGCCGTCGAGGGTGAAGTCGACGGGAGAGCCGTCGAGGGTGACACTCGTCCAATCGTCCGCAGGCAGGCGAAGGGCGGAGAGGGGAAAGCTACCCTCGGTGCAACGGATGGTGCAAACGCCTGCAGTAAACTCTGCCGTGCCGATGCCCTCGGGGGTGCAGATAGGCGCGCGGAAGGACTTTTTCGCAGTGGGACGGATGACAGGACGCAGAGTCAGAGACTGCTTGGGCGCGTCCACTCCCAGTCCCAGTGCCGCGTGGAGGGTGGACCAAGAGGAGAGGGGACGGGAATAGCGGTAACCGCATTCCCAATGATCCCAATAATGTCCGAAGCGCGCCTGAGAGCGGTTCACCGTCTCTACGGCGGTGAGGGCATCCTTCTGCTTGCCTTCGATCAGAAGAAGGGCGGCGAAGGCGTAGCCGATGCCCGTCCACTCGGCTTCCGCCTGACAGTTTTGGTGGGTGTAAAGAGTGGTGGTGTGACCCTCGGGACAGGAGGCGTTCACCAGCCCTGTCTCGGGAGTGTAATTGTGTCGCCAGATGGTGGAGAGCACGCGCCTTACCCGACGGTCGGGGAGGTTGCCGTCAAGACCGATCATCCGCAGGAACCATTCGCCGTCCAGCTGGTCGGTCATCAGACAGCCGTCGGTAGCGTCGTCGGTGCGCCAAAGGTCGTAATATTCGCCGTTCCACAGGAGCTTTTCCAGCGACCGCCTGCCGCGGGAGAGCAGCGCCGACCACTTTTTGCGGTTTTTAGTATCGCCACGCCGGTCGGCAAGAAGCGTGCCTGCTTTGAGTGCCGCCAGCCAAAGGATGGAGATGTAACAGGGCGTGCCCGACAGATGCCAGGCATCGTAGGTGTTGCGCCCCGTGTCGGTGTCGGGGAGACCGTCGCCGTTTTGGTCCAGCAGTGCGATGCTCTCGACGGCGCGTACCACGGGGGTGTACATTCGGTCGAGATAACCCTCGTCGCCGGTGAAGAGATAGTCGCGGCAGACCATCAGCACGAACTGGGGGTTCATGTCCACCCGGTCGAATCCCCAGTCGGTGTGGTAGAGGTCGGGGGTGAAGAAGTGATGGACTCTGCCGTCCTCTCTTTGGAAGGCGGCACCCATTTCCATCTGCCTCAGCTGAAGAGAGGGGAAGAGGGCAAGGAGCCCGAAGGAGGCGTGGTAGGTGATGTCGGTGGTGTGGAAGCCGCAGTAGCCAAGCCCCTCCCAGATGCCGAATTTGCCATCGCGGAGCCACCAGCTGCACTTGACCAGCGTGGAAAGCTGGCTCGACCAGCACTCGGGGTAGGCCTCGGGAAGCGTGGTGTCGAAGAGGAGATCGGCAAAGGTGGCGGCTTTGCGGTCCAGTCGGTTTTCTGCAAGGTCTTGAGTCACTTCAAAGGCGTTTTGGAAGAATTTTTCGTAATAATGCCCCATTTCCTCGCCCGATTCGCTGAAATGATGGGGGAAGTACCAGCTGTAGACGAAGCGAACCTCACACTCACCGCCTGCGGGGAGGGTGAGGGTGTGGCAGAGCGCACCTGCGCCGAAGGCGTTCTCCTTCTCGCACTCCATCCGTCCCATCTGACGGTAGTAGCAGCGCAAAAACGCCTCTTTTTCGCTCCGATCATTGGGAAAGCCGGGGATGATGTGGCGGATGCGGCGAAGCAGTGATTTTGCCGAGGCAAAATAGCAGATCCGCAGGTAGCGCGTAGCGATCTCCTCGTCGGAGAGGTTAGCCAGCACCTCGGGAGCGGGACGGTCGGTGGGATCGGGCGCAGAGAAGGGGGAAAGAGAGTTGCTGGGAGTATCGGGGAGCCTGCCGCTCTCGCGGAAGCCGAAGAGGAAGGATTCCTGTGAGATGCCAAACTCGGAGGCGGCAACGTACTCCCGCAAAAAGCGGTGGTAATCGCCGCCGATGCAGGTGGTTTCGCCGTCACCTTCTACCGACAGGCAGAGCGAGCCGTGATCCGAGGCGGTGCCCTGGGAGGAGGAGAGGAGCGCTACCCGTCCGTCCTGCGCGACGACGCGGCTTTGTCGACCTTCGGGGTTCAGGAATGCACCCAGTGACCGTCCCAGCAGGCTGACCTTGATCGGCTTGTCGGTGGGATTTTTCACTTGAAAGGTAAGATAGAAGCCCGGCGTCCCCGACGCGTCGGCATCGTGAGGGACGAAGGGAGAGACGGCACGCAGGGACAGCTTGATCGGCAGGGCAGGATCGCGGTAATCGAGATCGCAGACGGGAAAGCGTCCGTCGAAGGCGATCTCCTCCACGGGCTTGTTCCAGGCGTACATCCGATAGGTGAACTCGTCGGGATCGGTCTTCTGTCCCAGCTTGCGGACGATGGGAGCCTCGCCCTCGATCTCGGTGCGTACCCAGAAGGAGAGGTCGCCGGTGTGACCCTCGCCGTCGTCTACCTTATTCTCGCGGCAGCAGGTCGCCCAGCGGGGCGTGTTATAGATCTGAAACTGATGGAATTCGCCGTCGGGGAAGAGCTCCACGCTGCCGGTTCCGATGCCGCCCAGTGCGATGCCGCAGGTCTGCTGTTTGGTGGATGTGAATTTTGCCATAGTTGTAAGTCTCCGAATATTATTAATATAAGCGGAATTGCGAAGAATCTGAGGCGGGAAGAACCATCTCAAACGCCGAAGTTTCTTCCCGCCTCAGACTCCACCCAACTCCTTGGCTGGTCGGTGCGTACATATCAGAGCCCGACGAAGTATTTCGTCGGGCTCTTAGAAAGTTCTTGGGGATTCTCAAGGACCGGAGTCCCCTGCGGAGCCACAATTAGAAATCAACTTCCAGATCGTAGTAGCAGCACTTGAAGAGCTTTTCCATTTCCTCCTGAGAGGGCTGGCGGGGGTTGGAGCCGGTGCAGGCGTCGCCAATGGCGTTCTTTGCGATCTCGGGCAGACGAGCCAGGAATACATCCTCGGGAACGAAGCCCTGCTCGCAGGGATAGCTGTCGGCACCGTAGTTTTTGATGCACTGAGGGATGTTCAGATCGTCGTTCATCTTGCGCAGATAAGCGATCAGGTTTGCAACCTTCTCGTCGTCGCTCTCGCCGCCCAGCTTCATTTCGTCAGCGATCTGACCGTAACGGGCCTTGGCGGTGGGATCCTTGGCGTTGTAGGCGATGACCTTGGGCAGGTACATTGCGTTTGCCGCGCCGTGGATGATGTGTGCGCCGTAGTCCTCGAATATAGCGCCGGTCTTGTGTGCCATGGAGTGAACGATACCCAGGAGAGCGTTGGAGAACGCCATACCTGCCAGACACTGTGCGTTGTGCATAGACGCACGCTTTTCCATGTCGCCGTTGTAGGAGTCAACCAGATCGGACTGGATCATCTTGATGGCACCGATGGCAAGAGGATTGGTGAAGTCGCAGTTTGCGGTGGAAACGTATGCCTCGACCGCGTGGGTCATTGCGTCCATACCGGTGTGCGCAACCAGCTTCTTGGGCATAGTCTCAGCCAGATCGGGATCGACGATGGCAACGTCGGGAGTGATCTCGAAGTCAGCCAGGGGATATTTGATGCCCTTCTCGTAGTCGGTGATGACAGCGAAGGCAGTCACCTCGGTAGCAGTACCGGAGGTAGAGGGGATCGCACAGAAGCGAGCCTTCTTGCGCAGCTCGGGAATGCCGAATACTACGCACATCTGCTCAAAGGTGATCTCGGGGTACTCGTACTTGATCCACATCGCCTTTGCGGCATCGATGGGAGAACCGCCGCCTACTGCGACGATCCAGTCGGGCTGGAACTCTGCCATGGCGGCAGCGCCCTTCATCACGGTGTCAACCGAAGGGTCGGGCTCGATGCCCTCGAAGAGCTGAACCTCCATGCCTGCTTCCTGCAGGTAGCCGACGATCTTGTCCAAAAAGCCGAACCGCTTCATGGAGCCGCCGCCTACGCAAACCATTGCGCGAGTGCCCTTAAAGGTCTTCAGAACCTCCATGGAGCCCTTGCCGTGGTACAAATCTCTGGGTAATGTAAATCTTGCCATTGGAATCTCCTCCTAATACGGGATCATCTGCGAATCCCTATGTGATGAGTCTATTATATCATATTTTACATAAAAACGGGGAAGAAAAACGGCAGAAGTTTGTTAATATTTTGTGAATGCAAGGAATGGACGCTTCCTGAATAGCCCCTATGAGATCGTCGTTGGTACGGTGGATACGCAAAAAGGGAGACGGTCGTTCCCCTCAGGCTACTGACAAACCTCCCTGAGAAGAAGTTGTTTGAAAAGTTGCACAAACCCAAGGCTCCCTCCGATGCAGACGCTTCGCTTACTGCGGGAGCTGTCGCCGCAAGGCGACTGAAGGAGAGCGCGAGCACAAAAAAGTATGCATTTTTAAGCCAATGTGCTATGATTTAGTCACGCAGGCTCCTTCCGTCACGCTTCGCGTGCCACCTCCCTCTCGGAGGGAGGCTCA
>JAFTPF010000118.1 GCA_017463445.1 Clostridia bacterium
ACGTGATGTTCTACGGTCAGGGCGCAGGCAGTCTGCCTACTGGCTCTGCCGTGCTGTCCGACATTATTGATGTCGCCAAGCACCTGAAGACCGTCCAGCCCATCCAGGAGACCTGGGAATGCGGCGATCCCAGTCTGGTTTGCGACGAGGAGACCACTCCTTGCCAATACTACGCTGCCGTTGATCTTGCGCCATACAAGCTGGAAGCCTACTTCGACAGCATGGACGTGCTCTACGCTGAGGACGGTCTGACCGCCTTCATCGCTCACGGCATATCCCGCAAATCCTTCGAATTTGCGCTGGCGGCGTCGGGGGCCAAGGTCTTCTCCAAGTTCCGCGCGCTCTGAGCAAAATATGCACGTGTCAGCGCGGTGACTTCCCGCAGCCTTGACAGCAGGTCGGGCAGATGCAGGATGGTCATCAGTGCCACCGCATAGTCGGCAAGCAACCACATCACGCCCGCCGATGTTAACGCTCCCCATATCGCCATTAAGCTGTATGCTGCCGCATACAGCTTTTTGTATGTCTCTCGCCGACGGCTGTTTTGGGTGAGGTAGTCAAGACAAGTCCGACCGTAATGGGACCAGCCGATCATAGTAGCGACTGCAAAGCAGAAGATGAGGCTCGCCAGTATCGGTCCCGCCGCTTTTCCCAAGGAGATCCCGAAAGCGGCGATCACCAGCTCCATTCCGTCAAGCCCCGGAAAGCGGTCTATGTGCAGGAGCAGGACGAAGGCGGTCAACGAGCAGAGGATCATGGTGTCGGCAAAGACTTCAAAGATCCCGAAAAAGCCCTGTCGTACCGGGCTGTCGATATCCGCCTCGGCGTGCGCCATAGGTGCGGTTCCGCATCCTGCCTCGTGTGTGATGAGCCCCCGTGAAATCCCTGCGCGGATCACCCGTGCCAGCGCAAGTCCGCCAGTTCCGCCAAGAGCGGCGGCGGGAGTGAAGGCAGAGCGGAAGATCGCCGCCAGTACGTCGGGCAGAGCGTGAATCTCTCTTCCAATGGCAAAAAGGCAGAGCCCGATATAGAGTACACTCATCAGCGGCACCAAGCATAGCGTGACCGAGGAAATGCGGGAAAAGCCTTTGCAGATCACTAGATACAGCAAGAGCGCAATTACAGCCCCGCACAGCAGAGGCGGAATACCGTACGCTTCCCGGGCGGACTCGGCGACCGTCTCTGCCTGCATGATATTGCCCAGCGCGAAGGAGGCAAAGATGCAGAGCAAGGCAAAGATTGCCGCTACCCGCGGGCTTCGCATATAATACATCGCACCGCCGACAAATCCCTTTCCCTCGACTTTTCGATAACGAATGGCAAGCACCACTTCGGCGTATTTGATGAGCATCGACAGCAAAGCCCCCAGCCACATCCAAAAGACCGCACCCGCTCCTCCTACGGCGATGGCGGAAGCGACTCCCGCAATATTACCCACGCCCAGCGTTCCCGCCAAGGCCACGGTCAGTGCCTTCAGGGAGGAGAGCCGTCCGCCCGACCTTTGCGGACGCACCAGATCGCCTGCCACCCGCAGGGGATGGCGTAGGAAGTATCTGCCCAAACGGAGTGTACACACCACTCCTGCCGTCAGCACCAGTACAAGCAGAGCAGGAGAGAGGATCAGATCGTAGACCGATTGTAAGAGCGACATGGCGCACCTCCGGACAGTAGTGTGTATACTCAATCTATGCTCTGTAAGCGGGGGACAGAACCGATTTTCACGTCGATGAAGTTATCTGTTTACATATGGACAGAGTGTTAATAATATGTTAATTATGCGTCCAAGGGGTTGTAATTTTCTGGATTATAGATACAATAATATGTGTGGCTTTAGCACTCCGAGCAAAAGAGTGCTAACCCGATTTGAATACATGAAGGAGGAATTCCAAATGACAGTAAAACCCCTTTTTGACAAGGTAGTAGTAAAAATGACCGAAGTAGAAGAGGTCAGCAAGGGCGGTATCATCCTCACCGCCGCATCCAAGGAGAAGCCCCAGTTTGCAGAAGTAGTTGCAGTCAGCAACGGCAAAGACAAGAACGGTGATGAGATCAACATGACCGTCAAGGTGGGCGACAAGGTCGTTCTCGCAAACTATGCCGGCACCAAGATCAAGGTAGACGGCGATGAACTCATCATCGTCAGCGTCACCGATATTCTCGCAATCGTCGAATAAACGAACCATTCCACGAAAGAAGGTAATTTATCATGGCAAAAGAAATCGTATTGGGCACCGCTGCCCGCAACGGTCTGATGACCGGTGTAGACAAACTGGCAAACACCGTAAAGATCACCATGGGCCCCAAGGGCAGAAACGTAGTGCTGGAGCGCAAGTACGGCGCCCCCCTCATCACCAACGACGGCGTGACTATCGCTAAGGAGATCGAGCTGGACGATCCCTGTGAAAACATGGGCGCACAGCTGGTGAAGGAGGTTGCAACCAAGACCAACGACGCCGCAGGTGATGGCACCACCACCGCAACTCTGCTGGCGCAGGCATTCCTCACCGAGGGGATGAAGAACGTCGCCGCAGGTGCGAATCCCATGGTCATCCGCAAGGGCATCGCCAAGGCTGTAGAGGTTGCAGTCGCATCGCTGAAGGCAAACTCTCAGAAGGTCAACGGCTCCGCTGATATCGCGAGAGTCGGCACCGTTTCCTCCGGCAGCGAGGAGATCGGCACCCTGATCGCCGACGCAATGGAAAAGGTCTCCGCTGACGGCGTGATTACCGTTGAAGAGTCCAAGACCGCAGAGACCCTCTGCGAGGTGGTAGAAGGTATGCAGTTTGACCGCGGCTACCTGTCTCCCTACATGGCGACCGACACCGACAAGATGGAAGCCGTTCTGGACGACGCGCTGGTACTGGTGACCGACAAGACCATCAGCAACCTGCAGGATCTGCTTCCCATTCTGGAGCAGGTACTCCAGATGGGCAGAAAGCTTCTGATCATTGCAGAGGACGTAGAGGGCGAGGCGCTGACCTCTCTGATCCTCAACAAGCTTCGTGGTACGCTGAATGTCTGCTGTGTCAAGGCTCCCGGCTTTGGCGACCGCAGAAAAGAGATGCTCCAGGACATCGCCACCCTCACCGGAGCGATGGTCATCACCTCCGAGCTGGGCTACGAGCTGAAGGAAGCTTCCGTTGATATGCTTGGCTCTGCAAGTCAGATCAAGGTAAACAAGGAGCACACCATCATCGTAGGCGGCAAGGGCGATCCCTCTGCCATCGCATCCCGTGTGAACCAGATCCGTGCGGCGATTCCCGAAACCACCTCCGAGTTTGACCGTGAGAAGCTCCAGGAGCGTCTGGCGAAGCTGGCAGGCGGCGTTGCCGTCATCAAGGTCGGTGCCGCTACCGAGGTGGAGATGAAGGAGATGAAGCTCCGCATCGAGGACGCGCTGAACGCTACCAAGGCGGCAGTGGAAGAGGGCATCGTTCCCGGCGGCGGAACTGCTTATCTGAACGTGATCTCCGATCTGGACGCACTCTTGAAGTCCACCGAGGGCGACGAGCGCACCGGTGTTGCCATCGTTCGCAAGGCGCTGGAGGCTCCCGTCCGTCAGATCGCCGAGAACGCAGGCTTCGAGGGCAGTGTAGTCGTTGATAAGATCATGCGCGCGCGGAAAAAGGGCTACGGCTTTGACGCCTACAACGAAAAGTTCTGCGACATGGTGGAAGCTGGCATCGTTGACCCCACCAAGGTGACCCGCAGCGCACTCCAGAACGCCGCATCCATCGCAGCAACCGTACTGACCACCGAAGCCATTGTGGCCGACACCAAGGAGACCAAGAAGGCTGAGGAAGCCGCAGCACGCGCTTCCATGCAGGCAGGCGGCGGCATGGGCGGCATGTATTAAGGAAAAATAAATGAATCCGGGCTCTGCCCGAACCCGGTCGCTTTCTTGAAAGAAAGTGACGCAAAGAACTTTTATAAAGGGCGGCAAGAATTTGCCGCCCTGATTTGTAGTCGAAGGATCTACGAACGGCTTCGCCACCATTCGTCAAAAAGCGCAGGGAATCCCCTGCGCTTTTCGCTTATTTGTGGAAAACTGCCTTTGAATTTCCCCGCCCGATTTGATATAATAAAGTAAATACCGCCTCGGAGGGAACTATGCAAATCGGAATGATCGTGATGTATAACGGACAGCTGTGTAAGATCAAGGAAGCCGTGGAGCGCTCCTTTTTTTCCGGACAGCCCGCAAAGCTTTACTATACGCTCTCGCCCGTGGATCGGGAAGAGGATGCCCTCTACGTTCCCGCCGATCAAGCGGCAGAGAAGTGCCGTCCCGTCCTGTCAAAAGCAGAAATAGAGCTGATGCGCCGCGAGTCGGACGGCAAGTCGCTCTACTGGATCGAAGATCGCCAAGTGCGAGCAAAGGAGTACGGACAGATCCTAAAAGACGGCGATCCCGCGCAGATCCTTCTGCTGATCCGTTGCCTGCTCCGGAAGAAGACTGAGCTTGCCGCCTCCAAGAAGAAGTTGACGGCAAACGACGAAAAACTCCTCTCAACCGCTGAAAAGATGATCGACGACGAGTTTGCCTACGTTCTCGATATGAATCGGGATGAGTTGGCGAAGTTTTTCGAGGAGAATACCAATCAATAAGAAAATCGGAGGAAAGCCCTCCGATTTTTTATGTTATCGCTGTTTTTTCACTCCCGAAACCTGATACATCTCCTCGTTGGAGATCACAACGTCCACGTCGAAGTGAACCGCCAGCAGCTTTGCTAATTCCTCTGCCTCAGGTAGGGGAAGCGATACCGTCGATGCACCTTGCGAATGATGCGCATGGAGTGCCTCTCTGCTCATACCGTGGGCGATGGACAGCCGTCCGCCCGGCTTGCACAGCGAAGCCAGCACCTCGATCACACCTGCGGGATCGGGGAAATGGGGGAATGCGTTGTACACCATGATCACGTCGAACTGACGGTCGATATTGGTAGCTGTCACGTCCCCGCAGATCACTTCGACCTCGGGAAATTTCCTGCGGGCTATCTCTGCCATTGCCGGTGAAATGTCGATGCCGGTGAGCGACGCGACGCCCCGTTTCAGATAATCGGGGAAGAGCACGCCCGTTCCGCAAGCCACGTCCAGCACGTCAATTCCGGCACGGATCCCGCCGTTATGCAGGATCGTTTCGATCACAACCTCGTTGCGAACTTGGCTTTCATCCCATGTGGGAGCAAAGCGGTCAAAAAAGTTGATAATGTCGGCGTTGTTCATGGTAAATCCTTTCGAAGCAGCTGATAAAAATCGATCTGCAAATATTATATACGATATTCGGCTGAAAGTCAAGTGTTTGGGTGGAGTCGCAGGAAACTATTGACAAACAGAGGCTTGTTCGATATAATAAAGTTAATCTAATGAAACGAGGATACGCTCATGAAACAAATTCTTATCGTAGTAGATATGCAAAAGGACTTCATCGACGGTTCGCTGGGTACGCCTGAGGCGGTAGCGATCCTGCCCAAGGTTGCCGCAAAATTGCGCGCCTTCGAGGGCGAGGTCATTTTTACCCGTGATACCCACGCGCCCGATTATATGAATACGTTGGAGGGCAAAAATCTTCCCGTGCCTCACTGTATCCGTGACACCGCAGGCTGGGAGATCGCTCCCCAGCTGATCGCGATCCGCGAGGGCAAGGTCATCGACAAACCCACTTTTGGCTCGGTGGAACTTGGACAGATGCTGGTTGCATCAAATGCCGCAGAACCCATCGAAAAGATCACCCTTGTGGGGCTTTGCACCGACATTTGTGTGCTGTCCAACGCCCTGTTGGTCAAAGCACATCTCCCCGAGGTGGAGGTAGCGGTAGACGCATCCTGCTGTGCGGGCGTGACCCCCGTGAGCCACAATACCGCTCTTTCCGCCATGAAAATGTGCCAGATCGTAGTGGAAAACCAATGAGCATTCCGAATCAACAAGACCACCGGCCGAGCCGGTGGTCTTGTTGATTATTGGATGGGCGAGACCGTCAGGTTATCGAAGGTCGCCGCACACTGATGGGTTCGGATACCCACCATACCCTGCATATAGGCATCGGAAGCGGTGTAGTCGATGTAGAGCTGATCGTCTACGTAAACTTTGATGTTCGCTCCCTCGCACACTACCTTCAGCGTGTAGGTGGTACCTGCCTTGAAGCTACCTTTGGCACTCTTCAGTGCGTCGTAACCGTAGCTTTGCTTGGCAAGCAGGACGTTGTTATCGGTAATTCCTACGTAGTATCCCTGTACCCAGTCGGTGCTGGTTTGCGGATCGTTTGCATCTTCCTTATTCAGCTGGTGCGTGCATACGCCGGGATCGGTAGCGCGAACCAGCAGACCGCAGTTGATATTGGCACCGGGCGTGACCTCTACCGTGACGGTGTAATCCCCCCAGTTCTTATCGCCATAGAGACGTTTGCCGGTAGCGGGATTTCCGGTCATAACCAATTTGCCGCCCTGATTCGTCCATGTGCCGTCGGAATGTTCGTTTCCTTTTGCAGACCGTCCTCTTCCCGTTTCGCCTGCCTGTGCGCGGCAATATGCCCCGCATAACGCTTTTTCAACCCGTCGCCGTCGCGACGCTTTTTAAACTCCGCGGACAAAAGATACCGCGTA
>JAFTPF010000119.1 GCA_017463445.1 Clostridia bacterium
GAGATAAGTTAATGGTTTGGGCAAGAAGTGCGCCTGAGGAATTCTATAAACTGTTTTTAAAGTTTTCCAATGTAAATGACCCCCAAATCAAACGTGATTTGTTTTCTATTTTAATGTGTCTTGTTCACGATGTATCAAACCAAGATTTGACGCGTACTGCTTCAAACTGGGTAATGGATAATATTCTTGCACCTAACAAGATTGAAAGCAACCGAAATATTGCAATTAGATATTATTCCATTGCAATTTTGAAAAAAGCAGTTTTCGATGGCATCTTCACAGAGGGTGAAGTAAGAAAATATTTACCGCCTTATCATTCGGAAACAAACGATATTCCTTTGAATAAGGACGCATTAAGCGGAACAAGAATGGGCGGTTATAAGGCAATTGACTACGATCTGTCAAGATATGTTTTAATTGATCCATTTACTTCAAAATTCTCAAGTTACAGAAGGAAAACAGATGGTCAGATTGAAAAACTAATCAATGAAATCGTAGCAAATAATCCCGAATATGCAGGGATGAATGTAGATCAGTTTATACTGTCTATGGCATACGCCTATGTTTTGCAAAAAGGCTGGAACGAAGAAGACTTCTATAATCTCAACAAAGACGAGACTGGCGAAAATATTATCGGGGGACCGGATATTTCTATCATAAGAACATACTCACCGGCAACACACGGTAGTATGAGTTCAGTAATGTCTGTCTGTGAAAAATATGTTTGGCAAGCACGAAATGAAATTGCAGGTTTCCTTTGTGACAGACTTCTATTTGGCGATAATGCAATAGAGTTAACGGACTATGGAATGATTGATGATTTTGTTATTCCGGCACATGATATTGCGCAGATCAACCCGGATGATATCCCAGAGGATCGACCTTGGTATATTCCCGAAACAGAAGTTGCCATTTTAGATTCTGAAACCAAAAGCAAATCAGACGTTGTGGATTCCGTCTTAAATGCCCCATATATTAATTGGGAAAAGTGGATTTTTGTAAACAATGGAAACGCCGACTACAATATTGCAAGTGATGAACTTATTGCATTAAATATGTTTTCATCTTTTTATGGAGTGGCCGGTGTTGAGACAGATTTGTTTGTTAATTCTATTATTGTGGACAAAGAGAAACTAGCCGATTTTATAAAAGCAATTACTGAAGCTGGTCGTAATTCAGCACAGATTGCTAATCCTACTGATTGGTATGGCGGAATTGAGGCCTCGTGCTATATTACGCCAAAAGAAATCTGTTGTTTCCCATGGAAGACTCGCTACGAATCATATAACACCGAGGAATTTGCAGATTTCAATATCAACTGCGCAGTTGATAAATGCTGCTATAATTCCCTTGAATTTGGAGATGTATATTATTATCTACCATCTGCAATCATTAGAAATATCGTAGGCATTGCTGATACAGATGGGTATTTATTCACATCTTCCAAAGGCGAAGTTATTGGCGAATATACAATCGCAGGAGAAAAGTGGAGAACATATCAAGACTATCTTATTGTTGATAAAAGGCGATTGTTAGACAAATTGAGTCAAAATGGCAAAACTTTGGTTTGGATTATGGAAGAAAGGCGAAGTGAATCTGGTATTTCTCGCGAAAAATATGGCGAGTTTGGAGCAGAAAGACTTAAGTGCGTTGTTGGATATTTTGGAGAAGACGGGTTTAAGGTAGAAGAAATTCGTTCTGAAGAATCACAATATTTTCCCCAATAAAGGATTGTTTTTATGCCACTTGAAATAGTTAGAAACGATATAACAAAAATGAAGGTGGATGCCATTGTCAATGCTGCCAATGAGTCGCTCTTAGGCGGTGGAGGTGTTGACGGTGCGATTCACCGCGCCGCAGGTTCGGGATTGCTTGCAGAATGCAGAACACTTGGCGGTTGTAAGACGGGTAAGGCGAAGATCACGGGCGGATATAATCTGCCTGCGAAGTATGTAATACATACCGTCGGTCCGATCTATAACGACGGTAATCAAGGCGAGAAGGCGTTGCTTGAATCCTGTTATCGTGAGTCTTTGACTCTTGCGAAGGAGTATAACTGCGAAACCGTGGCTTTTCCGCTTATCTCCTCGGGTGTGTACGGATACCCCAAGGATCAGGCATTGAAGGTTGCTATCGACGTTATCAGCGACTTTCTTCTTGAAAACGAAATGACTGTGTATATCGTCATTTTCGACAAGGCTGCCTATAAGATCAGCGAGAAGCTGTTCTCGGATATTGCCGAATTCATCGACGATAATTATGTGGACGAGCATACCAATTACCGTCGTGAAAGCATACGGATGAATGCACCGATGGCTCCCTGCGCGAAACGAAAGAAAGCAGATGTTGACTTTCTGGAAATTTGCGATTGCAAGGCGTTGCCCCTTGAGGAAGACTTGGATGCGAAGCTCAAGCAGATTGACGAGAGCTTTTCACAGATGCTTCTGCGAAAAATTGATGAGAAAGGCATGACTGATGCCGAGTGCTACAAGAAGGCAAACATCGACCGTAAGCTGTTCTCAAAGATCCGCAGCGACATTCATTATAAGCCGAGCAAGCCTACCGCACTGGCGTTTGCGATCTCTTTGGAGCTTTCCTTGGTCGAAACAGAAGATATGCTCCGCAAGGCAGGTTTTGCGCTATCGCACAGCAATAAGTTCGATATTATCATCGAGTACTTTATCAGCAAGGGCAACTACAATATTTTCGAAATCAACGAAGCTCTGTTTGCTTTCGATCAGAGCTTATTAGGAGCGTGAAACTATGGTTAAATTTATATGCTACCCCAAGTGTACTACTTGCCAAAAGGCGAGAAAGTGGCTTGATGACAACAAAATCGAATATGAATTCAGAGATATTAAGCTCGATAATCCTACGCTCGATGAGTTGACAGAATGGCACAAGAAAAGCGGATTGCCCCTCAAAAAATTCTTCAACACAAGCGGTCTGCTCTATAAATCCCTCGACCTCAAAAACAAGCTTCCCACTATGTCCGAGGACGAAATGCTCGCGCTTCTTGCGAGTGACGGAATGCTCGTAAAGCGCCCGTTGCTTATCGGTGACAGCGTTGTTCTTGTAGGATTCAAAGAAGCCGAGTGGCGTGCAGTTTTCGTCATATGATTTGTCGCTTGCCATGCGACCTAACCTCTCTTTCTTTAGTGTACAATGATGACATCAAATGAAAGAGAGGTTTTCTATTATGAAAAACAACATTACCGAACTCGTATTTATCTTGGACAGAAGCGGATCTATGGCAGGCCTGGAGAGCGATACCATTGGCGGCTTCAACTCGATGATCGAAAAGCAGAAGAAACAGGACGGCGGTTGCTATGTTTCTACAGTGCTTTTTGACAACGAAAGCGAAGTTATCCATGACCGCGTAAAGCTTCACGACATCCCTTTGATGACCGACAGGGATTATACCGTGCGCGGTTGCACTGCTCTGATTGATGCCATCGGCGGTGCCGTTCATCACATCGGAAATATTCACAAATACGCCCGTCCCGAGGACGTACCGGAGCATACGATGTTCGTCATCACCACCGATGGGCAGGAGAATGCAAGCCATCGTTACACAAGCGAGCAGGTTAAGAAAATGATCGAACGCCAGAAAGAAAAATATGGTTGGGAGTTCTTATTCATCGGAGCAAACATTGATGCCGTTGAAACTGCGGCTCGCTACGGTATTAGTAAAGATAGAGCAGTCAACTACAATGCGGATGAGAAAGGCACGCGTGTTTTATACGAAGCCGTTGCTGATGCAGTCTGTTGTGTAAGAGATTGTGGTGGTATTCAGCCCAATTGGAGCGAAGATATCAATGCGGACTATCTGAAGCGCGGTAAAAAGAAAAAATAAGGAATCATAAGAAAGAGTAACCCTGTGAAGATTAGGCCTTCACAGGGTTACTCTCTATTTGTAGGGGTGCAAGATTAATTACCGTCTTGCCTTGCTTGATGGCATATTCCACCGTCTGCCAGGCACCGCCATTTTTGTGTTCGATATAGCATATAACGAGATCTGCACGGTCAACCATTTCCCGGTTGCGAATTTGGATCGCAGATTTGGGATGTGCTACGGATGCGGCGTGAGAGATCTCTATGTCTGTGTAATAGTCGTGAAAATAATTTTCGTTATTAAGATATTCTGCCGTGGGATACGGCAGCACCAATACCAACGCACTGTTATCGTCCCTATAATTTTTTCGTACGCGAAGCACAGAAGAAGATACTCATTGATCGAAGTCACCGTTTCTACCAACCAAAAAATCCACATAGTCATTTTCGTCAATAAGTTTTCGAATCTGCTCTTCCAGAAGATCCTCTACCTTTATGATGTTGTCCACATATCGGTGACCAAAAAACGCCACAGAATAAATCCTCATATCTTGCTCCTTATTAAAACGCCCACCGAACCGTTTGTGTCCGGTGGGCTATTCCAATGACTCAGCTATCTCATCATGCGTGTGTATAGCGGTCATTCAGAACCCAATTTCAACAAAAGCCGTACGGCAACTACTATGAGCACAGATTTTGTTGTGTTAGATATTTATAGTATAGCGCACTTAAGAAACAATATCAATAGTCTGTGGAATATTAATTTCAATATTTATAGACTATTTATAAAGCGTAAAAGGATGGGCTAAAACTATGAGTGATATTGCAAAAGCTGTTGGACAGCGTATTAGAAATTACAGAACGCAAAAAGGATTGAGCCAAGAGAAGTTGGCTGAGCTTTCCGGTTGTCATCCGACATATATCGGTCAGCTTGAGCGTGGCGAAAAGAACGCAACGCTTGAAAGCATCGAACGGATTGCCGCTGCGCTCGGTATTTCTCTTTCAAAACTGTTTGAAAAATTGGGCGGTCAGGATAATGACGAAAAGAGCATTCCACTGGCTTGTTATGAACTATTATCTGCCAAATCCAAGGATGAGCAAGAACAACTGTACAAGATTCTGCTTGAGATGGATAAATACAAAACCAACTAATAAGCAAAGGACGGTGACCAAAATTGGTTACCGTCCTTCAGCATATTTGCTTCAATATATTTTCGTTATGTAATAATCCTTATCGGAGGCATAGGCACTTGTTAGTTCACGGAAACCGTAAAGAATTTTTCCGTTGGCTGTGCTTGTGATGTCATTTGTTACGTCCAGATCCCACCAGCAACCGTCATAATAAACACGGTTCCAGGTATGGTCTTCCGTTGCGCGATTATATGGTGTCCCGTCTACAACATAGCAAGGAATATTCTGACTACGGCAGAGCGCGGCAAACAGATTGGCAAAATCATAGCAAACGCCCTTGTGGGTACTTAATGTTCGACGAACGTTAAAGTATTGGAGTAGAGGTTGGTAGTCGTAGTCATATTCAAAGTTCACTATCATCCAGTTGTAGATCGCCTGCACCTTTTCTTCATCGGTATCACCGTCCGCACAAATTTCGTCAGAAAGTTCTTCCGTCTGTGTATCCCAAAGTGTTGCGCCTCCGTTCAGGAGATACGGGGACTCCGGTTTGCAGACGAAATTATACGAGAGGATAAGAGCGACGATAACAAATACCGAAACTGCCAATATATAAATTTTTGTCAAGAGCTTATCCTTGCCGGAGTTGTCATCAAAAATAGCCAGATACATCAGTTCGGCAGCGGTAGTTACCATAGTCATAATCGGCAGGAGCCTACTGCAATACGCAAAACCGAAGATGCTCATTATCATGACGAAAAACAGAACAATGTACACGACTGCACGCATAGGAGTTGACCGTATTTTCAGGACGAAAAATAAGGTCGGCAATGCTGACAGCAAGTAGAACGTCACCAGCATCGATGAAAGTTCAAAGAAGTCTTTCAGATATACGCCCAACAGCAAATTGTATGCCGCCAAGATGAAAAAGAAAACAAGGCCGGATTTCGACTGCAATGTGTCTGCAAATAATCTGGATCTCTTCACGATAAGTCCTCAATTCATTTGTAAATTCACATTGCAACAGTTCGTTTCCCAAATCTAAAACATAAGATTTTGATGATTTTTGCCCTTGATTTTGCCCTTATTATCACTCAGGGCGAGGACAAAACGATGTAACACCGTATGGTGGGATGAAATGAGTTGTTTGCGAAAACTCCTTTATTTTCAATGGTTTTAGAGCATTTTACGGTGTGTTATAAACAGTCTATAACACTACAGAATTTTGTGTTTGCCAAATTTCAGTTTATCTGTGAGTTTAACTGTACGCATTTTGGGTGAACTGTACGCAAATTTTGACATGGTGTACGCACTTTTTATGGGGTGTACGCAAATTGTATCAAAATAGGTATTTACACACAGAAAAATCCGTCGACATTTTTCGACGGATTTTTCAACTTCATTTGCCCACAAGGGCAAACGAAGTTGCCTGCGGCAGTGCAGTTACTTCGTAGTGAAGTTTCGCCTTGCGGCGAAGTGGGCAAACTTAACTTCACTTTGAAACTTCACTATGGCGTCAGCCATTACTTCACATCAGCGATAGCTGATACTTCACTTGGCGAAGCCGAACTTCACTATACCATTGAAAAGGTACTGATTTTCATGTTACCGAAAACAAAGGAGGGCTGTTTGTGAGATTATATAGACCTGTTGGACAAGCTGAACTTGATTTGATTATCGCGGCAGATTACCATTCGTATCCTCCGCGTTTGCCTGAGCAGCCAATCTTTTATCCCGTACTGAATGAGAAATACGCCCGAGAAATCGCAGAAAAGTGGAATAAAAAATCGGCTGATTCGGGATATACCGGATATGTTACAGCATTCGAAATCGATGATGAATATATTTCTAAATATGATGTACAGACGGTGGGTGCAAGTTATCATCAGGAGCTTTGGGTTCCCGCAGAAGAACTTGAAGAATTCAATCGTCACATCATCGGCAAAATTCATGTAATCTGATGCAGTATATTACTTTTCAAGTATCTTACCCACATTTACGCACCGTTTAGTCGTTCTTAGGCAGAAAAAATATCCGTCTTGCACGGGAGATGGATTCGCTTTTTTATGATTTATTCTCAGTATCCCCCATCATCTCTTGACAAACATTCCATTTTGTGCTATAATCATTAGCAATGACAGCCCCAAATCCCCATATAAGCTCATAATATGGTTGAGCGTTTCTACCGACTACCGTAAACAGTTGACTATGTTCTTCCATAGTTGACTGTTGTTTTTTTTGGAGGTAACCCATGAACTACGACGTAATCATTATCGGTGCAGGTCCCGGCGGCATTTTCTCCGCTTACGAGTTGACGCTGCTGAAGCCCGACCTCAAAGTGGCGGTGTTCGAGGCGGGACACGCACTACACAAACGGCATTGCCCCATTGACGGCGAGACCGTCAAGTCTTGCATCAGCTGCAGATCCTGCTCCATTATGAGCGGATTTGGCGGCGCAGGTGCCTTTTCCGACGGCAAATACAACATCACCAACGATTTTGGTGGCACTCTGCATGAGGTCATCGGAAAAAAGCGCGCACTGGACCTGATGCACTATGTGGACCAGATCAATATGCGCTACGGCGGCGAGGGGACGAAGCTCTACTCCACCGCGGGTACGAAATTCAAGAAAGAGTGCATTCAGCACGATCTGCACCTCTTGGACGCTTCGGTTCGACATCTGGGCACCGACATCAACTACGTTGTTTTGGAAAATCTGTACGCTTATTTGCAAGATAAAGTGGACTTTTACTTCGACACGCCCGTGGAATCGGTGGCGATCGTGGATGGCGTCTACGAGATCGTCTGCAAGGACGGCAGATACACCTGCAAGCAGTGTATCATCTCGGTGGGACGCAGTGGAAGCAAGTGGATGGAGCGGGTCTGCAAGGAGCTGAAGATCCCCACCAAGTCCAACCGCGTGGACATCGGCGTGCGGGTGGAGCTGCCTGCCGAGGTCTTTGCCCATCTGACCGACGAGCTGTACGAGAGCAAGATCGTCTACTGCACCAAGGGCTACGGAGACCGCGTACGCACCTTCTGCATGAATCCCCGCGGCGCGGTGGTCAACGAGAACACCAACGGCATCATCACGGTCAACGGTCACAGCTACGAGGATCCTGCCAAGCAGACCGAGAATACTAACTTCGCCCTGCTGGTGGCTAAGCATTTCTCCGAGCCCTTCAAGGATTCCAACGGCTACGGCGAATCGATTGCCCGGCTCAGCAATATGCTGGGCGGCGGCGTCATCGTCCAGCGGTTCGGCGATTTGATCCGCGGGCGGCGATCCAATCAAAACCGCATCGACGAGGCTTTCATCACGCCGACGCTCAAAGCGACCCCCGGCGACCTGAGTCTGGTCCTGCCCAAGCGAATTTTGGACGGTATCATCGAGATGATCTACGCGCTGGACAAGGTTGCCCCCGGCACAGCCAACGACGATACCCTGCTATACGGCGTGGAAGTAAAATTCTACAACATGGAGGTGGAGGTCAGCGAGGATCTGGAATCCTGCAACAAGGGGCTTTACATTATCGGCGACGGTAGCGGCATTACTCATTCCCTCTCCCACGCCTCCGCCAGCGGCGTTCACGTGGCAAGAAAGATCGCAACGCAGTGAGCGACGCAGAAATATTACAGCACCCAATCCCAAAACCGTTGACAAACGCCAACGGTTTTGATAAAATACTTATACTGATCCTTGCCTGAACAGACTCTGCTGAACTTTGGAGGTACGAAACATGAAACAGTACGATAACGTGGTGGTCTTCGATCATCCGCTGATCCGCCACAAGATCGCCATCCTGCGGGATGAGAAGACCAGTATGAAGGAATTCCGCGAGCTGGTGGAGGAGATCACTACCCTTATGACCTACGAATGCCTGAAAGAGGGCGTTCCCACCACCGAGATCACGGTCAAAACGCCTTTGGAGACCTGCACCCAGCAGGTGGTCAAGGACAATGCCATTGCTATTGTGCCTATCCTGCGGGCAGGACTTGGTATGGTCAACGGCATCCACGTGCTCTTCCCTTCTGCCAGAGTCGGTCACATCGGAATGTACCGCAATGAGGAGACGCTGGAGCCCTGCGAATATTACTGCAAGCTCCCCGACGGCATCGAGGACAAGCTGGTGCTGGTAGTGGATCCCATGCTGGCCACCGGCGGCAGTGCCTGTGATGCGATTTCGCTGCTGAAGAAGCGGGGATGCAAAGCCATCAAATTTATGGCGATCATCGGCGCGCCCGAGGGCGTGGCGCGTGTGGCGGAAGCGCACCCCGACGTGAATGTCTACGTCTCCACCATGGATCGCTGTCTCAATGAAAACGGCTACATCCTTCCCGGTCTCGGCGATGCGGGAGACCGACTGTTCGGAACCAAGTGAGCGTTCCGGCGAGTCCAACCAATTAAAACCCGACATTTCCATGAAAAGAAATATCGGGTTTTGAATTGCTGTTATGATACTCGGAATTTCCGTTTTCTGATCAGGATCACGCTGACGGTAATCGAAGCGCCCACCAGAACGCCCACCGTTCCAAAGACGATCACCGGCACGCTGTCGCTTCCGCTATCATCTGTACCTGCATTTGACTCCGCAGGAGCGTCGGAAGGAGTAGATCCAACAGGTGTTCTCGAAGTTTCCGGAATCGTTGTTACCGGAGTTGCGGTTACAGGTACTGTAGTCGTGGGTTTCGTGACCGCAGGTAC
Organism: Clostridia bacterium; assembly: GCA_017463445.1. Lineage (GTDB taxonomy): Bacteria > Bacillota > Clostridia > Oscillospirales > CAG-272 > CAKSQF01. The sequence goes on from JAFTPF010000119.1 coordinate 9,668, forward strand.
CGTGGTCACAGGCTCCGTAGTTGCGGGTTTGGTGACCACAGATTCCGTGGTGGCAGGTTCCGTGGCTGCAGGCTTTGTAGTTGTGGGTGCTGTAGTCGAGGGGACAATAATAGGCGGCAGCACAGACATCACATAGGCACAATCATCGCACTCGCCGTCCTGATCGCCGTCCGCATGGGAGGCAACTCCCGACCGATCACCGCACACCGTACAGACATGCCAATGTTCGTTCGGATCGGATGACCATTGAGCAATAAACAAATGACTTCCGTAGGTAGTGGAATTCCAGGTTGCAGTACCGATCCGGTCACAATAGGCACAATCGTAATAGTATTGCTTCACGCCCTTGCAGTTGGCGCCCGAGCCGGACACTAAGTGTGCCTCGTCGGCGACCTTCTGTGTAAAGCTGTGGCTGCCTGTCACTGTTCCGGTATAGGACTTCACTGCTATGCTACTGTCCTTTGCACTTGCCGCACAGCGGGAACATGCATAATAGTATTCGTTATACGCCAGGCAGGTTGTCCCTTCATGCTTCAGATAGGCGGACTCCATTCGCTTAGCTGTGTAATCGTGTCCCTTGACGGGAATCACCACGCTATCCCGATCAGTGATCTCGGTCTTGGCGGAGGCATCCGCGTACCACTTCCCGCATGAGCATTTGTAATACGCCGTATTTCCCTCCGTCTCGCAGGTCGCATCCTGCGCCGTAACTGCGGTCAGCTTTTGGTGAGTACAGGTAACGGTAACCTCCAGCATAAACTCCCTGCCCAGATGGGAGTAACGGTAGGAATATCCGCTCAATAGTCCTAGGGATTTGGCGATATCTGAAATATGTTGATTCAGCCATTTCACGAAATCGTCCATATTTTCAGTAATATACACGCTGGTCTGCAGATTGCCCACCCTCAGTCGGTCGGCAATCTTCACGGTGGAATAAGTCTTCCCTTGCAGACCGCTCATTATGTTGAAATATTGGGCATCCATCGAATCACACACCGGTAGCTCGTATGCGGGCGTATCGAAAATGTGATCCTCCTGCATGGCAGTGTCGGTCAGATTGAAATAGGCGTGGTAGGTGTGCTTTTCCTGGTCGTCCCAGGTGACATCGGTGTGATAATACTTTCCACCGATCCGTACCAGATTCCAAGCGTGATTGACCCGTCTGCCCGTGTCGGGATTCTCGTAAACGCCGGTCACGACGAAGGATTGGATTCCAGCACGCTGCAAGAGATATTGGAATGCCTCGGCATATCCTTCGCAAACCGCCTCGCCCTCCACCAGCGCGCCGTAGGAATTGTGCGCGTTGGCGGTAGAGGTGTAGGTGACCGACTGTGCCAGCCTGTCGTGCAAAGCCACTTCCTTTTCGAAATCGGTCATGGAATCGTTCAGGCAGGACAGATAGTCCTGTACCACCGCCTCGAAGTCCCGCCTTGCCTCCGCCAGTTGACTGCCCGAAATGGTATAGTTCAGCCGGATCGACAGGACGGTGAGCGAATTGTAGATATAATTGTAGCCGCCGTTTACCCAGAAATGGTCGGTGTGGTCGCGGATGTAGGCTTCCATAACGGTGAGCAACTCGTCGTCAGACAGTGGGTTTTTTCCGTTGTAGACCGTGATCTCCTCCGCAGAAACCTCCACGCCCGCCACGATCTGATCGTAGGCGTAGAGCAGCGCCTTGGAATTTGGCTCCTTGGACAGGGCGTATCTGCCGTAATATTCAATAGTCGCGGGGGCAGCGGAACCCTCAAATTGTGCAGGCAACCACCAGATCCCCAACAGCGTAATCAGTATGAGCAGGATGTATCGCAAAGACGGAAAAAATCGCTTCAATTCGATTCCTCCTGAGATTTTGAAATTCTAATTATATTATAGCACAAATCGTCGCAAAAAGCAATACTATTTGCTGCTATTCGCCTAAAATCGATTATTTTCCTCCCCTGCCGGCGATTTTGACCGCAAACACAAACCGTTCGTTTACACAAAAATCTTTGTTTTCGGTTGACAATCGTCAAAAGGTCTGTTATAATATGGGCAATACTTCCCCTCGAGGGAAAAATAACACAGAATCAAGGAGTGTATACCAATGGGCTTTTTAACGGGTAAAACAGCAATCATCACCGGCGCGGGCTACGCCGCGCTCAAAGACGGCAGATGCGGCTCTATCGGCTACGGCATCGCCACCGCTTACGCAAAGGAAGGCGCGAATTTGGTCATCACCGGACGTAACGTCGCTAAGCTGGAGAAGGCAAAGGAAGAGTTGGAGAAGCTCTACGGCATCAAAGTGCTGGCGCTCGCCGCCGACATTGCCGCAGGCTCCGACAACGAGGCTACCGCCAAGGGCGTTGCGGAAGCCGCAATGAAGGAATTTGGCAGAATCGACGTGCTCATCAACAATGCGCAGGCATCCGCTTCAGGCGTTGCCATCCAGGATCACACTACTGAGCAGTTTGATCTGGCGATGTACTCGGGTCTGTACGCTACCTTCTACTACATGAAGGCGTGCTATCCCTATCTGAAGGAGACCCAGGGCTCCATCATCAACTTCGCGTCGGGCGCGGGTCTGTTCGGCAACTACGGACAGTGCTCTTATGCGGCAGCCAAGGAAGGCATCCGCGGTCTGTCCCGCGTTGCGGCTACCGAGTGGGCAAAGGACGGCATCAACACCAACGTGGTCTGCCCTCTCGCATGGACCGCACAGCTGGAGAACTTCCAGCTGGCTTACCCCGAGGCGTTCAAGGCAAACGTGAAGATGCCCCCCGCAGGTCACTACGGCGACTCCGAGCTGGAGATCGGCAGAGTCTGCGTGCAGCTGGCAAATCCCGACTTCAAGTATATGAACGGCGAGACCCTGACCCTGGAAGGCGGCATGGGACTGCGTCCTTAAAGAGTTATCCAACCATGTTCTATCTTACGCCTACCTTATCTACCGAGCATTTGGTTCTAAAAAGGGGCACTCTTGAAGATTTCCAAAAGGTCTATGAATACGACTTCCGAAAGTTAAGAGACATCTGCGGAGAGTTCGCGTATGTGAAGCTTGATCCGCAGCTGATCAAGGGATTTGAAACTGCTGCTGACGAGGAAGACACACTGAACTGGATCTTATACACTAAAGAAGATTTGCTCCCTATCGGAGATCTGGTAGCAGACCGTGTAAATCCGGAGCTTCGCGCCATTGAATTGGCGTTTAATCTTCACCCTGCATATTGGGGAAAAGGCTATATGGTTGAAGCAGTTGTAGAAGCCATGGCACACCTGTTCTCTCTGGGATTCGAAAACATTCTTTGCGGATACGACGAGGGGAATGTAAAGTCAAAGCGAGTTATCGAAAAGATGGGTTTTGAGCCTTACAAAACAACCGAAAACGCTTGGATGAAAAACGGTGTCCCGATCACTAATTATCTGTGTATTCTCTCAAAAGAAAACTTTGAGCGAATATATGCAAACTTAGTTTAGTTACAGACAAAAAGCACCCCGTGGGGTGCTTTTTGTCTGCCGTTATTCCCGTTCGTCGCCCATGTAGAAGAGGGCAACCGTGCCGGGACCGCAATGGGAGGCGATGATGGTGCCGATGTCGTAGATCTGCACTTTGCCTTTGAGGTTGGGGAAGGTGGCTTCCACCGCTGCTTTGGTGGCTTCGGCGTCCTCGGCGGCGTTGGCGTGACTGACATAGCACTTACCGGAATAGTTCAGATCGCCGTCCATATGATCGACCATTGCCTGTACCGTAGCGTTGATGGCATTTTGCTTACCTCTCACTTTGCCGTCGGCAACGATGTGACCTGTTTCATTGAGCCGCAGAGTGGGACAAATACCCAGCACAGTTGCGATTGCCGCCGTAGGTCCCGATACTCGTCCGCCACGGCGGAGCATGGTCAGATCGGTGACGAAGAAATTGTGATGCACCTTCTTGCGAATGCTCAGCAGCCATTCCTCCACCGCTTCGGCATCCTCCCCGCAGTCGCGCAGATCGGCGGCAATGTCCACAAGCATTCCGTAGCCCGACGAGCTACAGGTGGAATCCACGATGATGAGCTGACGATCGGGGAACTCCGCGCGGAGGGTCTTTGCCGCCTTCATCGCGTTATCTACCGAAGGCGTCATCCCAGAGCCGAAGGCAACGTGTAGAACATCTCCCTTTTCTAAAAGAGGACGGAAATACTCCAGATAGCGATAAGTATTGATCTGTGAGGTGGTCGGCATCTTCCCTGCCTTGATCAACTCGTAAAAGGCGGCGCGGGCGGACTCGTCTCTGCCCATATCGTCGGTGTACTCCACCCCATCAACCGAATAAGTATAAAACAGCACCGATACATCTCTGCCGCTGACGTAGGAATACGGCAGATCGACGGTGGATTCACAGGACAACTGAAATTTCTCGTTCATATCTTAGCTCCTTGGATCGCGTAGTTCAGCGGTCTGCAAGATCGCAGACCGCTGTTTTATTTGCTATTATTATACTATCATTATGCGCAAAACTCAACCTACTCTCGGTCTACCGAGGTAACGAGATCGAAATTGCCGAGTAGAGTTCCGGTGATCCAACTCTACCGTAAGTAGAAATGGCAGTTTTAACTGCTATTTCGGACAAATATCAAGCTTTTTTGTAGCGATTCTCCCCCTTATTCCTCTTTTCCGCTCGCCTCGTACCGCCGAAGCTCGGTCAGATAATTTTTCGGTCGGTGAGCGTCAATGCGGGTGTACCGTCCCAGTTCGCCGATCTCCAGCATCGTCCCCACATGGGTGAAGCCGAGCAATGCTGGCGGCAGGTGGGTGACAATGTCGTCCAGATTACGGATGACGGTAAAACGCTCCCAGCGTGCGCGGAGTTTATGCGAAAGAAAGCCGAACACCACTCGCGGACAGCCGAAGCCGTAGCCCTCCAGCGACTCTCGCAGATCGGGACGATTGTACCAAACGTATTCGTGACAGAGCACCGCAAGCGCCGCACCGTGAGAGTAGCCCGAGATCACGATCTTCTGCACGCTCGGATCCATAATATCAGCGGCGACATAGTCCTCGATGGTCTTCCACACCTTGAGAAAGCCACGGTGAGCGTACCAAGTCCCATTCCCGACCCGCGGATATGCCTTGGCGGGGAAATTCAGGTTATTCTTCCAATCCGCTTCGCCATCAGACCCGGCAAAGTATATGTAAAGCGTTACCCCCACTCTGCGCAGGGCAAAGTCCGCTGAATTTTCGACGTGAGTGTACATGGTGTGGAGCGTGCGGGAAAAGAGTGTGCTGAGTTTCATACGGTACCTCCCGAGGTATAGTGGTACAGTATATGCGAAAATCTCCGTGAAAGCGATGCTCTCACGGAGGTTCTAAAGTCAGATCAATTGCAAATACCCTTCCATATCAAAGTCCTCCAGCTGTGAGTCCTTCTTCAGATACAGAGGATGGTGGGGATGTCCCTTCACCGAAGGCTTGCCTGCATGGTACCAGATGGCGTTGTACTCATTGCCGATCTCTACCATATCGGTAAGACAGCGTTTCAGATAATCCCGTTTCTCCACAATGGTTCCCCACGCCGCCCAGACGGCGGGATGCTTGCCGCTGCGCTCCAGGATCCAGCGAAATGCCAGCATATTCTCCCGATGGAGCCGCTCGTTAAACTCACAATCCATATGATCGGGATTAGTGGCGCGCTGGGCGTAGACGTTGAACATAATAAAGCTGTCAAAACCGTTGCCTCGGGCGATGCGCTCCACTGATTTCAGCGTGTTGTCCAGATCGTCGGGAGCGGCGGTTGATGGGTTGATGCCGATGCAGATCAGCGGATTCTGACCAATCGTTCCAAGTATGTAACGATATTCCGAGTAAAAATCGGGGATATAGAGCCAACGCTCCCGGTCGTACTCTGCGCTCTCGGCGCGACGGGTACGGGCATCCTCAAAGGTGAGGATGTCCACTTTTTGTGATTCACTTGTAGGAATGTGCATAGTCCCTTCCCTCTCTTACAACAGATCGTCGAAGAGGCGAATGTTCTCCGCTTGAGGCTTCAGCTCGCCAGACTGGCACTTCTTGATGATCTCCACGATGCGGTCGTTGATGGGAGTCTTCACGCCGTGCTTCTTGCCGAAGGTGCAAACGATGCCGTTGATGGCGTCCACCTCGCAGGGCTTGCCGTTTTTCAGATCCTGGAGCATGGAAGGCTCGATATTGCGGTGCTTCTTCATGGCAATGGGGATCAGGAAGGTGGCAAAAGCACGCTTGAGTGCGCCCTTGTAATAGAAGAGTTTCGTGATGTTCTTGCCCTGCACGGGAGCGAATGTCGCGCCTGCGGCGTGACCTACTTCAATGCACTCTTTCATGCAACGGACGGCAACTTTGGCAGCGGCTTTGTTCTCGGAAACGTCGCCAAATACGCCGCCGACTACGGTGCCGAGTCCCGAGAAGGTGGCGTTGATCAGCAGCTTCGACCAGCGTGCGCCGATGAGGTTTTCTTCCTCATGGACTGGACACATCAGCTCCAGCAGGTCTTTCACCTTTTTCACCTGCGCGTCGGTGATGCCCTCCATCTTGCCCATGTGGAAGGAGAGGCTGTCAGGCTCGCTGGTGAGGGTGCATTCACCGGGAGCGGTGAGTGCCGCGCCCCATTCGACGACACATCCCATGGTGTGAGACGCGCCCACGATCTCGGCGATGCCCGGCTCGGGGAGTCCGTTCTGGAGGGTTACGATGACGCCGTCGTCGGTGAGATAGTCCTTCAGCATGGTGACCACCTCGGCGTTGTGGAGCTGCTTGGTCATCAGCAGGATCACGTCGTATTTGCCGCTCATCTGATCGGGGGTGAGGGCTTTGACGGGGACGGTCAGCTCGACTGTTCCGGTGATATGCGCGCCCTTTTCGTTGAGGACGGCGACGTGGGCTTTGTTGCGGTTGATCAACTCTACGGTGGCGCCGTTTTTCGTCATATAAGCGCCCAGCACGGTGCCGAGAGAGCCTGCACCGTAGATCGCGCAACGGGTATTGTTCATAAGATTCATCCTTTCGGGAGATTTTGTTGATTGGTCAGATATAGTATAGCACAAATTTCCGCTAAATGCAAGGGGAACTTGACAAGAAGGCAAAACCATGCTACAATAATGTCAAATTATCGAAAGGAGTGTAGAATTTGAAAAGTATTTTACGGAGCATATTTGGCATCATTATTTTCCTTCTCTTACTACCGTTGCTTATCGGATGCTTACTGATATTTCTGATGGTTCAACTACTGCCCTTCCCCTTTCGGAATGCGAAGTACAAAAAATCCTGCTTTTATCGGGATTACGGGTTGAAATACAGCTCCAATTATTATTGCAGTGATTGGTACGATACTTACAATGCCATCCGTGCAAACGATCTCCCCATCCGCTGCGCCCCTCGTTATGACGATCAAGGAAAATTGTTTTGGATGAACTTCATCTATGACGGAAAACTGTTTGTAACAATAACACTCGAGTTTATGTACGACCGTGATAATGAAACATTTTTTATTACTGACGTAAACGATTCTGACGAGGAGATCAACATCTCCATCTGCCAATACTCTGAAGAACTGCTGTCCGAATGGAACGCCGAAGCAGGGGAGGAAAATCGCTGCCGAGAGATTGTTTTTGGGGTGACCGATAGCAATTTTGTCAGCAAAAACGATCTTCCCATCGCTAAAGATACTCCCGACTTCTTCTTTTACGATCCCAAGAACATCGCCGCTTCGCTGGAGAAATTCATCGCCGAGCATTAAATCAGAAATCCGCTCTCACGCTGACGCGCAGAGCGGATTATGTTATGCTTGCTCAAATTGATCGGTTGTTTGCCTTGCCATAAACAACCGTTGCAGACGAATCTTCAGCTTTGGATAGCTTGAACGCAGCCGTTTTGCCAAAAGCATTACCAGTATTGATGCCGCGACTGAGCATACGATATAGCAACACAGTTTTGCACCGTCATTCATCCCCTGCGGCAAAAGCGCATTCAGATTCCACGCGAAATAGACGTGATTCAAATACAGCGGCACGCTGAATTTTCCCAGAAACAGTACGACGGAATTTTGGTAGATCCCTTGATCGATACAAATTCTGCTGAAGGATAAAATGATGGAAACACAGAACAATACGCAGCCGAAGAAATCGTATGCGGTTCTTCCGTCAACCATATATAGGATGAGTAGGATCCAACA
>JAFTPF010000120.1 GCA_017463445.1 Clostridia bacterium
CCGTCGGCTACGACGGCGTGATCTCCATCGAGCACGAGGACAGCCTCATGTCCACCAAACAGGGTCTCGAAAAAGCCGTCGCCTTCCTCAAAGACGTCCTCATCACCGAGGCCGCAGGAGAGGCGTACTGGTTCTGATTGAGGCTCCGCCTCAAACTCCGGCAGGAACCTTTGTGAAAAAAGGTTCCTGCACCTCCAAAAACTTTTATAAAAGCCGCCAAATGCTTGGCGGCTGGGGAAAACTAATTAAACTACGCCCGTACACAAAGAACATTGTGTGCCGACGAAGTATTTCGTCGGCTTAATAGAAGTTCTTTGTCCCGCTTTCTTTCAAGAAAGCGGGCGGGTTGCAGGGCAGAGCCCTGCAGGAGACAATTATGCAAAAACTCTATCAGCTCGGTATCGTCGGATTCGGCGGTATGGCAGGGCATCATGTCAATCAGCTTGCCAAAGGGAATACCCGCGTGCGGGTAAAAGGCATCTACGATATCAATCCCGACCGTATGCGTGCGGCAGAAGAGAAGGGCTATCCCACCTATCCCTCCCTGGAGGCGATGCTCTCCGATCCCGAGATCGACATCGTGCTGGTGGCGGTCTACAATAACTTCCACAAGGAGATCTCGGTGAAGGCGCTCCGCGCGGGCAAGCATGTCCTGTGCGAGAAGCCCGTTACCATGAGTTCGGACGAGCTTCGGGAGATCATGGCGGTGGCAGAGGAGACCGGTAAGGTCTTCACCATCGACCAGAATCGCCGCGTCAACAAGGACTTCGTCGCCATGCGGAACGCTTTGGCGACCGGTGCCATCGGCAATCCCTACGTCATCGAGTCCCGTGTGGAGGGCTCCCGTGGTATGCCCGAGGGCTGGCGCTGCCACAAGAAAGAGGGCGGCGGCATGATGCTGGACTGGGGTGTTCACCTCATCGACCAGATGCTGTATATGTTCGATGAAAAGGTCACTTCGGTCTACTGCAAGATGTACAGTGTCCACTATCCCGAGGTGGACGACAACTTCCGTCTGATCATGACCTTCGAGAGCGGACTTACCGCGCAGATCGAGGTCTCTACCAATAACTTCATCCTCCATCCCCGTTGGTACGTCCTTTGCGAGGGCGGTACGCTCCAGATTGACGATTGGAGCGGTCTGGGTCGCATGATCCGTCCCATCGCCCAGCAGAGCCAGTGGTCTACCGAGATCGCACCCGACAGAGCCGGTCCCTCCAAGACTATGGCGAAGCGTGATCCCTCCACCGTGGAGGTCATCGAGTTCGCGCCCCCCGCAGAGCTGGAGGACAATCTCGATCCCACCTACTATCAGCTGGTGGATGCCATCGAGGGTGCGCCTCTCAAGATCACCCCCGCGCAGGCTATGCGCTGTATGCTAGTGATGGAAGCCGCCTTCCGCTCCGCCGAGACGGGAGAGGCAGTGAAGGTTAGTATTTGAGGCGCTGCCTCAAACTCCGCCAAAGGACCTTTTTGAAAAAAGGTCCTTTGGAATCCTCAAAAACTTTTGTTAAAGCCGCCAAATACTTGGCGGCTGGGGAATACTATTAGAAATTTGTGCTGACGAAATACTGCGTCGGCAGGAATGGACAATTGCAAAACCCTGCACGGCACGTATTTGCCGTGCTTTTAGAAAGTTCTTTGCGTCGCTTTCTTTCAAGAAAGCGACCGGGTTGCAGGGCAGCGCCCTGCAATAATATAATAAAGGAAATAAATCTTATGCCTAAATTCGGAATTTCTATTTACTGTATCTCCCGCAAGATCTGCAGCGGTGAGATCACGCCCATCGAGGCGTACAACAAGCTCTGCGACTGGGGCGCGGAGGGTGTCGAGCTGGTACCCTTCGGCTTCAATATTGCCGAGCAGCCCGAGCTGATCGATCAGTTCAAGGCGGCGGTGGCAGAGCGGGGTGTTCCCATCACCAACTACTCCCTCAACGGCAACTTCCTGCTGATCACCGACCAGCAGTTCGACGCCGAGATCGCCCGTGCCAAGCGGCACATTGACGCGGCGGCGAAGCTGTCGATCCCTACCTTCCGTATGGACAGTGCGGCGTTCCGCCGTCCTATCTCGGAGAACACCATCGAGAACTTCCAGAAGGAGGTTCCCGACATCGTGAAGGCATACCAGATCCTCTGCGACTACGCAAAGCAGTACGGGATGACCATTCTGATGGAGAACCACGGCTTCCACGCCAACGGCGCGGATCGAGTTCGCCAGATCATGAAAATGGTGGATCGAGACAACTTCGGTCATCAGCTGGACGTGGGCAACTACACCTGCGTGGACGACATCCCCGAGATTGCCGTCAAAAAGATGATCCCCTTTGCTAAGACGATCCACATGAAGGATTTCTATATCCGTCCCGAGCACAGGAATCCCGGTGACAGCGACCAGTTCAATTGCGAAAACAGCTGGGTCCGTTCGGTAGGCGGATCCTACCTTCGCGGCTCCATTCTGGCGCAGGGTGACATCGATATCTGGGACGTGACCCGCACGGTGAAAAACAGCGGCTATGACGGATATATCTATCTGGAATACGAGGGCATGGAGGAGTGCGAATACGGCACCCGTGTGTCTTTTGCCAATATGAAGCGTATTTGGGACGAGGTCTGATCTGCTCACAAAACGCCCTCCGTCAGGAGGGCGTTTTGCGTTGCGCGTACACAGTTAATTCATACTTGAAATGAAGGAAAATGCCGTTTGTGCAGGTTGCACGATTTTATTTGTAAAAATAGGTCAAAATGCCAATTTACAAAATTCTCGGTTTATGCTATAATATTTTAAAGTCCATAAGTATTGCCTTTTTTAAAAAATCACGGCAAAACATCATGGGAATCATAAGGAGGTAATCATTATGAAGCAAACAAGCGGCAAGCTGTCGCTCAGACGTGCGTTGGTTACGGGTGGTATCCTGACGCTGGGTCTTGGCGTATTGCTTGCGGGTCTCATCGCCTGCGGAAAAAAGGATAACGGCGCTGCGACCACCACCACTACCGGCGGAGTTAACGATCCGAACAAGCCCCCCGTTACCGTTGCCGGCGGTCCGTATTACTCCCCCTCGTCCATTGCAGTTTCCGAAGACGGACAGTGGATCTACGTAGGTGGTACGACTGACGAAGCGATCTACCAGTATTCCGCTGCGGATTACGTTCTGCAGACGGTCTATGAGACCGATGCTCCCGTCAACAGCCTCACCGTATCCGGCGGCAAAGTCTACGCCGGCATGGGCAAGCTGGGCGGCGAGCTGGTGGTTCTCTCTTCCGATCTGAAGGAAGAGGGTAGTGTAGTTGTAGGTCATACGCCTAACGATGTTGTCATCAAGGGCAATACCGCTTACGTTGCCAACCGCTTCTCCTGCACCGTCTCCGTAGTCGATCTGACTACCATGACCGAGACCAAGGAGATCGACGTCAGCCGCGAGCCGATGGCTCTGGAGCTGGTAGGCGATAAACTCTACGTTGCCTGCCATCTGCCCGATGGTGCCGCTTCCGCGGATTCCGTCAGCGCGCAAGTGTCCGTTATCAATACCAAAACTAACGAAACTGCCGATCCCATCGTTCTCTGCAACGGTGCCGGTAACGTGAAGGATATCGTAGCTTCTCCCGATGGCAAGACGCTTTATGTTTCCCATCTGGTTGCCCGCTATACTTATCCTACTACCCAGTTGGATGCTGGTTGGGTAAACACCAATGCTGTTTCGGTGATCAACATAACATCCAACAAGGTCTCTTACGCATTTTTGCTGGATGACGTTGAGTTGGGTGCAGCTAATCCTTGGGGACTTGCCATCAACGACAAGGGCAATGCTTTGTACGTTGCCATCTCCGGCTCCAGCGAGCTGATGAAGGTAGACCTGAACAATCTTTCCAAGTTGGTTTCCCGCGTTGGCACCAGCACCGGCAAGGTAGATTCTCTGGAAGACATCGTTGATTATATTCCTTTTGCCTCGACCTGCAAGACCCGTCTGGATCTGGGCGGCGAGGGTGCTCGCTCCATCGCAATCTCGGGTAACACCGTATATTGTGCGCAGTACTTCAGCGGTGATATTGTTGCAGTAAATGTGTCCGGCTCTACTCCCAAGATCAGTGCTACCTTTGCACCCGGTGCACAGCCCGAAGCAGATGCGATCCGACTGGGCGAAACGCTGTGGAATGATTCCACTATCTGCTATCAAGGCTGGCAGTCCTGTGCGTCCTGTCACCCTGATGCCAGATCGGGTAGCTTTAACTGGGACGAACTCGGTGACGGCATGGGTACTATGAAGCAGACCAAGAGTATGCTGTATGCTATGCGGACCCCTCCCTGCCTGGCTACCGGTCTGGAGTCTAACGGCGAACACGCTGTCAGCGGTAGCGTTGCCGGTACACCTCTCTTTAATGCAGACAATGCCGAGATCTCGGAGAATATCATCGCTTATCTGACTGCTCTTGCACCCGAACAGTCTCCTTATTTGAACGACGACGGCACGCTGACCGAGTCCGCCACCCGCGGTAAGGCTCTTTTTGAAGAGTTTGGTTGCGTTGTCTGTCATCCCGCTCCTCTGTACACCGATATGCAGACTCACACCTCGATTGATATCGACACCGATCCCTCTTGGGAAAATCGGGATATGGATACTTCCACTCTGTTGGAAATTTGGAGAACTTATCCTTGGGGCTACTTGGGTGGTCACACCGATATGGTAGAGTATGTAAAGACAAATGTTGCAAAGATGGGCAAGACCATTACCGACGAGCAGGCAAAGGATCTCGCCAACTTCGTTCTCTCCATCGGTGCAGAGGGCGAGCAGTACGGCGCGATCCAGATCAAGAATAAGGACGGCTCCTACAACAAACTGAAGGCAGGTCAGAATATCGTCAGCCTCAGCGTGATCAAGCAGGCTGCCGATGCTCCCGATGCTACCGTGACCCTGACGCTCTACGACAAGGACGGTAAGCAGCTGGATACTGAGTCTAAGGAGATTAAGAATCTCCAATACGGTACTTACAAGTCCTTTGACGTAGACATTACCGTTCCCAAGGATATTGCCAAGGGCGCTTACTATGTGGTCGGCTTCAAGAGTGCTGACGGTACTGCGCTGGCAACCGATCTGAAAATTATTCTGTATTAAAAGGCGGTGACCGGAACTAATGAAAAAGAAAACCATTATTAAATCCATTCTGGTCGCGCTGGCGACCCTGCTGGCGACCGTTACGCTCCTGGTCGTAGGTCTGCCTGCAACTGCGGCAACCGAGACGCTGGAGTATACCGACGAGCTTGGCGAGCTGATGGAACAAGCATCCAGCTTCGTGGTAGTATACCATAAGCAGCTGGGCGGCTCTCACTATGCCTATACCGAGGCGGTCTCCGACCACCTCAACGACGGCAGACAGTGGGGCGGCGAATCGGGTATCGAGGCAAACTGGAATCCCGGCTCCAAGATCACGCTGGTCACCCTGACCCGCGAAGGCGATAAGGTCAAGAAGACCGAGAACCGTCTGATCAACTCCACCTCCGGCGTGCTCCGTGACCCCTGCATCTCCGAGGACGGCACCAAGATGGTCTACTCCTATAAGGAAAATGCTCAGGATGACTATCATCTGTACGAGTACACCTTCGCAACCAAGGAGAAGAAGCAGCTGACCTTCGGCTCCGGCGTAGCCGATATTGAGCCCGTTTACACTGCTAACGGAAACATCGTCTTTAGCTCCACCCGTGACATTCAGACGGTTGACTGCTGGCATACCGACGTATCCAACCTGTACACCTGTAATGCCGACGGCAGCAATATCACCCGTCTGGGCTATGACCAGGTTCACACCACCTACCCCACCACCACCTCTGACGGTCGTATTCTCTACACCCGTTGGGACTACAACGACCGTTCCCAGATGTACGTCCAGTCTGTGTTCCAGATGTTCCAGGACGGCACTCTGCAGACCGAGGTGTTCGGTAACGACGTATCCAACCCCACCACTCTGCTCCACACCCGTGAAATTCCTGGCGTTTCCGGTAAGTACATTTCCATCGTATCCGGTCACCATACCCATCAGGTTGGTAAGCTGGTTACGGTCGATACTTCCTTGAACAGAAACGACAAGAGCGCGCTGAAGTACGTATGGACCGATAGTGCCACCACCGCACTGCAGAACTCTCACAATAACGATACCGGTCACTACTATGACGGAAAGGTATTCAAATACCCCATCGCCATCAGTGAGGATGTGTTCCTGGTATCTTCCTGCGACAGCGGCTACTCCGGCAGAGAAACTCCCTTTAACATCGAGTTGATTTACGGCAGAAACCAAAATCTGGTGCTCGTCGAGGGTAGTGCTAACTTCCCCGCAAGCCAGGTTGCTCTGGTCAAGAACAATCCTCAGTTCAACCGCGCAAGCCTTGTCAACTACAACAACAATTACGGCACCTACTATGTAGGTAACGTATATGAAGGCGAGGCTATGGAAGGCGTAGCTGCCGGTACCGTCAAGTACCTGCGCGTAGTTGCGCTGGAATTCCGTTCCTCCGCCATCGGTGCGACCATCGGTAGAGGCACCGGTACTTCCGACCCCTATTCGCCTATCGCTACCGGTAACGGTTCCTGGGACGTCAAGAAGGTTCTGGGTATCGTAGACGTCTACTCAGACGGATCGGCGATGTTCACCGCACCGTCGGAAACGCCGCTGTACTTCCAGCTTCTGGATAAAAACGGCGATATGATCCAGACGATGCGAAGCTGGTCCACCCTCCAGCCCGGCGAGTACTTCTCCTGCGTGGGCTGCCACCTGGATAAGAACGTAGCACCTTCCGTGCAGGCAGGTATCACCGAGGCAATGAAGGCGGGCGTACAGGAGATCCGTCCCGATATGTGGATGGAAGCAGTCGATTCCTACGAGGATCAGGACGCTTACGATTCCTCTACCGTTCAGGGCTTTGACTACCTGGAGGTAGTTCAGCCTATTCTGGATGCCAACTGTATCTCTTGTCATTCCGATTCTTCCGTTTCTTATTCCAAGATCAACGCTTCTGCTATGAACACCGTTGATCTGTCCACCGCAGACACCGTCATCTCTCAGAGAGACGATTGGAGCTACACCACCACCGCTCCCTCCGGCTCTTGGACATCGACTTCCTTTGACAGCTCCGGATGGGACGTTGCCAACGCTCCCTTTGGTAAGATCGGTACCGAGCCCGGTATGATCAACACCATTTGGAAGTCCACCGGCAGCATCTGGCTGCGCAAGACCGTGACGCTGACCCAGTACGATCTGGACAAGTGCGCCATCGTAATGAACGCAGCATACACCGACAAG
>JAFTPF010000009.1 GCA_017463445.1 Clostridia bacterium
AACGATTACGAGATCGGAACGGGGCTCTTAAAGGTGGAGATCCTTCCCGACGGCAGCTCCCGAAACACCTTCCTCCCCGCGCTGCAGAAGGGGTGTGTTACCTCTTACGTGGGAGACGAAAAGAAGGGCGGCGACATCTTGTACTGGCTCCGCACCCATTCCGACGGTGTGGAGGTCGACGCCGACGGGGTCGTTACCGAAAAGGTGAGCGATCAGTGATCCGAATATAACTGCTGTCGCAGATCCGTCTGCGACAGCAGTTTTGTAAATAAGCGCAATTATCGCCACCATAACAGCAATTCCTGCATTTGACGGCGGGGGAGAATTATGATATAATAGATAAAACTTGGACGATCACCCCCCAAAATAAGGAGGAATTGAGATGATGAAACGGTTTTGGCATCAGCTGGTATGGATCATGGCGGCAACCCTGACCCTGACGCTTCTCTTTGGTTGCGGCAAGGGAGCGGAGGATGCGCCTGCCGACGAAACTACGGCAGGGCAGGAAGGGAACACCCTGCCCAAGATTTCCGAATACACCCTTGTGTGGAATGCTTCCGCTACCGAAAAACTGCGATCTGGGATCAATGCGTTTCTGACCGAACTGGACGAGGCAGGAACTCCGATCAGCGTGATGAGAGACAGTGAAGCGGACTCTTCCGCAAAGCTGCTTCTGGTGGGCGATACCACTTTGCCCGCAACCGCTGCCGCCAAGGAAAAGCTTTCCGCTACTGCGGAGAATTCCTATGTGATTGCCTTTGAAGAGAACACCATCGCTATCGTGGGCAATACCGCGGACGCTACGATGGTGGGAATGAAATACTTCCTGATGAACTATGTGGTGGGCGATGGCTATACCGGCGTTGCCGGCGATTGCTATGTGGGTGAGTTTGGCGATGAGGTTCGCATTTTCTCCAATCTGTCCCAATGGACGCTGGAGGAGACGGTGGTCATCGACAAGCCGCCGGCAGATAACCCCAGCGCGACCCTCAAATATCCCTCCATCATCGAGCTGCAGCATCAGCCGGGCGGGGTCAATAACGGTATGCTCTACGCTACCGGCGAGCGCTGGATTGACAATCATATGTGTCCCATCTACTGCTCCGCCGACGGCGGCTCCACTTGGGCGGAGCTGACCGAGGTCAAGGATACCACTCACCGCGGCGTGCGGACTGCTTTTGCGCCCTGTCTTTACGAGTTACCCGTGCAGGTAGGCGAGATGCCTGCGGGAACGCTGATTCTGGGTGCCAACTCTATCGACACCGCGTGGCGCAATATCTACGTGGTTCTTTACCGTAGCTACGATTTGGGCGTGACCTGGGAGGCGTTTGCCACCGTGGGCGCCTCCGAGGGGACCGGCGGCTATTGGGAGGCAAACTTTGCCTGCACCGACGACGGCACGCTGATCTGCTACTTCTCCGACGATACTGACAGCTTCCACAGCCAGAAGCTGGTGCTCCGCTACACCAAGGACGGAGAGAACTGGAGCGATTTCGTGGAGACCGTTGCGCTGGATAACGGCGGTCTGCGGGCAGGTATGCCGGTGGTCACCAAGATGGGCAACGGACAGTATTTTATGGCGTACGAGATTGTGGGAATGGCGGGCAATCCCGTCTACTACAAGATCACCGACGATCCACTGGACTGGGGCGATCCCGCCGATACGGGCAAGCTTCTGAAATCGGGCAGAAAGAGCCTTGCAGCGACGCCTTGGTGTACCTGGATCCCTGCGGGCGGCGAATGCGGTACGCTGATCGTTACCGGCTGGCGCATGGCGACGGGCGAGAGCGAGACCGGCTCGGACATCTTCCTGAGCTTCGATTACGGCAGGACCTGGACGACTATGGACAATTATTACGACTACGAGTGGTACAGCGACAACGACACCTGGGGGTACAGCACCAGTATGTTCTTCTCGCAGGATGGCGAGACGCTCTACTATATGGCTAACCCCAAAGGGGATATTGATAAGTCCACCTGGTACACCCTCTACAAGATCAAAGTACAATAAAACGGAAAACAGCGCTTCGGGCAACCGAAGCGCTGTTTTTGGATTTGGTCGGCAGGTTTTCTCTCCTAAGGGGTTGGGGGGAGTCGTTTGAAGGCGATAATGAAGGAGTGAGCGCAGTCTTATGCCAGTCCAGAATTTTGCGAATCTTGCAGAAAAGAGCAGTGAAGTCTTTACACGGGCGAATTTGTGTGCTATAATGAATTGAAAAATATGATCCATATGAAAAGGAGATTATTCAAAATGAAAAAATTTGCCATTTTGCTGGCGGCACTTATGCTGACGCTTCCGCTGGCTTCCTGCTCCTCTACTGAGGATACCACCCCCACCACCGTTGCGGACGGAACCACTACTCCCGCTCCCGCTACCACGACCGCTACCCCCACTACCGAAAAGCCCGCTACCGAGGATCCCTCCACCACTACCAAGAACCCGATTCTGGATAAGGTGACCACCGATGCTCCCGAGACCAACGATCCCGACGTGACCGACGATCCCGATACCCCCGATACCCCCGATACTCCCGACGGCTTTACCGTTGGTAACGCAGACGAGCTGATCGCCGCCATCGACTCTATCAACAGCGGCGAGTCTCCCGAGGATACCAACATCACTCTCACCGCCGACATCGATATGACCGGCTTGGCAGGGGCGGGCGATTACGAGCCGCTCTACCGTTACAGCGGTACCTTCGACGGTGCGGGTCATACCATCAAGAACTTGAACTGGAAGTTCATCATGGCAAACGGCGGTAATACCAATATGCCTCTTGCTACCGAGGTCTACTCTTATGTAATTGAGAACACCGACCCCGACGGCAACAACCAGGCTGACAGCGGTTGCTTTGCGAGAGGTACCGTAGCCCTGCTGGTATTGCAGCTGAACGAGGGCGGCACCGTGAAGGATCTCACTCTGTCCGACAGCTCTATGACCATCGACTGCAGTTACAACAAGAACTATCAGATGTTCTTTGGCGGCGTGGTAGGCTACCTGAACGGCGGTTCGGTCGAAGGCGTTACACTTGCCAACGTGGATATCACCATCCCTGCAAACGTCAACTACAATCAGGGCTTTACCGGCTATGCAGCTCCCGTTGTAGGCAGAGTCAGCGGTGATTCTGCTGTAACCGATTGCGTCGTCGGTTCCGACTGCACTGTAGATGCTTCGGCCAACGTAATGTTCAACACCGGTACGCTGGTAGGCGTGCTGGAGGCAGACAGCTCCGTCGATGCGGACGGCAGCAGCTCCCAGGCTGAGTGCAAGGTGCATCTGAATCCCACCAAGGATGTTCTGGCGTACAAGGGTGACGGCATCACTCTGGGCGGCGTTGCCGGAGGTCTCATCGGTACCGACCTGACCAAGTGATTATGCGAATATTTCAAAGGACAGCGTGCAAATGCTGTCCTTTGTTTTGTATAAGCGAAGTCTGTGTATGGAGACAGATGGCGAAATGCACAAAAAGGATGCGGAAAGATTGTGCAAATTAGATGAAATACCACAATAATCGTTGATGAGTGCAATGATTCCAAAGAAAATTGTATTGAAAAGTGGACCAAAAACATTTATAATGTTAATCAAGAAGATGTATGCATACGATCGGTTCCCCGGGATCGTTTGTCTGTCCGGATCCGGTGAAAGGATGACTATGAAAAAGATTTTCTTTTTGATTCTGGGATTGACCCTCTTTCTGAGTACGGCGGCTTGTCAAAGCGACGATACAGTCGCTACCACTTCCACCGCTCCCGTTACGTCTGCGAAGTCGGGCGAGGCTGAGACCGAAGAGGATGCAAAGCTCCTGACGCTGACTATCGGAGGCACAGATCTGTCGGAGTATACCATCGTTTACGCGGACAGCGTCTATGATCAGAAGATCCTTTCCTATTTTAATACGGAGCATGATTTTTTTAAGCTGATCGCCGATGACATTGCGGAAAAGATCCGCCAACGGACGGGTGTCACCCTTTCCGTTGTCAAGGATACTGCCGCCGCCAAGACCAATCGGGAGATCCTGGTGGGTCCCACCAATCGCAGTGAGTCTGATTCCATCGACACGCTGGATGTGTACAAGACCTATGTGAAGCGGGTCGGCAACAAGGTGGTGGTGGGCGCAGGGTATATCTCCACTCCGTACACCGGAGGTCTGCGGGAGTCCTACTGCTTTGCCTCTACCTACCACGCTTGGGATAAGGTAGACGCCTATATGCAGGAGCTGACAGCGTCGGGGACAGAGACGTGGGATTGGTCTGCCGAGGATGACTTTTCCACCACAGTCGATCTGATCACCGTTGCCTGTATTGGCGACAGCATTACCGAAGGCGCCGGCTCCACCGCGCGGGATTTCCTGGCGTATCCTGCTGTACTGGGCAGAATCCTGTGGCAGGATCATCTGATCATCAACGTGGGCAACAGCGGTAAGACTATGCGGGACGACCTGGCTCTTTGCTATCGCGGTACCACCCAGCACGCCGCCGTTCGCCGCTACGCGCCGCTGTACGACTATGCGCTGATCATGCTGGGAACCAACGATTCTTATTTCGACAGAAACTGGACTGCAACCGATGATGAGCGGTATCTGACATCTGCCGAAAATCTGGTTGCAGATCTGACCAAAAATAACGACGCTCTGCAGATCATGATCATGAATTGCCCCATCTACTACGGCACTAACGGCTCGGGCAGTCAGCAGGTACGGACTTTGCAAGGTCTGCTGCCCGGTCGTTTGACCGACGCGGGATACTCGACCACCTTCTTTGATATGTACACCTTTACCGCCGAACATCTGGGCAGGGAGAACTTCCCGGATGAGCTTCATCCCGGCGATACCGGCTATCAGATCATGGCGGCGAAGCTGGCAGAGGTCCTGGCTGCGCTGGAGGACGGCACTTATTCGCCTTCTGAGAGCTGAGCCGGTCCCATATTCCTTACGACGGATCCTTGCACGGCGTGCAAGATCGAAATATGTAAATTCGTATTAGAAAGGATGATTACAAAATGAAAAAGATCATTGCAATCCTTGTGACCCTGACGCTGATCGTGGCAGGACTCAGCTTCACCGCCTTTGCGGACGATTCCGAGCTGAAGTTCGAGGGGGAATCCACTCCCTTCTCGGTCACCGACAGCACCGGTATGACCACGACCACCAACAAAGCCAGCAAATGGGCGTGGAGCCTGAATCTGGCGATCAACGAATCCAAGCCCTCCGGCGCGCTGACCTACTTCCGCAGCGGCGGCGTGGGCGGCACCGTTGATTTTGAGATCGAGCTGACTGCGGCGGCAAGCTACGACCTGTACTGGGCGTTCAGACCTAACGATACCAGCTATTCTACCGTACAGGTGCTGGTCAACGGCACTGCTGTGGGAGAGCCCGTTTCCATGAAGACCGGTGACACGGTTGCAGGTGTGGCGAACGCACAGAATATTATCCGCGAGGTCAATGTGGGTACGGCAGCTTTCGCTTCGGGCAAGAATACCGTTTCCTTCAAGATCGTGGAGAGAGGAACCGCCGATGACAGCAAGTCTGCGTTGACCGTGGACTACTTCCGTCTGGCGGCTCCCGAGGCAGTTGAACCCGAGCAGCCCGCAATGACGCTTCCTTACCGTGTGGAGGCGGAGTCCACCCCCTTTACCGTCACCGACGCCAAGGGCACTACCACCTCCGAGAACAAGGCCAGTGACTGGGCGTGGTCGCTGAATCTGGGCGGCTATGAGGACACCAAGTCGGGGGCGCTGACCTACTTCCGTAGCGGCGGAATCGGCGGCACCGTTGACTTTAAGGTGGACGTTCCCGAGGCGGGCAATTACGGCATCACCTGGAGAATGCGCTCCCACTTTGACAGTTACGCTACTGTGCAGGTGCTGGTGAATGGCGAAGAGGTGGGCGGTCTGATCTCCCAGCAGGCGGGTCTTACCGTTGGCGGAAAGGTCAACGCTGAGAACGGACTTCGCTCCGTAGTGCTGGGGAATGCCGACTTTGCGAAGGGCGAGAACGTCGTGACCTTCAAGATGGTGGGCATCCGTGAGGACAACGATATGTCCAAGTCCGGTTTCGTGGTGGACTACATCGAACTGACCGAGCCGGTGGATGAGTCATCCCTGACCTTCACCGAGTTCCCCGAGCCCGAACCCGAGCCCGAACCCGAGCCCGAACCCGAGCCCGAACCCGAGCCCGAACCCGAGCCCGAACCCGAGCCCGAACCCGA
>JAFTPF010000121.1 GCA_017463445.1 Clostridia bacterium
GGATTATCCCGCCGAGCTGGTTGACATCTACGTGGTCGCCGACAACTGCGACGAGGACGATAAGACCGCAGAGGTCTCCCGTCAGATGGGTGCCATCTGCTACGAGCGCCACGATATGGAGCACCGCACCAAGGGCTTTGCCCTGCAATATCTGGTGGAGTGCATCCGCAGAGACGTGGGCATCGACGCCTACGAGGGCTACTTCATCTTTGACGCCGATAATCTGCTCAAACGCGATTTCATCTCCCGCATGAACGATTCCTTTGACGCAGGGGAGAAGATCGTCACCTCTTACCGCAACACCAAGAACTTCGACGACAACTGGATCTCCGCCTCCTACGGCGTCCATTGGCTCCGCACCGTCCGTTCGGAGCACCGCCCCCGTTCGCTCTTCCGTCTGGCCACCCGTATTCAGGGAACCGGCTTTCTCTTTGCCTGGGAGGTCATCAAGGACGGCTGGAATTACACCTCCCTCACCGAGGACCGTGCCTTCTGCGCCGATGCCGTCGCCAACGGCTACAAGATCTCCTACAACAACGAAGCGGAGTTCTACGACGAACAGCCTGTGGACATGAAGACCGCCTGGGTGCAGCGCGTTCGCTGGGCAAAAGGACATCTGCAAGCCTTTACCGAGACCGGTCCCAAGCTCGCCAAGCACATTTTCGTCACCGGCGGTGCCGCCAACCGTCCCGAGGTCACCGGGCACAAGCCTCTATCCAAGGGAAAGCGGTTTCTCAACAATATCCGCCTGCGCTTTATGAGCTTTGATATGCTCTCCATCGTCTATCCCCGTGTGATCCCTACGCTGATCAAAAAGATCGTAGTCTACGGTCTGCGGGTGTGGATCATCCTAACCGCTACCCTGCAGATCAAGACCTATTTCTGCCCGGATATCGTGGAGGAGGGACTTCGCTTCTTCGGCATAGACCCAGTCTTTACTGCGCCGCTGGAAGCCTGTCTGATGCTGGCACTCTTCGGATTCACCTGGACGCTCTACTCTTACGTACAAGGAATCATCGTGGCCGCCTACATCTACATCATCGAGCATCGCCGCATTATGAAGATCAAGTGGTACAAAAAGGTCTGGTTCTGCCTGACTTTCCCCATCTTCGACATCATCGGCAAGCTGGCAATGTACATCGCACTTTTCCGCCGCGTCGAGTGGAAGCCCACTCCCCATAATGCAGGCATCACTCTGGACGAACTGGATAAGAAGCTGTAAGGCGAAATTTGAATTTTTTCGGACATTTTACTTGCATTACGAAATATACTTTCGGAGAAGCATGATATGGATGCTTCTCCGAATTTTTTCGGCAAATTGAAAGAAACAGTTGCATTTTTTCCACATCCGTGCTATAATAAAGGATATTCTATCAACTCTTCCCCCGGACGGTGATTCTATGCGTATCGTGATCAAAATCGGAACATCCACCCTGACTTATGCCACCGGCAATCTCCACATCCGCCACGTCGAGACTCTGTGCAAGGTCATCAGCGATCTGAAAAACGCAGGGCATGAGATCATCCTCGTTTCCTCCGGAGCCATCGGGATGGGAACCGGCAAGCTGGGACTGCCCGAGCGTCCGAAAGATATGCCTACCAAACAGGCAGCCGCCGCAGTAGGGCAGTGCGAGCTGATGTACTTCTACGATAAGCTCTTCTCGGAGTACAATCACACCGTGGGGCAGATCCTCATCACCGGCAGCGACCTGGAGAACGCCCAGCGGAATCAGAACTTCCGCAACACCGTGGAGCGGCTTTTGGAGCTGAAAGTGCTTCCCGTCATCAACGAAAATGACACCGTCGCCACCGAGGAGATCGCCGTGGGGGATAACGATACCCTTGCCGCAATCGTCGCCACGGTTGCATCCGCTAATCTGCTGATCCTGCTCTCGGACATCGACGGGCTGTACACCGCTGATCCCCACAAGGATCCCGACGCCAAGCTGATCCCCGACGTGTTCGAGATCAGCGAAGAGATCCTCGCCCTTGCCGGTGGCGCGGGAAGCGAGCTGGGCACAGGCGGTATGAAGACCAAGCTCTCCGCCGCAAGCCTTTGCACCGAAAGCGGCACCGATATGGTCATCGCCAACGGCTCCGAGCCCGAGCTGCTCTACGGCATCGTGGACGGCGAGCCGATCGGCACAAAATTTCACAAGAAAGCGAGCAACATATGACCGTACATCAGCTTCTTGACCGCGCCGCGCTCCATAAAAGCGCATTAGCGACCGCTTCCAACGAACAAAAAAACCGTGCACTTACCGAAATGGCAGCCGCATTGATCGCCCATACCGACGACATTCTCGCCGCCAACCGCACCGACATCGAGGCAGGCAAAGCGACCATCTCATCCGTGATGATCGACCGCCTCACCCTCACCGCCGCGCGGATCAAAGGCATGGCAGAAGCAATGGTTGCCGTCACCGCCCTCCCCGATCCCGTGGGACGGCTGATTGAGACCGTAAACCGCCTAAACGGATTGGTGATCGAAAAGGTCTCGGTTCCGCTGGGCGTGCTGGCGATGATCTACGAATCCCGCCCCAACGTCACCTCCGACGCGGCGGCACTCTCTCTCAAAAGCGGCAACGTCTGCGTCCTGCGAGGGGGAAAAGAGGCGATCCACTCCAATATCGCCATCGTTACCGCACTCCGTGAGGGTATTGCCAAAGCAGGACTTCCTGCGGACTCTCTGAATCTGATCACCGACACCTCCCGCGAAAGTGCAACCGCTCTGATGACTGCCATCGGCAAGGTAGATCTCCTGATCCCCCGAGGGGGAGCGGGGCTGATCCGCTCCTGCGTGGAGAACGCCCGCGTTCCCTGCATCGAGACGGGTACCGGCATCTGCCACGTCTATGTGGACGAATTTGCAGATCTTGAGAAGGCGCTCGCCATCGTAAACAACGCCAAGACCAGCCGTCCATCGGTCTGCAACGCTATGGAGGTTCTGCTGGTACATCAATCGGTAGCTCCCACGCTCCTGCCCAAACTGCAGGAAAAGTTAGTCTCTGACCGTATCAATGCGGGACTTGCGCCCGTGGAGCTACGCCTGTGTCCCCGCGCCGCCGCCATCATTGACGGCACCCCTGCGGGAGAACAGGATTTCGACACCGAATTTCTCGACTACAAGCTGGCGGTCAAGGTAGTGGACAGCGTGGACGAAGCCATCGTCCACATCGCCGCTCACTCCACCGGTCACAGCGAGAGCCTCGTCACCGAAAACACCGATAACGCCGCTCGATTTACCGCCCTTGTAGACAGCGCGGCGGTCTATGTCAACGCTTCCACCCGCTTTACCGACGGCGGTGAGTTCGGACTGGGCTGTGAGATGGGCATCTCCACCCAAAAGCTCCACGCCAGAGGTCCTATGGGGCTCTGCGAGCTGACCTCGTACAAGTACATCATCCGCGGAGACGGACAGATTCGCTAAAGGAGACTATTTTATGAAAATCGGATTCATCGGTTGCGGCAATATGGGCGGAGCCCTTGCCTTTGCCACCGCAAAAGCAAATATAGGTGAGATCCTGCTCGCCAACCGCACCCTGTCAAAGGCGGAAGCCCTTGCCCACGAGATCGGTGCTACCATTTCCACCAACGAGGAGATCGCCGCTACCTGTGACTTTATCTTCCTGGGAGTCAAACCCCACCTTCTGCGGGATCTTCTCGTCTCTCTCTCCCCCACGCTGTCCGCCCGCGCAGACCGCTTCGTGCTGGCCTCCATGGCGGCAGGAGTAACTGTTGCTTCCATCGAGGCGATGGCAGGGAAGAGCTACCCCATCATCCGTATCATGCCCAACACTCCCGTATCGGTAGGGGAGGGAATGATCCTTTATGCTAAAAATACCTCCGTGACGGCGGAAGAGGAGGCGAATTTCCTCACTATTCTCGCAAACGCAGGGAAAGTCGATCCCATCGACGAAGCTCTCATCGACGCCGCCTCTGCTCTTTCGGGCTGTGGTCCCGCCTTCGTCTGCCTCTTCCTGGAAGCCCTTGCAGACGGCGGCGTGAAGTGCGGTCTGCCTCGGGATAAGGCAATGCAGTACGCCGCCCAGACCGTCATTGGTACAGGAAGACTCCTTGTGGAGAGCGGAAAACATCCCGGTGCACTGAAGGATGCGGTCTGCTCCCCCGGCGGGAGCACCATTGCGGGAGTTGCCGCTCTGGAGGAATATGCCTTCCGCTCCGCCGTGATCTCAGCTGTGGAAGCGTCGTTCGACCGCACCAAAGAGCTGGGAAAGTGAATTTCTTAAATCCCCTCAAAATCTATTATATGTTCACACACTAAAAGAGGACGGCAAGTATTTGCCGTCCTCAGAGTGTCGAAAAAGTCGCTCGATAAATCGAGAGGAGGGCGAAACCATATCAAACGCCGAAGTTTTCGCCCTCCTCTCGAGCTCTCCACCCACTTCCTTGGCTGTCGGCGTTCTATATTTATAGTTTATCGACAAACTGAGAGGACGGCAAGTATTTGCCGTCCTCTTTAAAAGTTTTTGGGGAGACCAGAGGACCTTTTTTCAAAAAGGTCCTCTGGTCGTTTTTCTTATTCCTCGTCGTAGGATCTCTGGGGCTTTCTGCCGCCTTCCAGATAGATCACCACGCGGCGGTTGCGCTCGGCACCGATGGAGTTAGTAGAAATGCCGTCGATGTTCTGCACCTCGCTGTGGATGATGCGGCGCTCGTAGGCGCTCATGGGCTCCAGAGTGATGTTGCGGCGGTACTTGAGTACACGGGCAGCCATTCGTCTCGCCAGCGCACGGAGCGCGTCCTCGCGTCTGACGCGGTAGCCCTCGATATCTACCATAATCTTGGTG
The DNA here is from genome assembly GCA_017463445.1 of Clostridia bacterium. GTDB lineage: Bacteria > Bacillota > Clostridia > Oscillospirales > CAG-272 > CAKSQF01. The sequence continues at coordinate 4,812 of JAFTPF010000121.1, forward strand.
TAATCGCGGTCGTCGTCATCGTTTTCCTTCTTGTTAGCCGCAAGATTCACCAGATACTGCAGCTGGTCGAGGGTCTCGCCGTGGTGGCCGATCAGCACGGATGCGCTGTCACCGGTGATGGAGAGCAGCTTGCCGTCCTCCAGATCGGAGACCGAAACGGTAGCGTCCAGCTCCATATTCTTGATCAGGGTCTCGATAAAATCCACCGCGATGTCTACGGGAGCCTGCGTATAGATCACTTTTACCTGTGCGGGAGTCTCGCCGAAGCCGAGGAATCCCTTCTTGGGCTGTACCAGCACTTCATAAGTCACTTTGTCTGCGGGAACGCCCAGTTCATTGACCGCTTTTTCTACGGCGGCTTCAACGGTCTTGCCGCTTACGATCAGTTCCTGTTTCATATATACTGTCCTTTCGCTTACTGCTTGTCCTTTTTGCTTTTCTTCTGCCGATGCTCGGGATTGTCATCCTTCAGCTTGGGTGCGTCACCCAGACTGTTTGCCAGCGTACTTTCCTCTTCGTCCTCGTCGATCTTCATGGGAGGAAGATTAGGAGCGGTCTCGTCTTCCTCGTCGTCAATGTGATGGAGGGAACGGTACTGCTTGCCGGGGATCACGCGAGTGTCTTCATATACACGGTTCTTGGGTGCCTTACCGCGATACTGACGCTCAGCGTCCTTGTAATCCTGCTCGGTAAATACGGGCAGAGGATACATCTTCTTCAGGATAAACTGCTGGACTACGCTGAGCACGTTGCTGAGCATCCAGTAGATACCCATCAGAGCGGGCCACATTACAGCAAAGTATGCGGACATCAGGGGCATCGCAAAGTCCATGACCTTCATGGAGCAGCCTGCGCCTGCATCCTGCTCGGGCTGATAGGACATCCGGCGGGTGATCTTCATACTGCCGTAAGCAAAGACGAAGGTCAAAACGGGGATCAGGATCCAGAGAAGTCCCCAGCCTTTGTCAGCAATACCTTCGGTAGGAATGGTACCGAAATTGATCCCGAATACGTCGAAGTTTGGTAGCTCCGAAACTGTTTCGGGCAGAGCCTCCACATGCTTGCGCGCAGTGGCAAGGTGATCTCCCTGCTTTAGCCAATCCACCAGCTCCAGACCGGTGCTGATTCCATCTTTTGGAAATTCAGAAATTCCCTTTATCTTGTCGATGATATTGGAGAATTTTCCCGCACCTGAGACATACGTCAGAGGGTTACGGATAACCTCGTAGAGGGCGAAGATAATAGGGAGCTGGAGCAGCATGGGCAGACAGCCGCTGAAGGGGCTGTATCCTTCCTGCTTGTACATCTCCTGAATCTCCTGTTGCATTTTCAGCTTGGAGTCCTGATCGTCGCGCCCTTTGTATTTCTTTTTGATCGCCATTTCCTTCGGCCGCAGCTTTGCCTGCTTGACCGAATTTTTCTGTTGCTTGATCGAGAAGGGGAAGAGGATAATCTTAAACAACAGAGCGAATAAAACGATTGCCAGCAAATAGTTATTGCCGCAAATGTTGTTGAAAAATGACAAAATCATTCCCAACAGACTGTTAAACCAATCAAACATTACTCTTTTCCTTTACGGTTCTTTAGTAGGATATTGCGGGTCAAGCCCGCCCGGTACACAAGTGAAGGGACCCTCCCCCTTCAGTCGTCTTTCTTCTGATCGGAATCCGATTGTTTTTTCTTTTTTCTTTCGAGTCTTGCTCTCTTTCGACGGTTGATGGGCACGGGATCGAATCCGCCCTTGGAAAAGGGATTGCAGCGAAGGATCCGCCACGCCGCCAGCAAAAGTCCGCGGATGGCACCCCACTCATTGAGTGCGTCCAGCGCGTACTGGGAGCAAGTGGGCGAATATTTGCAGCAAGGCGGCTTATTGGGCGAAATACACCGTCTGTACCATCGGATGGGGATGGAAAGCAGTTTTGCGATCATTGGATGAGTCCTCCCCGACGAGCAGCGGATACCAGCTCGCGGTAGATCTCTGTAGATTTTGCTCCCGCGATAGTCTCTCTGGCGACGATCACCACAAGATAGCCCTTTTTTACGGTATATTCCTTCTCCAGACGGCGGTAAGCCTCACGGATGATCCGATTGGCGCGGTTTCTCTGCACGGCACCACCGATCTTTTTGGATACGGTTATCCCGATGCGATTGACCTTTAATTTCAGCGGATGCCGTTTTTTCAGGAGATTCGCCTTTTTATCAGCAAGGATATAGAGAACGATCCGATGGGCAGGTGCTTTTTTACCGCCCCGATACGCCTTCTGAAAGAGATGATTTTCGCAAAGCGACGTATATTTCATACTGTTTCTCCGCTGAGCTTATTATTCCTCTCAAAACAAAAACCCCCGATTTGGATGGTCGGCGGTTTTGATTTCTATGCCGGGCATAGACTGAGGAATTAGTAGCTCAGTCTGGCTCTGCCCTTCTGACGGCGTCTTTTCAGTACCTTCCGTCCGTTTGCAGTAGACATTCTCTTGCGGAAGCCGTGTTCTTTGCTTCTCTGACGCTTTTTGGGCTGATAAGTTCTGACCATTTTGCACACTCCTTTCAACCTAAAGTGATTCTAATCAGTTGAGACGATTCCTATTATAAATGATTTCATCCCCTTTGTCAATACCTTTTTGCAAAAAAATTACGATTTTATCGCTTTTTTGCAGGATCCCGCCGCAAAATTCTGCCGTTCCAACCGTTCTTGGAGTATTTTTAGCATCTTACGGAAAGTAATTTGCGAATTTTTCTTCCTATAATAATAAATATATTTGCCGTAGCTATTGCAATTTTCCACAGGTTGTGCTATAATAGTGTAGTATATTCTTTTTTCAAACTCCCATTATTTTTATAGATTCAAAAACGCTCAAAAATCAAGATCATCAGAGAATTTCCGAAAGGTACGGTCATTAAAATGCAGGAACTTACCGCTATGTGGCAGGCGGTGCTGGACAGACTGCGGCAGGACTATGCGCCCGCTGTGGTAGAGCTTTGGTTCGGCGACGCTCATCTTGCCGCGTTTGACGAAAATCAGACTGTTATTGCACTCAAAACCGAATTCAAAAAAGGGATCGTAGAAAAACGGTATTTTAACGCTCTTCAGAACGCTATTTCCGAGACCGTAGGTTTCGAAAACGAATTAAAGCTCATCGTTGACGGCGATCTGATCCCGAAGGAAGAACCTATCGTACATTCCGCTCCCGTTTTAGCATCGGACGAGGAGCCCGCTCCCTTCGTGCAGAACCACGAATACACCTTTGACAATTTCATCGTCGGCTCGTCCAATCAGTTTGCCCACGCAGCCTGTACGGCAGTTGCCAGAAATCCCGCTACAGATTATAACCCCTTGTTCATCTACTCCCAGTCGGGACTCGGCAAGACCCATCTGCTCAACGCGATCATGAACGATATCTCTATCCGTCATCCCGAATACGTGATCATTTATGTGAAGGGTGAGGAGTTCACCAATCAAATGATCACTGCTATTTCTCAGAAGAATCCCGATCAATTCCGCAAAAAATACCGCAAAGCGGACGTTCTGCTCATCGACGACATTCAGTTCATCGCAGGCAAGGAAGCGACCCAGGAGGAATTCTTCCACACCTTCAACGCCCTCTACGAGGATCACAAGCAGATCATCATGACCTCCGACCGTCCCCCCCGCGAGATCAAAACCCTGGAGGACCGTCTGAAGACCCGCTTTGAATGGGGTCTGATCGCCGACATCCAACAGCCCGACTACGAGCTTCGGATCGCTATCATGAACAATAAGACAAAAATGATGGGCATCACGCTCCCCAACGAGGTGCTTACCTACATTGCCGAGAACCTAAAGTCCAACATCCGTCAGATCGAAGGCGCGGTAAAGAAGATCTGTGCCCGCAGCTATCTGTCCAAGGAGCCTATCACCCTTCCCATGGCGAAGGAGTGCATTGCCGCCTTCGTACAGGGAAACGAGCCTCCGGCTGTAACCGCCGACAAGATCGTGGCGCGGGTAGCAAAGAAGTATGGCGTCACCGAAGAGGAGATCTACGGCAGAAAACGGACCAAGCATATTGCCAATGCCCGCAACATCAGCATCTACATCATCCGCAAGATCACCGAACTGTCTTTCCCCGCCATCGGTAAGTTATTTGACAGAGATCACTCCACCATCATCAGTGCTAACGACACGGTAGAGCAGAATATCAAGAACAGTCCTCTCTTCTCTATCGAGATCTCCGATCTGATGAAGGAGATCACCGAATAAATTTCAACTCCGGCGGCCAAAAGTTTTTTTGTAAAAAAGGTTTTGGATTCCAAAACCTTCTGATAAAGGGAGTTTGATTGTGTTTTTACATCTTTCTCAGACCTGCGTGCTGGATAAACGCGATGTGATCGGCGTGTTCGATATGGACACCGCCACCGTCTCTCCTGATTCCAGACGCTTCCTTCGGGAGTGCGAGCGTAAAAAAAAGCTCCACTCGGTAGCAAAGGATATCCCAAAATCCTTCGTGCTGACTGAAAACGTCGTTTATCTGGCATCTCTTGCTCCCGGCTCCATCCGCGGTCATCTGGAAGAATAGATCCTTATTTTCCACATTTCCCTATTGAATTCCACAAAGATTTCCTGTGGAATTTTCTGTGGAAAGGTCTATCCGCCCAAAAGCTGTCAAGAGTACAGAAAAATGCTCCACAGCTTGTCCCGCCCCATTCCCCATAGAGATCCGCTTTTTAAAATCATTGTTTTTCCGCTTACAGAGCGGAAATCCGACGATTTCCACAGTCTCGACACCCTATACTACTACCACTACTAAATATATACTTTAAATATCTTGTCTTGTCTTTTTCACGTGCGCGAGCACTCAGGAATGCAAGAGAAAGCAAAAGGAGATTCGCTATGAAAATTACCTTCCAAAAGAGCATTCTGGAGGCGGTAGTCAACGATTCCATGTGTTCGGTATCCGACAAAAACGCTATTCCTGTGATTGAAGGTATCCGCTTCAAGACCGAGGATAGCAGACACTGTTCTATCACCACCTACGATCTGGAAAAGGGATTTTGCGCATCGGTAGAGTGCGATGTGGCAGAAGAGGGCAATTACGTCATCAATGCCCAAAAGCTCAACCGTATCATCAAGTTTATGCCCGATCAGTACATTACAATTACGGTGAGTGCAAACTGCAAGGTGGTGATCACCAGCGGACTTTCTAAGTTCGAGCTGCACGCTATGGAGGGCGAGTCCTTCCCCAGCCTGCCCGATCTGACCGGTGAGGTAGGCTTTGCCGTCACCGGCGATATTCTGAAAAAGATGATCTGTCAGATCTTCTTTGCCATTGCTGTGACCGATCAGCGTCCCATTCTCTGCGGCGCGTACTTCACCATCACCAATGAATCGCTAAAGGTAGTCTCCTGCGACGGCAACCGTCTGGCGATCCGAGAAAAGATCTGTGCGTTGGAAAATACCGACAACAAGGGCGAGCCGCTCAATGCTTCCTTCGTGATTCCCGGAAAAACGCTGAACCAACTGATGAGACTGATCTCTGACGACGATCTGATCAATATCCACCTGGGCAGAAAGCATGTTATCTTCCGGATGGACGGCAAGCTCTTCTTCTCCCGTCTGATTGACGGTGAGTATATCGCATATCAGCGGATTATCCCGAAGGAAAGCCCCATTAACGTCATCGTGGACAGAATGGGCATGATCTCCTCGCTGGAGCGTGCGTCTCTGGTCACCGAGGATAAGGCACTGGGACAGGCAAAATCCTACGTTCGTTGCGCATTCGAAGATGATAAACTGAAAATTTCTTCCGTTTCGGTTACCGGCAGCGTCTACGATGAGATCGGCATCGATAAAACGGGCGATAATATTGTGATCGGCTTTAACTGCCGCTACCTGCTGGACGCGCTGAAGGCGGCGGACGGTCAGAGGGTACGGATCACGCTGGATGGACCCTTAAAGAGCATCATCATCTATCCCGTCAAGGAAGAGGATGCGGAGCCTTCCGATGAAGAGTTCCTCTATATGGTCAGCCCTGTGAAGATGAAGGAATGATCTGCAGATCTGTTTATTACCGCAATTTTCGCAACATCGCCGAGCAGAAGATCGAGTTTTCGCCCGAGACCAATCTGATTCTGGGTCCCAATGCCCAAGGCAAGACCAACGCGCTGGAGGGAATGTATCTCTGTGCCCAGGGACGCTCCCATCGGACGATTCACGAGCGGGAATTTATCAAATTTGGCGAGGTCTTTGCTGAGGTAGGGCTTACCTATCAGGACGCGCAAAGAGATAATCAGCTTGCGATCCGCTACAAGGGCGGACGGAAGGGTTGCCAGAAAAACGGTGTCACCCTTCGGAAAATGAGCGAATTTATCGGCAATTTCCGCGCGGTACTGTTTACCCCCGAGCATCTGTCCATCGTCAAAGAAGGACCTGCGCTTCGCAGGAACTTTATGGATTCCGCACTCTCCCAGCTGTCGGCGGGCTATGTTTCATCTCTGCAGATCTACAACCGTGCGCTCATACAGCGGAATAAACTGCTCCTGTCTGCGCAAAAGGGAGAGGTCAGCAATATCGAGCCTCTTGCGGAGGTCTGGTCGTTGCAGCTTGCCAAAGAGGGTGCATATCTCTCCGCACAGAGGGAAGCGTATATTAATACTCTTGATGAGATCGTTAAGATGGTCTTTGCAGATATGACGGGCGGCAGGGAGATTCCTTCGGTCACCTATGGAGGTCGTAAGGAGGAAGCGGAATTTCAAGCTCTGCTAACGGCAAATCTGGATCGCGAAATTCGTGCGGGCACCACGCTGTACGGCATTCACAAGGATGATCTGAATCTCACTATCAACGAAAAGGAAGCCCGCAGCTTTGCCTCTCAGGGACAGCAACGGTCGCTTGCGCTGGCGATGAAGCTGGCGGAAGGCGAGTTATCCAAAAAAGAGACGGGCGAATATCCGGTGTTTCTCTTGGATGACATCCTCTCTGAGCTGGATGCGACCCGAAAAGCGTACATCCTCTCGGGGATCCGCGGCAGACAGGTAATCCTCACCGCTTGCGAGGATCTGTCGGCATCTCTGCCGGGAAGCTGCAATATCATCCGTTGTGAGGATGGAAAATATCAGTCAAATTTATAGTTATTCGGTGTCTTAAGTAGCAATTCCTTACGGAATTGCAATCTGAGGGGAGGAAGAGACCATCTCAGACGCCGAAGTTCTCTTCCTCCCCTCAGACTCCTCTCCATTTTCCTTGGTTAAGGCATCCGAGAGATATAATGTCATACGTATTTGAAATTACCCATAAGAATTGTTGCAAAATTGCATAGCAATTTTGCCCAATAGAAGTTTTTGGGAGGTTTGGAACCCTTTTTTCAAAAAGGGTTCCAAGACAGGAGATAACATGGAAAACAAGAAAACGACGTACGATGAAAATCAGATACAGGTGCTGGAGGGACTGGAAGCGGTCCGGAAGAGACCGGGTATGTACATCGGATCCACTTCGATCCGCGGTCTGCACCATTTGGTTTACGAGATCGTAGACAACTCTATTGACGAAGCGCTGGCAGGAGAATGCAGTGAGATCGTCGTGACCCTTCACGCTGACGGTAGCTGCTCGGTTCGAGACAACGGACGCGGTATTCCTACCGCAATGCACCAGAAAATGGGTATTCCTACCCCTGAGGTGGTCTTTACTGTGCTCCATGCGGGCGGTAAGTTCGGCGGCGAGGGTTATGCCATCTCCGGCGGACTGCACGGTGTAGGCGCGTCGGTAGTCAACGCGCTGTCCGAATGGCTTACCTATGAGGACGCCAGAGATGGCGAGAAGTTCACTCAAACCTTCTCCCGCGGTAAAGTCACAGATCCCTTCCATTCTCTGGGCGCAACCGAAGATCACGGTCTCTACGTCCGTTTTATGCCCGATAAAGAGGTGTTCGAGGAGACCTTCTTCGATTATACTACACTGCTGAACCGTCTTCGCGAGCAGGCATTCCTGAACGCAGGCGTGCGCATCGTCTTCCGGGACGAACGCGGCGAAGAGGTCGTCGAGAACGTCCTCCACTACGAGGGCGGTATCGTCTCCTTCGTACAGCATCTCAACACCATCAAGCATTGCGAGGTCATCCATCCCCAGGTTATTTACGTCAAGGGTAAGAAGGGAGATACCACCGCCGAGGTGGCGATCCAGTATAACGACACCTATAATGAGACCCTGATGACCTTTGCTAACAATATCCACACCATGGAAGGCGGTATGCACGAGACCGGTTTCAAGTCTGCGCTGTCCAAGGTGCTGAACGCTTACGGTCAGAAGCTGGGCATCCTCAAGGGCGAGGATAAGCTTACCGGTGAGGACGTGCGCGAAGGTATCTGCGCCGTGGTATCGGTCAAGCTCCGGGAAGCACAGTTCGAGGGTCAGACTAAGACCAAACTGGGCAACTCCGAGATCCGTACCTTCGTGGATCAGATGCTCACCGAAAAGCTCACCGAGTTTATGGAGGAGAACCCTTCGGTCTGCAAAGCCATCTTAGAGAAGGCTCAGGCCGCCTCCAGAGCCCGTGAAGCCGCCCGTAAGGCAAGAGAGCTGACCCGCCGCAAGGGTGCGCTGGAGGGCGCAGGATTGCCCGGTAAGCTGTGGGACTGTCAAGAGAAGTCGGTGGAGATCACCGAGCTCTTCCTGGTGGAGGGTAACTCCGCAGGCGGCTCCGCAAAGGACGGACGCGATTCCAAGTATCAGGCGATCCTTCCCCTGAGAGGTAAGGTCCTGAACGTAGAAAAATCCCGTCTCGATAAGGTTTACTCTAACACACAGTTGATCCCTATCATTCAGTCCATCGGCTGCGGTATCGGAAACGATCTGGATATGTCCAAGCTCCGATACGGTAAGATTATTCTGATGGCGGATGCCGACGTGGACGGCGCCCATATTCAGGTGCTGCTGCTTACCTTCTTCTACCGCCATATGAAGCAGCTCATCGAGGAAGGTCACGTCTATCTGGCACAGCCGCCTCTGTATAAGGTCCATAAGGGCAAACAGGTGCGCTACGCCTTCTCGGATGAGGAGCGCGACTTCTATATCAAAGAGTTGGGTGAAAAGAATGTGGAAGCCGAGCGATACAAAGGTCTTGGTGAGATGGACCCCGATCAGCTTTGGGATACTACCATGAATCCCGAGACTCGCACGCTTTTGCGCGTTTCCATCGAGGACGCTATGCAGTGTGACGAAATTTTCTCTCTGCTCATGGGCGAAAAGGTTGAGCCTCGCAGAGAATTTATCGAAAAGAACGCTACTTTCGTTACCAACCTGGACGTATAATAATATACTGTTCATTAACAGTCCGGTTTTCCACAACTTGTGGATTTATATGTGTAAAACTTTCTGCATAATCTGTTGAATCATCGCAATAAAGGAAGAATTTACACGGTTTTCCGCTTGTGGAATTTGTGTCCACCAGCCTGTGGAAAGTAAATCGACGGACGGTAAAAAAACGGTGTAAAACTACCCGTACTATCAGGAGGAACAGATGAAACTGATCAGATCTCTGGCAGGACTTGCAGCCGTACTGTCGGTAGTCCCCTACAAAGTGGAAAAGAAAGAATGCGGGGAGAAGAAGTCCTATTCTCTCACCTCGCTGACCTGGAAGGCAGATTATACCCCCGATACAGAGACCGAGGAAGCAACGCTGAATATCGATCTGCTGGGCGGACTGGTGGATACGGTGAACGCAGTGAAGTCCAAGATTTTCGAAAAGAAAGCTACTCCGGACTTCTGTGAGACCGTCGAGGTGGAAACGGAAGCTGCGGAAGTTGAAGAAGCAGAAGAAACCGCAGAGGAACCCGCTAATCAGGAGAGTGCTTCTGAGGAAGTCAGCGAGTAATCGATAGGCGTTTCAGGAAGTAATTCCTATCAAGGTTATAATCACTTTTGTAATCACATTAATGCCCTTTCCCGCAAATTTGCATAGCAATTTTGCTTTATAAAAGTCTTTAGGAGGTTTGGAACCATTTCTACAGAAAGGGTTCCAAAGGAAACTAAATGGATATTAAAGAAAACTACGAATTTAAAGATCAAAAGATCGTAGACGTGCAGATGGAGAAGGAGGTCAAAAAATCCTTCATCAACTACGCGATGTCGGTCATCGTCAGCCGTGCGCTTCCCGATGTCAGAGACGGTCTGAAGCCCGTACACCGCCGCATCCTCTACGCAATGTACGAGGATCGACTGACCTACGATCAGCCCTTCCGTAAATCGGCGACTACCGTCGGTAACGTGCTGGGTCGGTACCATCCGCACGGCGACGCATCGGTCTACGATGCAATGGTTCGTCTGGCGCAGGATTTCAACCTCCGCTACACGCTGGTGGAGGGTCACGGTAACTTCGGTAATATCGACGGCGACCAGGCCGCTGCTTACCGTTATACCGAGGCGCGTCTCAGCAAAATGGCAAACGAGATGCTCACCGACATCGAAAAAGAGGTCATTGACTTCTCCCCTAACTTTGATAACAAGCTCCGCGAGCCCGATGTGCTCCCTGCACGCTTCCCCAACCTTTTGGTCAACGGCTCTATGGGTATCGCAGTCGGTATGGCCACCAATATTCCTCCTCACAACCTGGGCGAGGTTATTGACGGTACCATCTATCTGATGGATCACCCCGAGGCTGAGGTAGCGGATCTGATGCAGTTCATCAAGGGTCCCGACTTCCCCACGGGTGCCACCATCTGTGGTACTGCCGGTATCATTGAGGCTTACGCCACCGGCAGAGGACGGATCCCCGTCCGCGCCAAGGCCGAAGTGCAGGAGGATAAGAACCGCATCGTCATCACCGAGATTCCCTACGGCGTCAATAAGGCGATGATGGTGGAGGCAATGGCCAACTGCCATAAAGAGAAAAAGATCGAAGGCATCACTGCGCTTCGCGACGAATCGGGCAGAGCAGGTCTGCGCGTTGTGGTGGAATACCGTCGCGATGCCAACGGTTCGGTGATCCTGAATCAGCTGTACAAGTATACCCAGCTACAAGATACCTGCGCGGTGAATATGCTGGCCATCGTGGGCGGCGTTCCCAAGGTGCTGACCCTGAAGGAAGTCTTGAACCATTACATCACCCATCAGCAGGAAGTGGTAGTCCGCCGCGTGAAATTCGATCTGCAGAAGGCACTCAAGGAGATGCACATCTTCGAGGGCTTCAAGATTGCGCTGGACAATATCGACAAGGTCATTTCCATCATCCGTGCGTCGGCAAACGTCAGCGAGGCGAAGGTCAACCTGATGAACGCCTTCAAGCCTGATGATCTGATCGATAAATTCACTGAGCTTGGCGACTACGAGTCTGTGGGTAAGGGACTATCCGAGGCGCAGGCCACCGCCATCGTAGAAATGACGCTGGGCAGACTGTCCGGCATGGAACGGGACAAGATCGAAGACCGCCTTGCCAAGCTGGCAGAGCAGGTGAAGGATCTGACTGCCATTCTGGGCGATGAAGCAAGAGTGAACCAGATCATCAAGGACGATATGCTGGAGATCAAGCGCAAGTACGGCGACGAACGCCGCACCGAGATCCAGCCCATGGAGGACGAGATCATCCTGGAGGATCTGATCGACCGCCACACTTGCGTCATCACCATGACCCACAGTGGTTATATCAAGCGCCAGAACAGTGACGCTTACTCTGCTCAGAGAAGAGGCGGCAAGGGCATTATCGGCATGACCACCAAGGAAGAGGATTTCGTGGAGCAGGTCATCGCCGTGGATACCCACTCCCATCTGATGCTCTTTACCAACGCGGGTAAGGTCCATACTATCAAAGCTTACCGCGTTCCCGAAGCGGGCAGAACCGCCAAGGGTACCAATATCGTAAACCTTCTTGAAATGGGCGAGGACGAAAAGATTACCGCTATGATCAGCGTGCCAAACTTCGATGAGAACGAGTATCTGCTCTTCGTTACCAAGAACGGTACCGTCAAGCGCACTTCGCTGGCGGAATTCGCTATCCAACGGAAGGGCGGCAAGATCGCGCTGTCCCTGGACGAGGGCGACGAGCTGGTCTATGTCCGCCACACCACCGGCTCCGATCATGTCATCATCGCTACCCGGGGCGGTAACGCCATCCGTTTTGACGAGCAGGATGCCCGTCCCATGGGCAGAACCGCTCGAGGCGTGCGCGGTATTCGACTGGAAGAGGGCGACTACGTTGCAGGCGTCACATTGGTAGACGACAGCAAGACGCTCTGCACCATCACCGAGCGCGGCTTCGGCAAGCGCACTTCGTTCAGCGAATTTACCTGCCATAACCGCGGCGGTAAGGGCGTGATCTGCCACAACATCGGCGACAGAACCGGCGCACTGGCAGGCATCGCCACCGTATCCGAGGACGACGACCTGATGATGATCACCAGCTCCGGTACGATGATCCGTGTGAATGCAGCTGATCTGTCTCAGTACGGTCGTTCCGCCGCAGGCGTGATCGTGATGCGTCTGGACGAAGACAGTTATGTCGTCAACTTTGCGAAGGTAGAAAAGCAGGACGACGAGGACACCGCCACCGAGGGGGCGCAGGCGTGAAGAAGATCGCAGCCGTATTGCTGACCTTGACTGCGCTTTTTGCGCTTCTCACCGGATGTAAGGGTCCCTATTCCGATCAGGATGCGGTGGATATCCTGATCCCGCTTTTGGAAAAGGATGCAGAGCTAAATCTCTATATTTGGGGAGACGGCTTCTTCACTCGGGATGATCCCGGACAGGACGTTTACGCCACCGACACTTGCAAGTATTACCGTGTAAATGAGGACGCGCCTTACCACAGCGTAGCGGAACTGAAGACTGCCATCTCCCAGGTGTACAGTACGCAGATGCAGGAAAAGATCTACCAATACGCTTTTGAAAATACCGCCGAATCTATGGCACGCTTCTGTGATTTTAAGCAAAATGATGCGATCGCCGATCTGCAGATCGACGTGACCGCCAACCATCCGCCCCGTTCGCTGACAGCAGTGTTCTATCCCGCAACCGCCGTAGTGGAGCGCTCCACTGCCACCATCATCGAGGCGAAGGTGGAATACAGCATCGGCGAGGACGGCGAGCGGCAGACCACGACGGTCCGCCTGCTCAAGCAGGACGATGTCTGGAAGCTGGACACTTACACCTGGGCAGGGGAAGTGGCGTAGAGGGCTACGTTTGGGTTCCACCCCAAACCCCACCAAAGAAACTTTTTAGTGAAAAGTTTCTTTGGAATCTTCATAAATTTCCAAAAAGCCGCCGACTACTGGGCGGCAGAGGAAAAAACAAATACAACACCCTGGAAATTGCGAAGCAATTTCCTAAATAAAAGTTCTTGGAGGTGCAGAACCTTCTTTCAAGAAGGTTCTGCGAAATAAAAACCATGGCTAAAGCAACGAAAAAGGCCGCACCGGTAACGGCGGCGGATAGCGAAGACGCAAAGAAAAAAGCGCTGGATACGGCGCTGACACAGATCGAAAAGGATTTCGGCAAGGGCTCCATCATGCGGCTGGGCGAGAACGCTTCCATGAACGTAACGGCTGTCTCTACCGGTTCGCTGACCCTGGACCTTGCGCTGGGCATCGGCGGTCTGCCAAAGGGACGTGTGATCGAGATCTTCGGTCCCGAATCCTCGGGTAAGACCACGCTGGCGCTCCATTGCGTGGCAGAGGTGCAGAAAAAGAACGGCATTGCCGCTTACATCGACGTGGAAAACGCACTGGATCCCGTGTACGCACAGAATCTGGGCATCAATATCAACGAGCTGCTGGTCTCTCAGCCCGACTCCGCCGAGCAGGCACTGGAGATCACCGAAGCGTTGGTGCGCTCGGGCGCGGTGGACATCGTAGTCGTGGACTCGGTCGCCGCGCTGGTTCCCCAGTCCGAGGTGGACGCCGAAATGGGCGCAACGCAGGTGGCTGTGCAGGCGAGACTTATGTCCCAGGCTCTGCGTAAGCTCACAGGTGCCATTTCCAAGACTAACTGCATCGTGATCTTCATCAACCAGCTCCGTATGAAGGTGGGCATCGTCTACGGTAACCCCGAGACCACACCCGGCGGCTCCGCGCTGAAGTATTATTCCTCCGTCCGTCTGGACGTGCGCCGCACCGAAACTCTGAAGAATGGCTCCGAAAGCTACGGCAACCGTACTAAGGTCAAGATCGTCAAGAACAAGGTCGCTCCCCCCTTCAAGACCGCCGAGTTCGATATCGTTTACGGTAAGGGTATCTCGAAGATTACCGAAATCTTGGATCTGGGCGTGGCCCTGGGATTCGTGGACAAGAGCGGTGCCTTCTACTCCTACAACGGCGAGCGTCTGGGTCAGGGCAAGGAAAAGACCAAGACCTTCCTGGAGGAGCATCCCGATATCTGCAACGAGATCGAGGAAAAGATCCGTAACGCAGGTGCCGACGTGGAGATCGAGACCGACGAGGATCCGCTGGACAGTGCCGATTTCGACATCGATCTCGTATAACGACAACCGATGAAATTCATCCATGCGAAGGATCTTTCCGAGAAAGAAGATCTTGAGGTCGAGGACGCACAGGAAGAGGCTTCTCAGCCAAAGTCCCGACGGGTGCAGAAGGAGCGCGCGAAAAAAGAGCCTCCTTCCGCCCAGACGGCGGCGCTCAGGCTAATCTCTATGCGGGATCACTCCGGCCGTCAGCTGAGGGAAAAGCTCTCGGAAAGAGGGTATTCTCCCGAAGAGATCGAAGAAGCACTGGTTTTTCTCAGGGAAAAACGCTTTCTCGACGATCTGCGCTTCGGGCGGAATCTGATCCGCTATATGGCAGAGCGGCGCTACTTCGGCGCGTATAAGATCCGTATGGAGCTTTCGCTGAGGCTGGATCGGGAGTATATCGATCAGCTGTTTCCCGATGAACTTGAAAACTACGACTTCGCCGCGCTTGCGAAAGAGCTGGTGAACAAGCCCCAGCTTCGGGGAAAGTCTCGGGAGGCGCTGATCCGCAAGCTGAAGGCAAACGGCTACGGCGTTTCCGAGATTCGTTTTGCATTGGCGGATGTGCCAAGAGAAAAGAATTGACCCGTAGGGCGGGGGCTTGCTCCCGCCGCTACAAACGATTTAAGTGAATCATAATATAGAGTACATTTATCGTCAGAGTACATTTATCGTCATCGCCGAAC
>JAFTPF010000122.1 GCA_017463445.1 Clostridia bacterium
CCCCGCATTTACAGGACTGGGTGCACCCCATTGGGATATGTACGCTCGCGGCGCGCTTCTCGGTCTGACCCGCGGCTCCAACCGCTGTCATATCTGCCGCGCCGTGCTGGAGGGCATCGCCTACCAGTCTGCCGAACTTATTTCGGCAATGCAGAAGGCATCGGGCATTCCCATCCGCTCGCTGAAGGTGGACGGCGGTGCATCGGTCAGCACACCTATGATGCAGTTCCAGGCCGATCTCTTAAACATCACCGTTGACCGTCCTGCGGTCATCGAATCCACCGCGTTGGGCGCGGCAATGCTTGCCGGCATCGGTGCGGGACTCTACACGATAAAGGAACTGGCAAACGTACGAGCCTCCGACAGCCGTTTTACTCCACATCCAAGCGAAGCAGTATCCAACAGTTTTGCCCGATGGCAAGCCGCCATCCGCGCCGTTCAAGCGTTTGAATAATCTACTGTTAGTATTTTGAAAGGCAATTTACAATGAAAGTAATCGATATTATCAAAGCAGACAAGCCCGCCCTATCCTTTGAAGTGTTTCCTCCGAAGACGACCGACGCCTTCGACTCGGTAAAACACGCAACCGAGGAGATCGCCAAAATCAATCCGTCTTATATGAGCGTTACCTTCGGAGCAGGTGGCTCCAATGCAGGATTTGCCGTTGAAGTGGCAGGAAATCTGCAAAAAAACTATGGAGTTACCACAGTTGGACATTTAACCTGTATAGGCGCGGATCGGGCTACGATTACTGACCGTCTTGATCAGATGCAGGCACACGGAATTGAAAACATCCTCGCACTGCGCGGCGACCGCCCCAAGGATTGGTCGGAGGATCGACCGCTCTGCGTAGATTTCGAACACGCTTCCGATCTGGTAAAGCACATCAAGGCTCACGGCGACTTTTGTATCGGTGGAGCTTGCTATCCGGAAGGGCATCCCGAATCGGACACGCAGAAGCAGGATATCGCTAACCTGAAGCTGAAAGTTGAAGCCGGATGCGAATTTCTTACCACGCAGATGTTCTTCGATAACAACATCCTCTATAATTTCATCTATAAACTGCGCGAGGCGGGCATCACGGTTCCCATTGTTGCGGGAATTATGCCGGTTACCAATCCCAAGTCTATCGCGCGTATCTGTGCACTGTCCGGATCTCTCTTGCCCAAACGCTTCATTCAAATCGTGGACCGATTCGGTGATAATCCCGAGGCAATGAAGCAAGCCGGAATCGCCTATGCAACCGACCAGATCATTGATCTTTACGCTAACGGCATCAACGCGGTCCACGTTTACTCTATGAATAAACCCGATGTTGCCGCCGCCATTCAACGGAATCTTTCCGAGATCATCAAATGACAGAACTTCACCGCTATACCTCTCCGGTAGGGATGATCGACCGCCGAGAGGTATATCGCTATTTAGGTTGCGGAAAGGATCTGCCTGATCCCCGCACAGTCGATCTTGTGGAAATGCTCTGCAAGCAGATGGAGGAATTCCCGATGGAAGCGGTCTGGTCACGTCTTCCTCTTGCCGACGGCTATGATTTCGGTCTTGGCAAAGCAGGGACGTCGCTGACAGCCAATCTAAAGGGATGCAAAGAGACATTTCTCTTCGCCGCCACACTTGGGCTTGCCGCCGATCGGCTGATTCGTCGGGAAGAAGCCCTTTCCGAAGCCCGCGGCGTGATTGCCGATGCAGTCGCTTCCGCAGGAGTGGAAGCCGGGTGCAATCGGCTCTGTGCGCACCTTTCCGACATTGCGGGCGAAGGGAAGTACCTCCGTCCCCGTTTTTCCCCCGGCTACGGTGATTATCCTATCACCGCCCAGCAGCCGCTGCTCAATCTGCTGTCCGCAGGAAAGCTACTGGGACTGACCCTCACCGACTCACTTCTGATGCTCCCTACCAAATCGGTGAGCGCCATCGTGGGCATCTCGCCTACACCGAACAGCTGCCGACGCGGCTGTGAAGGTTGTGACAGTCTCAACTGTCCCTATCGAATCTAAGAAAACAAGGTATTCTCTATGACTATTCGTGAAAAGCTGCAAAACGATTTTCTCTTTTACGACGGCGGCATGGGATCCATGCTCCAATCCGCAGGTCTGCCTGCCGGCGAACTGCCCGAGCGCTGGAATCTTTCCCATCCCGACACCATCGTCGGCATCCACAAGGCATATTTTGAAGCAGGTGCCGATATTGCCTGCGCCAACACCTTCGGTGCCAATGCTCTGAAATTTTCTGCAGAAGGCGAGTATTCCCTCCGTGCAGTAATCGAAGGGGCCGTGAACTGTGCCAAAACGGCGAGAGAGCATTGCGCTTATTTAGACCGTCCTCTCTACATTGCCCTAGACGTCGGTCCCTGCGGAAAACTGCTGAAGCCCTTCGGCACGCTGGATTTTGAGGATGCCGTAACACTATTCAAAGAGACCATCAGAATCGGTGTCGAAGAGGGCGTTGACCTCATCGCCATCTAGACCATGAATGACTCCTATGAGACCAAAGCGGCGGTCCTTGCCGCCAAGGAGGTCTGCGATCTGCCGATCTTCGTGACTAATGTCTACGATCAGTCAGCAAAGCTCATGACCGGTGCCACTCCCGAGGCGATGGTTGCACTCTTGGAAGGGCTTTCGGTGGATGCCATCGGCATGAACTGTTCCCTGGGTCCCAAGCAGATGGAGGAGATCTTCCCCCGCCTGGCAAACGCCGCTTCGCTTCCGCTGATCGTTGTTCCTAACGCAGGGCTCCCCAGACTGGAAGGAAATCGCACCGTCTACGACGTCACCCCCGACGACTTCGCCGATTCCATGGCAACCCTCGTAAAAGCAGGGGCTCGTGTACTCGGCGGTTGCTGCGGCACTACGCCCGCACACATTGCAAAACTTCGTGAGCGGATAGCCGAGCTTACACCCGTTCCGCTTACAGAAAAACACCGCACCGTCATCTCCTCAGGCACCCACGCCCTCACTTTTGACGGTGATCCCCGACTCATCGGTGAGCGAATCAATCCAACCGGAAAATCCAAGCTAAAAGCCGCGCTTCGGGAAAAGAATCTCTCCTATATCCTCAGAGAAGCTGCGGGACAGCAGGAAGCAGGTGCGCAGGCTCTGGACATCAACGTCGGACTCCCCGAGATCGACGAGCCCGAGATGATGGCGGAAGTGGTCACCGAGGTACAGGGCATCTGCGACTTGCCACTGCAGATCGACACCTCCGATCCCATCGCCATGGAGCGCGGACTGCGCCTGTGCAATGGTATTCCGCTGGTCAATTCGGTCAACGGCAAGATGTCGGTGATGGAAGCCATCTTCCCGTTGGTACAAAAATACGGCGGCGTAGTTATTGGTCTGACCCTCGACGAAGACGGCATCCCCGCTACTGCAGAAGAACGCCTCGCCATCGCTCACCGCATCCTCGATACCGCATCTCGGTACGGAATCGATGCTCACCGGATCATCATTGACCCATTGGCACTTACCATTTCCGCTGATCACTCCGCAGCACTGGTGACGCTGGAGACTATCCGCCGCCTCCATGCAGAGGGTATCCGCACCTCTCTGGGGCTGTCCAACGTTTCCTTCGGTCTGCCTAACCGTGAAGCGATCAACTCTGCTTTCTTTGCCCTCGCGCTGGAAAACGGACTTTCCGCCGCCATCATGAACCCCTATTCAGCGGCTATGATGAATACCTATCACGCCTTCCGCGCTCTGCACGGATTGGATGTGGGTTGCATGGAGTTTATCGAAAAGTCAGTGGCTCTGGGAAGCACTGCTACAGTACCTACTACCACCACAGTCACCGCTGAAGAGGGAAGTCTCTCTGCACTGCAAAATGCCATCTGTAAGGGACTCAAAGATGATACCGCTATCGCCGCAAAAGCGATGCTGGAAAGCGGCACCGCTCCGCTCACCCTCATCAACGAGGAGATCGTCCCCGCACTGGATCGAGTTGGAAAGCGTTTCGAGGAAAAGACCCTTTTCCTACCTCAACTTTTGATGAGTGCAGAAGCCGCCAAAGCGGCGTTCGACGAGGTGAAAGCCGTTATGCCTACAGGACAGAGCGGCAGTAAATACACCATCGTCATCGCCACAGTCCACGGTGACATTCACGACATCGGCAAGAACATCGTCCGCACCCTGCTGGAAAATTACGGTTATCGGGTGATCGACCTAGGGCGCGACGTTCCGCCACAGACCGTCGTTAATGCCGCGATCCGCGAGAACGCCCGTATCGTCGCGCTGTCTGCGCTAATGACCACCACCATCCCCGCTATGGAAGAGACCATTCGTCTGCTTCGTGAGCAGGCACCCGATTGCAAAATCGCAGTAGGCGGTGCCGTGCTGACCCAGGATTATGCCGACAAGATGGGCGCCGACTTCTACGGCAGAGACGCTATGGAAACCGTGCGCTATGCGGAGAGTCTCTTATGAAACGCACCTTTCCGCTGTCTCTTACCGCAGAACGGTATGATCGGATCGCCGCTCCGATCCGCAAACGAAAATGGGCGTTAAACTTGTTGATCCGAGGCAATCTCATCTGCTCACTTTTGTTCTACATTGCCTATCCCACCTGTATCATGTGGATGCTGTATACCCACGACTATTTCACAATGCGGGCTCTACTGATCCCTTCAGTTTCCTTCGTTCTGTTGTCTATCGTAAGACTGCTGATCAACCGTCCCCGTCCTTATGAAAAACTGCATATCAAGCCTTTGGTCGCCAAGCAGACGAGAGGAAAGTCCTTCCCCAGCCGACACATTTTTTCCGCTTTTCTCATCGCGGCGACCTTAGCTTTTGTCTATCCGTGGGGCTGGATCTTCTATCTGCCTGCCGTTTTACTGGCGGTGATCCGTGTGATCGCAGGCGTCCACTATCCCTCCGACGTGCTGGTCGGCGCGTGGATCGCAATGATCGCGTCGCTGTTTTACTATCTATAATCAAAAATCAAAAAGCTGTTGATGCGAGCATCAACAGCTTTTCTGTTATTGTCGGGATCGCACGAACTGCGCAACCTTGCATATCTCACCCCAGCAGGATTCCCAAAAATCCCGATGCGGGCAGTAGCCTCTTTCGAGGAAGTAAAGGGACCGATAACGTCTGCATCCGCCGCCGCAGATGCGAAAGGCCGGGCAGGATCGGCACTGCGGCATGAGACGGCTGCCTTCGGTAAGGAATCGCCGCATCGCCTCGGATCGGTAGATCTCACTAAACGATAACTCACACACCGAACCGCAACGGTACTCATCTAAGACGTAGAAGTCGCAGGGGTAAACGCCACCGTCAGCCTCAATAACGAACTGTGGTGAACAGGTTCCGGTCAAACCGCACTGCTCGGGACGCTCGCCCATCGCCATACGGACGAAATTATCGAACAGACGCACGCTGATGTAGTTTCCGGCATACAGTTCCTTCGCCCAAATGGCAAAAAACTGCTTCAAGAACGTACCGTACGCCTGCGGAGTGAGGGTATAGAATTGGCTTTCCCGCGGATCTTCAAGCGGTGCAAGGCAGGGAACGATCTGCACAAACGCAAACCGATTCTTCTTATAAAAATTCCAAAGTGCACGAGGATGAGTGGCACTTCTGGCGGTCAGCACTGTGAGAATGTTGAACTCTGCGCCCGCACTGCGCAGGTGAGCGGTGGCTTCCATCACGCGCGCATAACTCCCGACACCGCCGGGGGCTTTGCGACACTCGTTCTGCCAGAACTCCTCACCGTCCAGTGAAAGTCCCACCAAAAAGTGATGCTCGGCAAGAAATTGTGCCCATTCTTCATCGATCACCATACCGTTAGTCTGAATGGAATAGTGGATCCTCACTTTTTCACCTGCGCAACGCTCGGCATAGGTCACAAAGTCACGGAAGAAGGGAAGTCCCGACAGCGTCGGCTCGCCGCCTTGGAAGGCGATATGCAGATCGCCCGACGGTAGCGCTTCCAACGCGCGGTCGATCACTGTATGTGCTGTCGCCTGGGGCATGATCCCGTAGGAGCGCACCTGACGCAGATCGGACACGTTGGCATAGAAGCAGTATTCACAGCGAAGATTGCATAGAGATGATGCAGGTTTGATCAGTATAGACAGGGAATGCATGGCGGCTCCTTTCGGGAGGGGTTAGCTTCGATTCTTTTCTTTTTTGTTTCCTATCAAATTTATGAATACGACGATTGGAATTTTCCAAAGAAATGATTTCCAAAAAGAAATCCAAAATACAAAGTATCAATCCAATCGGAAAAGCCGCAGATAAAGTAAACATATATGAATCAACATCTCCGGACATCATTACAAACAGTATATCACAAATCCGCAATAAATGCAAGAAGAATCCGCCCATCTTTCGACAAGCGGATTTTTCTGTGAACAGTTTTATGATATCCTTAAATTACTTGTTCTTAATAGCAGCCTGGGCTGCTGACAGCAAAGGGGGGAAATTAGTCATCGCACCAACCGTAACTCTCGCCATCCAGAATCCCGATGTCATATTTCTTGCTGGACTTGCTTTTTGACTTGGTAACCTTCTGGTTCGCTTGGTTGGCTTTGAATGCTTTGTTGTTCGGATTGTGCTGATTGGCATAATCGTTCAACTGCTGCTGTGTATGTGTCTTACTAGACACACCCTTTTTGTTAGCCATATCGTTCTCCTTTCTCCGCAAATATAATGATTAAACGCTGCATACGACGGCCGACTACCTAGAGTCCTATTTAAGCCAACAAATAGTCAATGCAACCTTTACCCTTTGCGGTCGGAGCCTGATTTGCTTGAATAAGCAAATGAAAGCATCCATAGTATAGCACAAATAATTGGATGTTACAAGAGGATCCACCCAAATTGCTTTGGGTGGATCCGAGAGTGGGGTTAATGCAGTCTGTCAGACATAAACATTTACTTTCGTATCTTTATATCTGTGTACCCGGTGTTTAGTTGAATCTTTGTAGAGATATTTCTTGGCATACTCAATATCTAAGACCAACTCTGCTACATGTGTGAACTTACTGTTCCCCAGTTGAACATACTTCTTCTTGTTGTTAAGTAAGGCAAAGGTAGCGGTAACCTTTGCATTACCGCTCCTTTTTCCCTCGACCTTACACTGGTATGCCAGTTCGGGATTCAATCTGAGATACCAGTCATAGGAGTCTTCCGATACTATAATTCTATCTACAAAAGCATCAACTACGGATTCGGGAATATCATCGCAGTTTTTGAAATCGACCAATTGCTCCAAAGCGTATTCCAGCATCTTGATACGCTCTCCGTAGTCTATGACTTCTTCGGGTTCTTCTTCCTGCTCCGCCTTTAGCTTCTGAATGAAATTTTGAATGTCGAGCATCTCTTGTTCGATTTCTGCTTTGTCTGCAATAAATTCATCATGTGAAATTTCTCCATCAGCACGCATGTTCTTAAATCCCTTCAAACGTTCTTTAAGCTTTACGAGTTCCTTCTCCTTGGAAGCAATCAGTTTGGAATTATCGGGTTTGGGTGGTTTTTCTGTAATGTGCTTCTCAATGAGAAGATTGGCAGTACGGAGAATCTCGTCGACATCATTGATAAAATTGGAGAGCACAAATTTTGCCATCATCTGCAGCTTCCATTGCGGAATCATTGGAGACTTGCAAATACCGTCAATAGGCAACCCCTTATTCAGTCTCGTCTGCACCGTGCCGGTGCTGACCGAACTGTAACACTGATAGCCATAAACTGTACGAGCGTCTTTGTGTGCCCACTTGTGTCTGTTAAACGCATGCCCACAAACACATCGCAGTTTTTTGCTCCACACGTCGGCTTTTTCTTTTTGCCCATCTTTACGACCTGTTTTTAGGTTGGGAATCTCCTTGCGATGAGCGTCCATAATTTCTTGTACTTTCTCAAAATCTTTAACCGAGATAATCGGCTCGTGGGTACCTTCGACAATAAGCCTTGGTTTATCTCCGTAATTGATTTCACGTGTTTGCTTCAAAAAGTCCTTGACATGGGATTGACCATATTCAAGTTGTCCGCAATAAATACGGCGACGAAGAATGCGGGAGATGCAGGAGGCATCCCAGTTGGTTTTACCCATTGCAGTCTTTCGCCCTGCTTGTTCCAAAAGGAATTGAATTTTCCGCACTCCATTGCCTTCCAGATACCACTTGTAAATCATTCTAACCGTTTCAGCCTGCTCTGGATTGATTACGAACTCAACCTTTTTCTCCGTCTTGCCGAGGTGGGTAACCACACGGTCATACCCCAGAACATTCCCATTGCCGTACATTACTTTTTTCTGACGAGAAGTGTTCTGGCCATATTTAACACGTTCGGAAATTTTACGAGATTCCTCTTCGGCCATAGCCGCCATAATGGTTAATCGAAGCCAGGAGTCTTTATCATCAGTTCGAATACCATCTCCAACGAAATGAACTGTGACGTCCCACTCCTTCAATTGCTTAACATATTTAAGCGCCTCTTCTGTGTTGCGGGCGAATCTCGAAACCTCTCGCGTAATCAACAGTTTGAACTTACCTGATTTCGCTTCCTTGAGCATCTGCATAAAACCCGCACGCTTTTTGGCGGATGTACCTGTGATTCCCTCATCGATATACCGCGCCACTTCGTGGTAATTGGGGTTAGAGTCGATAATGTCGTCGTACCAAGATAACTGGTTGTCCAAAGCCAACACCTGAGCTTCATGCTCGGTGCTGACTCTAGCGTAAACAGCAACAGGAATAATCTCGTTATTAGTTGCATTTTGTTTTTGCATTCCTACATCTCCTTTCTCAACCTGCCATTACAAACTGTGAAGTGTCAATCTTACGCTCGTTTTCTTTCAAAATCTTATTGAAGACGCAAGCGTCGATTTTACCCTCTTTATAGAGACCTTCAATCAGTTTGATAGCAACAAAGGTGATGTACTCGGTGTGCTGCTGTTTCTGAGCTTCAGAAACAATATGTGACTTTTCGGCAATTTCTGTGTTGCCAACATTTCTGTTTGTCATTTGACAAAACCTCCTTGATTGATTATTCATGCCTTTACGAATGTAAAAGTATGTATTGGATTTGCTTCCGGCTATTAATTGGCATACATCAACCAAGGATAAACTCCGGTGGACGGTGGATTCGTCCACCGGGGTAGTGATTATGCGAAAGTTCTTGCTCTCCTTTCTTTTGCATCGGCAATACCTTGCTTGACACGAGATGCGTGGATTCTGCGGGCATACTCGTTTAGAGCCAAGATGTACTGGTACTTATCAACATTGTCAATTATAGTTCCGTCATCGGCAAAAATCACCGTGATGCCGTATCGTTGCATTTTCTCTAACACCGTATTAACCATAACCATCTTTCTGGCAATACGGTCAATCGATTGCACTATCACATGGGTGATATTACCGTTTTCGACTTCGTTCATCAGGGCTGCGAGACCATCAGCTTCGGTATTAAGACCAGATGTAACATCGTGGAAATAAGCGGCACGCTCACCATCTTCCAGATAAGAACGACAAAGCTCGAGCTGACGTTCATGCTTGGCAGTATCTTTTTCATTATTAATTCTTGTATAAATTGCTTTCATTATAATAGGCTCCTTTTGATATGGATTTTGGTTGCGAACCGG
>JAFTPF010000123.1 GCA_017463445.1 Clostridia bacterium
ATGAGTTTTAACTCATCTCTGAGCCATTGGATCGCGGAGCCTGCGTTGAACACGCTGCCTTCCAGCGCGTAAGTACTGTTATTACCGATCTTCCAGCCTACGGTGGTGATCAGTTTATCATCGAAAATGGGACGGTGACCGATGTTCATCAGTGCGAAACAACCGGTTCCGTAGGTGTTCTTGGTGTCGCCTAAAGCGAAACAGGTCTGCCCGAAGAGAGCGGCTTGCTGGTCTCCTGCGGAAGCAGTCACAGGCTTCCCCCACATAGCGGCAGGAATGGCGGAATCTTCACGGATTGTACCAAACAGTCCCGCATTGTCTACGATCTTCGGAAGGATCTCTGTGGGGATGCCCAGCCGTCGGCAGATGTTGGCATCCCATTTCAGCGTGGAGATGTCCATCAGCATAGTACGGGAGGCATTGGTCACGTCGGTGACGTGATTGCCGGTGAGCTTCCAGATCAACCAGCACTCTACCGTACCAAATAGAAGATTCCCTTCTTCGGCGAGGGTGCGTGCTTCAGCACAGTTGGAAAGCAGCCACGCGATCTTGGTGCCTGAGAAATACGCGTCGATGGGAAGACCGGTGGTCGCTTTGACGGTATTTTCCAGCCCTTCCGCGATCAGTGCTTCGCATTGGGGAGCGGTGCGGCGGCACTGCCAGACGATAGCGGGAGCAACGGGTTTGCCGGTTTCGGCGTTCCACAAAATAGTGGTCTCCCGCTGATTGGTGATGCCAATGCAATCGATCTCATCGGTCACTTCGGCGAGGAGGTTGCCTGCCGCCTGCATTTGGGAATGGAAAATCTCCTCGGCATCATGCTCTACCCAGCCTTCCTTGGGGTAATACTGAGTGAGCGGAATATTTTTCTGCCCCAGAGGACGAAAGGCGAGGTCAAACAAGATCGCACGGGAGGACGTCGTCCCTTGGTCAAGTGCTAAAATTGCCATTGCTTAAATCTCGGGAATCACGATCTCTACTTCTCTACCCAGCTCGGAGGAGCGGATGATGCCGTCGATGATCGCTTGATTGTAGAGGATCTGAGAGGTGGGGACGGGCGCCTCGGTGCCGTTCAGAATAGCATCCACAAAGGAGCGGACTTTTTTGTAGAACAGGTTGGACTTCTCTTGGGGGATGATGTCAATCTTGGAGGAGGTAGGCGTGCCGTTCTCGTCATCGTGCATAAGGGTGATCTCGCCGATGGGTCCGTCCCACGCGCCTCCCCAAAGCTCGAAGTGGGGCTGGCGAACCTTCAAACCTGCATTTTTGCCCAAGAAAATAAAGTCACCGCAGGTGTCCATGTGCATTGCCCAGGACATACGGAAGTCGAAGGTGATACCGCCTTCCAGACGGATGAACGCGGCGGAAAAATCGTCTACGCTAAAGCGGTCGGATTCCTTGTAATACTTGGGATTCTTGCCGAAATAGTCGTAAGCAACTGCAGACACGGTGAGCGGCTTCGGGTAGCCAATGGTGTTCAAACCGAAGTCCAGCGCGTAGCAGCCGATGTCGGCAAGCGCGCCGACGCCCGCCTTGTCTTTGTCAATGAAGGTAGAGCCGGGGATGCCGCGTCTGCGACCGCCGCCCGACTGAACGTAGTAGACGTCACCGAGCAGTCCCGATTGCACCAACTCCTTGATGTGACGGGAGTTTTCGTCGTAACGGGGCTGGAAGCCGATGGTGAGGATCTTACCGCTCTTCTTCTCGGCACGACACATCTCCACGCCTTCTGCAAGAGTAATGCTCATGGGCTTTTCACAGAGTACATGAACGCCCGCTTCCAGTGCGGCAACGGTACACTCGGCGTGGGTGGAGTTATAGGTGCAGACGCTGACCGCGTCCAGATCCATTTTCAGAAGTTCGGCGGCAGAGGTGAAATCTTTAGCGTCAGTGAGCTCGTAGCGGTCGAGAAACTCTCTTGCTTTGCCGGGAATGATGTCGGCACCGCCTACGATCTCCACCTCGGGGATCTGCTGATAAGCGCGCATATGGGCGTTGGCGATCCCGCCGGTCCCGATAAAGCCTACACGAAGTTTTTTCATAGTTACCTCCATGATTAACATAGCGTGGGCGTACCGCACGCCGTCCTTAGAAATATGCATCTATTATAGCACTATGGGATGAAATTGTCAATTATTGTTTTGTCTTTTTCTTCTTTAAATACGGAAGAAATGACGAAAATGCAGAGGGCAGCGGGAAATC
Source organism: Clostridia bacterium (assembly GCA_017463445.1). GTDB lineage: Bacteria > Bacillota > Clostridia > Oscillospirales > CAG-272 > CAKSQF01. Next base: position 2,203 of record JAFTPF010000123.1, read on the forward strand.
CGCCTCTAACCGTTCAAGGCTTGCAGATACCATTCCTTTCGGAATCTCTGATAGTGCCGACAAGGTGAGCTGATAGCCGATCATCTGCCACTCGATGTGAGTGAAAATATGCTTTGCAGCTGGAAGCTTCTCTATGCGGACCACGTCCAGCCCAAGATTGCCGGCGTTGGCGAGGACTTCCTCCTCGGTGCGGTGACCGTCCATCGAGGGGAGCTGCCAAAGACCCGCCAGTAGCCCTTTATCGGGGCGTTTTTCCACCAGCACTTCCCTGTCACTTTGGATGATCAGGACCGTACGCGGATCGATCTTTCGGGGCTTTTGCTGCTTGGGGGCGGGGATCTCTCCGAATGTTCCCTCCCGAAAAGCGGTACAATGCTCAGATAAGGGGCAGACAGAGCAAAGCGCGCTTCCCTTTGGGAGGCAAACAGTGGCACCCAATTCGATCAGACCTTGATTGTAGGAAGAGGGATCGGTCTTGGAGATATGGGGGGCGAGGAGTTTGCCGTATTCCTTCTTTAGCGCAGGATCAAAAATGTCCCGACGGTCGCCCGTGAGCCTTGCCACTACGCGCATGACATTGCCGTCCACGGCAGGTGCGGGGATACCGAAGGCGATAGACGCGATCGCTCCCGCGGTATACTCGCCGATGCCTGTGAGCTTCTGCAGCTTGGCGGAATCGGCGGGAAACTGTCCGCTATGGTTCTCTACAATCATGCGCGCGGCTTTTTGCATATTTCGCACGCGCGAGTAGTAACCAAGCCCTTCCCAGAGCTTCAGAAGCTGCTCCTCGGACGCGTTTGCAAGTGCATACACGTCGGGGAGGGCTTCCAAAAAGCGAGCGTAGTAGGGCTTGACCGCCTCTACGCGGGTTTGCTGGAGCATGATCTCGGAGACCCATATTTTGTAGGGATCTCGGGTGTGCCGCCACGGAAGATCGCGTGCGTTTTGACGATACCAATCGAGGAGCGGGGATTCGATGAGGGAAAGATTCATTCGCTCACGCTCCCTTGGGGCAGTTGACGGTCGCTTCCTGCGAAGCAGCGATGGGAGATCCCTCTCTCAATGCATATAGGCGAAGGGTGACTTCTCCGCCGTCAGGCACCGAGAATGCGGTGATATCCGCTTCGAAGCATCCGCTTCCCTTGTAGGGATTAAAGCGGACGCTTGCCTCCCAATCGGTGACGGTCTCACCTCTTCCCCATTCGATCAGATAGCGGTCGGCTCCTTGGATACGGGGGAAACGAATACGTACGATCTCGGCGGCGGTGTCGGTGGTGACAGAGAAGTTGACTGTGGGCGCTAAGGGGACAGGTACGGGCAAAGATAGAGGTTCTGCCGTCAGCAGTTTATCTCCAAGCTGCTGTGAGATGCGGAGTCTGACGGTCTTCTCGGGATAAATGAGAGGCAGTCGGTTTTGCTTTGTAAGCCCGTGAACGGTGAGCAGAACATTCCCGTCCTCATCGAGAAATTCACCAAAGATCGCGCCGAGTCGCGGGTCGGCATTGGTCGTGATCTTGATCGCATTGTGGGTGCGGGCAAGTGTTGCGGAAATGGTAGGAGTACCGATGGGGTGGATCGTGAGCGATGAAGCAACTGCGTTTTCCAAACGGATCGTATTATACTGCTCGGGGGCTAAACGGAAGGGATCCGCAGACGAATGATCGTCGGGAATGATGCGTGTATAGGTACCTGTCTTGTCAAACCGAACAAGCCCGGTTTGCTGATCGTTGACGTAAAGAGTTGCCGTGGCTTCGGGCGTGCCTGTAAAAGTGAGGGCGTATTCATAAGCTGCAGGGACAACGACCTGCTCAAAAACAGAGGTATTACCGTCTACAACAGGACTCACCGTTACGATCTCATCCCTCGGCTCTGCCGATGGAATGTGCGTCAGCTTTAGTCTTGTCGAGGCGTAGGGGATCAGACTTGCATCCACCGTCTCACCCGTGCAGCAGCCGCAGGGCTGAGGGGCGGGGACGTTACCGGTAAGCCGCCAATCGCGGCGCTTCTTCATCCGTACGGAGAGACGCAGAGGTGCGCTGTCGGGCGTAAAGGGATGGTCGGTGACGGGAGCCTCGCAAGCGGCGAAATCGCTCTCTGAGGGAAGAATACTCATATTCCAGGCAGTAGTGGGGAGCACTTCTCTGTTCGAGGTCTTGCCCAGCGCGGGGACCTTCAGCTCGCGGCAGGCGTTGTCGGTAAGCGAGCGCCAGTCCTCCCCGATGGGGTAGCTGTAGATCAGTACGCCGCGGCGAACACCAACGGAATGGTTGTACCAGGTAGAAAGCTTGACTTTTGCGGTAAAGGTGATCTCTACCGTATCGCCGCTCTTCCAAGCGTGGTTGAGCTTGGTGAAAGAACCGCCTTCCGGATGCAGTTCGCTCTCTTCGCCGCAGACGGTTATCGTCGTTGCCACGCTCCAACCGGGAATACGCAGCGTCAGCGGAAAGTTCGCTTCCTCGCCGGTGTAAGTGAGGATTACTTTCTCACGGAATGGATAATCGGTGGTCATATTGAAGGACGCAGTCTTTCCGCCTGCGACGGTTGCAGTCACCGTACATGGACCGTATGCGATGGTTGCAAGTCCTTCTTCAGGCGTTGCCATCCACATTGATTGGATGAACTTAGGCCAGCCCATATGATGATTGCTAAAGCAACAATCAAACCCACAAGGCGCACCGAATGCGGAGGAATCGCCGTGATCGCAGTCGAAGCCGTGGTAACCACCCGTTGCAAGGACTTGGTTTTGCAAAATGTAATAAACGTGCCCTAAATAATCGTAGGAATAGCCCGAAGGCAGAGCGTTGTATGCAAGCGTTTCCAGATGATCGCAGAGTGCGGCATCTCCGAGGATGCGGATGGCGATCTCGGACGAGAGCATTCCTTCCACGATACCGCAAAGCTCGGAGCCGCGGTGGGAGAGATTGTCCCGCGCCGCTTCGTCGGAATTTGGCAGCTCGTCGATCCGTCCGTGATCGATGGCAATATGTTCAAGTCCCTTTTGCAGAGCTGATTTAGCACGCGTATCACCGCTGATCTGCCAGAGCAGCGGCGGCGTTTTCATAGCTTGGCTGGTGTTGACCACGTGCTCGCGGACGGTGGTCTCCTGCATGATGGTTACCCAATCCTGCGTCTGGGAGGACAAGAGGTTTGCAAGCTCCAAGAGCCAATCGGTCTCGTCGGGGCGGGCGAGATCGTACAGCTTCTGATACAGCCACAGCACGCTGTCGATGTTATCTCCGCCTCTGGCGTGCGCCCAGGACTCCAGCGGGCGTCCTGGGAGGAGTTTCAGCTGCCCGCGGAAGTAGTTTTCCATAAATGAGAGAATACGGGTGTCTTCTTCTCCGCGCATGAGTTTGGCTTCGTAGTAATCGCGCAGTGCCATCAGAACGGGCATCCGCGACCACCAATCCTCGTTGGAGCGGGGACCGAACATTCCGTCCTCACGGGCGGAGGAGAGGATGGATTCGATCCAGCTTTGCGCTTTCTCTTTCAGTTTATCGTCGTCAAGGACGTATGCCAGCGCAACGAGGCCGCGCAGATAGTAGGGACCTCGCTCCCAGTTCTCGCCGACGCCGCCTCTCCATTCGCTGGACTCGAGACGATAGTCGGGAAAGTGCTCCATCTCGCCGGTCAGTCCTTCTGCAAGCAGGGTGAGCTGACGGAGGAGAAATCCCTCGGGGCGTACTGATCCTGCGGGAAGCTGATAAAAGGCGGAAGGCTGTAATTTGCCGTGATTTGCTTGCGTATACTTGTTTGTCATGATCATCATATCTCCTTTGCCTGCGCGATCAGAACATCTGCGGACAGTTTTTGTAAGCCCTCGTCAGCGGCTGTTCTATACGCGGACGGAGTCATTTTCATTTCTTTCTGGAACACTTTTGAAAAGTATCCTTGATCCGCAAAACCGCACCGCAGAGCGATGTCGCAGATGGTGGCGTTACTCTTGGCAAGCAACAGCATTGCCTGCTCCAGACGATATTTGGTGATGTATTTGTTTACCGAAATATGGTACCGCTGCTCAAAGGAATTGATCAGCGTGGATTTGGAGCAATGGAAATAGACGCAAAGCTCCTTGATGGTCAGCCGCTGACCGAAATTGCGGTGGATGTATTTCATCGTCAGCTCGGCAAGGTCACGCTCGGGCAGACGGAGCTTGTTGGAATAGGTGATGTATTCCGAGCAGACCGTCATAATATTGACATAGGATTCGATCATATCCATTGCAACCGCAGGGATTTGATCGATCTTCTTTTCCAGCATGATCCTGTTTTCGAAGAAAGGTTTTGTTCGGATACTGACGAGATTCCGATTCTCCTCGGTCTGGTCAATGACCTGTCCCATCATCAGGTAGCCTGCCAGCACACCGAAATGGTAGAGTGGGCTGACCGCCTCCCAAAGTCCGAATTTGCAACGGTAGATGTACACGTCTCCTGTCTTGTTCACCGTGTCGAAGGCAATCTTGTCGGCTTCCTTGCAAACAGTGGCGCATCTGTCGCTTTGGCGGATAAATGCGCAAAATGGAGACAGCGCCTCGGGATAGGCGGCGATCTCCCGATACTCCGTGTCGTGGACCGAAATACGGAATCCGGATATTTTATGAAGCTCCTTGAGAATGAACATGACGTCCAATGAATCTTTCATGACGGCTCCTTTGATCGAGTGTAATATCGTCTAAATTGTTCGATTTTGCAAATTTAATCTATTTTACAAATTATTATACCATTTTACATAGAAAAATGCAAGTATTTGTTGTACAATAACAGTAGAAATTTTCAAATACCGTCTGTTTTTTTGGAGGTACATATGATTGATACTGCCGTACATCAGTTAGTCAGCTACGGAATCGAGAAGGGACTTCTTTCCGAGGAAGATCGCATTTACGCTCAGAACCGAATTCTCGTGCTGATGCAGAAGGACGGGCTGGAGCCCGCCGATCCCGAAGTGAAAGCGCTTACGCTTCCCGAGATCCTCGATGTTCTCGTAAACGATGCCGCCGAAAGAGGTCTTATCACCGACAGTCCCGTTTACCGTGATCAGTTCGATACCGCGCTGATGGACTGTCTGATGCCTCGCCCCTCCGTGGTCAACGCCGCTTTAGCAATGCTTCGGGAGAAGGATCCCGAGGCGGCAACCGATTGGTTCTATCATCTGAGCAAGGCGTCCAATTACATTCGCACAGATCGCGTCGCCCGCGATATGAAGTGGGTGATCCCCTCCGCTTACGGCAAGATCGACATTACCATCAACCTTTCCAAGCCCGAGAAAGATCCCAAGGCCATCGCCGCCGCTAAGCTGGCTAAGCCCTCGGGTTATCCTAAGTGCCAGCTGTGCATTGAATCGGAGGGCTACGCAGGCCGTGCCGACTTCCCTGCCCGTCACAATCACCGCATCATTCCTCTGACCCTCTGTGATGAGGCTTGGAGATTCCAGTATTCGCCCTACGTTTACTACAACGAGCACTGCATCGTACTGAACGCGCTCCACACTCCCATGAAGATCTCCCGTCAAACCTTTGCCCGTCTGCTTTCCTTCGTGGAGCAGTTCCCTCACTATTTCCTGGGCTCTAACGCCGATCTTCCCATCGTGGGCGGTTCCATCCTCACGCATGACCACTTCCAGGGCGGTCATTACACCTTCGCAATGGCGAAGGCGCCCACCGAGATCCCCGTTTCCTTTGCGGGATTTGAGGATATCAACGCAGGGATCGTTCAGTGGCCTATGGCAACCATCCGTTTGACTGCTGACAACAAGGATCGCATCGTGGAGCTTGCCGACAAGATCCTCGCCGCATGGAGAGGCTACAGCGATCCCGATGCGTTTATCTTCGCTGAAACCGATGGCACGCCCCACAACACTATTACTCCCATCGCTCGGATGGCTGACGGAAAGTTCCAGCTGGATCTGGTGCTTCGCAATAACATCACCACCGAGGAGCATCCTTTGGGTGTGTACCATCCTCACGCCGAGCTTCATCACATCAAGAAGGAGAACATCGGTCTGATCGAGGTCATGGGTCTGGCGGTGCTCCCTGCCCGTCTGAAGGCTGAGATGGAGCTTCTGGCAGGTATGCTCCAGAGAGGCGAAGATCCCGCCGCTAACGAAGACACCGCCAAGCACGCCGAATGGGCAAACGAAATCAAGTCCCGTCGTCCTGAGGTTGCCACCGATGCGGCAATGGACGTGCTGAAGGACGAGATCGGCAAGGTATTCGTCCGCGTTCTGGAGGATGCAGGCGTGTACACGTGCACTCCCGAAGGTCGCGCGGCATTCGTGAAGTTCGTAGAGTCGGTATAATTTCGGGGCGCTGCCCCGAACCCCGGCAGGAACCTTTTTGAAAAAA
>JAFTPF010000124.1 GCA_017463445.1 Clostridia bacterium
CATCAGTTTCGGTAAAGGTCATAAAATCACCGGAAATATCAGTAGTAATGATCTGCTGCGCAAGTATATTGCGCGCACTTGAGCGGTAAATTGTCGTTCTGTGTTCATGGAACAGGTGCGCCACAAGTAATTGTGGTGCTTTTTGAAAGTTTTAGGAGGTGCAGGAACCCTTTTTAAAATGGGTTCCTGCCGGTGCTCGAGGCGGAGCCTCGAATTGGCTTAGAACAGGTGCGCCACAAGTAATTGTGGCGCCTTTTGAAAGTTTGTGGAGTTCCAAGAACCTTTTTTCAAAAAGGTTCTTTGCGGGGTGCAGGGGCGAAGCCCTTGCCGGAGCTCGAGGCAGAGCCTCGAATTAGATTGATTTATTCCTCAATTATTTCCCCAGCCAGATCAGGAGGACCGAGACGTCGGCGGGGGAGACACCCGAGATGCGGGAAGCCTGTCCCACGGTCAGGGGACGGACGGCGGAGAGCTTTTGGCGGGCTTCCAGCCGCAGTCCCGAGATGGCGTTGTAGTCGATGTCGGCGGGGAGCTTTTTGTCCTCCAGCTTGGACTTGCGGGCGACCTCGGCAAGCTGACGTTTGATGTAGCCGTGGTATTTGATGGTGATCTCCACCGATTTTACTACCGATCTCGGGAGGATCGGGCGGCTTTCGTCGATCTCTGCCAGATCCTCGTAGGAAAGCTGGGGACGGCGGATCAGATCTGCCACCGATGCGCCGGTGGCGAGAGCGGGAAGCTCTTTGGAAAGAAGCAGTGTGTTGACCGCTTTGCTCGGGGCGATGTAGGTGCGCTCACAGCGACCGATCTCGGCTTCGATCAGGGCTTGCTTTTCGGTGAACGCCGCAAAACGATTATCGTCGATCAGCCCCACGCGATGACCGTGTGCGGTCAACCGCGCGTCGGCGTTGTCTTGGCGGAGCAGGAGACGGTATTCGCTGCGGGAGGTCATCATACGGTAGGGCTCGGAGGTGCCTTTGGTCACCAGATCGTCGATCAGCGTGCCGATGTAGCTGCTGTCGCGGGTCAGCACCAGCGGCTCCTCGCCCTTCAGCTTCAGTGCGGCGTTGATGCCGGCGACCAATCCCTGGGCGGCGGCTTCTTCGTAGCCGGACGTTCCGTTGAACTGTCCCGCACCGTAAAGCCCGGGGTGTTCCTTGAACTCCAGCGTTGCCAGCATCTGGGTAGGATCGGCACAATCATACTCGATAGCGTAGGCGGTACGCATGACTATGGCGTTCTCGAAGCCCTCTATAGAATGGAGCATCTCCATCTGCACTTCCTCGGGAAGGGAGGAGGAGAAGCCTTGGATGTACATTTCCTTGGTGTCCTTGCCGCAGGGTTCCACGAAAAGTTGGTGCCGCTCCTTATCGGCAAAGCGCACCACCTTGTCCTCGATGGAAGGACAGTAGCGGGGCCCCGTGCCCTGAATCACACCGCCGTAAAGAGGCGAGCGGTGCAGATTAGCCTTGATGATCTCGTGGGTGCGGGCGTTGGTGTACGCGATATGGCAGGGGATCTGCGCAAAATCGCGGAATGCGTCGGGATCGGTGCGGGTGGAGAAGGGGATCGCCTCTTCCTCGCCCTTTTGTACCTCCAGCTTGGAATAGTCGATGGAATCGGCGTGGATGCGGGGGGGAGTTCCGGTCTTGAAGCGCATCAGGCGTATGCCTGCGGCTTCCAGACTGGCGGACAGCGCTTTTGCGGCGGTCATACCGTCGGGACCTACTTCTGCTACCGCTTCGCCCGTGATGGTGCGGGAGGACAGATAGGTGCCGGTGGCAAGAATCACCGCGTCGGCATCCCATCTTGCGCCGTACTGAGTGATCACGCCGCAGGCGCTTCCGCCCTCGTTGAAGCAGACCTCGGTGATCTGCGCCTGCCGAAGGGTCAGATGGGGCGTGTTTTCCAACACGGTTTTCATATAGGAGCGATAAAGCAGACGATCTGCCTGCACCCGCTTGGAGTGGACGGCAGGTCCTTTGCCTAAATTCAGCGTCCGCGACTGGAGCGTGACGCGGTCGGCGGCATAACCCATCTCACCGCCCAGCGCATCGATCTCGTAGACCAGATGCCCCTTGCCCGTGCCGCCAATGGCAGGATTGCAGGGCATATTGCCTACCGCATCCAGCGACAATGTAAATAGGACGGTATCAAGTCCCATCCGCGCGGCAGCCAGCGCCGCCTCAATGCCTGCGTGTCCGGCACCGACTACCGCAACCCGGGTCTTCCCGGCATAGTATGTTTGCATGGTTTTATTATTAAGGGGCTTTTTGTAAAAAGCCCCCTAAGACCCCCAAAAACTTTTGTGAAACGGCGCAAATACTTGCGCCGTAAAATATGTATAATATATAATTAGGAAGAAAATCTCCTCAAAACCATTTCCCGCAAAACGGCTTGCCGTTTTGCTTATGGAAAGTTCTTGGAGATTCCAAAGAACCTTCTTTTAAGAAGGTTCTTTGGCGGGGGTTGGGGCAGCGCCCCAACTAAATTAAAATTCAGCGTTGCCGGTGGTGCGGGGGAAGGATTCCACGTCGCGGATGTTGGACATACCGGTGACGTACATGATCAGGCGCTCGAAGCCGAGGCCGAAGCCTGCGTGGCGGGTGCCACCGTATTTACGCAGCTCGGCGTACCAGCCGTAGGTCTCCTTATCCAGACCGAAGGTCTCGAAGGCGCGATCCAGATAGTCCACGCGCTCCTCGCGCTGGGAGCCGCCGATCAGCTCGCCCACGCCGGGAACCAGCAGGTCAACGGCGGCGACGGTCTTGTTGTCGTCGTTGAGGCGCATATAGAATGCCTTGATTTCCTTGGGCCAGTTGGTAACGAATACGGGCTTACCGAATACCTTCTCGGTCAGGTAGCGCTCGTGCTCAGTCTGCAGGTCGTAGCCCCAGCCCACGGGATATTCGAATTTTTCGCCGCATTCGGACAGAAGCTTTACGGCGTCGGTGTAAGTGATTTCAGCAAAATCGTTGTTGATGATGTTCTCGAGCCGTGCGATCAGACCCTTGTCGACCCGCAGATTGAAGAATTCCAGCTCGGCTCTGCACTCGGTGAGCAGTCCGCGGATGACGTACTTCAGCATTGCCTCGGCAAGCTCCATATCGTCCTTCAGATCGGCAAATGCGATCTCGGGCTCCAGCATCCAGAACTCTGCTGCATGACGGGGGGTGTTGGAACGCTCGGCACGGAAGGTGGGACCGAAGGTGTAGACCTTACCAAAGGCCATGGCGTAGGACTCCACGTTCAACTGACCCGAAACGGTCAAGGATGCTTCCTTGCAGAAGAAATCCTGAGAGTAATCGATGCTACCGTCGGGATTGCGGGGAGGGTTCTCCATATCCAGCGTGGTGACGCGGAACATATCGCCTGCACCCTCGCAGTCGGAGGTGGTGATCAGAGGAGTGTGTACATACACGAAGCCGTTCTCATGGAAGAAACGGTGCAGGATCTGTGCCGCTACGCTGCGGACGCGGAACACTGCCGAGAACAGGTTGGTACGAGGGCGCAGATGGGGCTTGGTACGCAAAAATTCCAGCGACTGCCCCTTTTTCTGCATGGGGAAGTCGGGGGTGGAAGCACCCTCGATCTCGATCTCGTCTGCCTTCAGTTCGAAGGGTTGCTTGGCACCGGGAGTCAGCTCCAGATGACCCTTGATGATCAGGGCGGCGCCTACGTTCTGCTTGGCGATGACCTTGTAGTTGCTAAGCTTTGCGTCCTCGAAGACCACCTGCAGGTTAGGGAAGCAGGAGCCGTCGTTGAGCTCGATGAAGCCGAATGCGTTGGAGGCACGGATAGTGCGGCACCAACCGCAGACGGTGATCTCTTTTTCGGTGAATGCCTCGGGGGAGGCGAAAATTTCTTTAATGGTAATGCGATCCATAATGGTTATCCTTCTTTCTCCTCTTGTCTGGAGAGGTGAACTTTCTACATTTATTGTATATTCGGTTTTGAGCGGTCAGGTGTTGCCTGTGAGACGGCGTACCCTTGTGGCGATCGCCTCGGCATCGATACCCATAGAGGCGCGGATGGTGCATCCTGTTTGGGTGGTAGCAAAGGGATCCTCGATGGCGACGATGCCCAGCGGATTTGGGGTTCCGCGTTCCAGAAGTGCTTCTCTGAGCAGCATTCCCAGCCCACCTGCCTTGATACCTTCCTCGAGCACCAGAACAGGAGCGGAAGTGCCCGCCAGCAGGCCTGCCAGTGCGTCGGCAGGAGCGGAGATGGGGAGCAATTGCTCCAATAAAACGATGGTACAAGTAATATTCTCCTCCGAGAGGAGATTTCGTGCCTTCACCGCTTCGTCGAAAATCCGACCGTAGGTGACGATCACGCAGTCGTTGACGGCAATGTTCTCCCGATCGTGACGGAAGGGATATTCACCATAAGGGAAGGTTGCGCCGACAGGGGAGGGCGCGGCGTTGGGATAGCGGACGCAGGCGGGATGCCCGGAGTCCAGCGAATCGGCCAGTGCGCGGGCGAGGGAATCGAAATCCGCAGGCGCCCAAAGGGGGAGGTTTGGGATCTGACCCAGAAACGCCACGTCGAAAATGCCGTGATGGGTGGGGCCGTCGCCGGCGGCAAGTCCGGCACGGTCGATGCAGACCGTGACCGGCAGATCCTGCAGAGCGATGTCGTGGATGAGATTGTCGTAGCCCCGTTGCAGGAAGGTGGAGTAGACGGTAAATACCGGGCGCAAACCCTCTGCTGCAAGCCCTGCGGCGAAGACCAGCGCGTGTTCTTCGGCAATACCGACATCGAAGAAGCGATCGGGATACTGCTTCGCAAAGTCCGCGATGCCGCATCCTTCCGCCATGGCGGCGGTGATGACGCATAACTTTTCGTCTGTCCCGGCGCGCTGACAGAGAAGTTTGCCCGCTTCGGCAGAGAAATTATATGCGGGGGCTTTGTTGCCGGGCAGAATGCCGTGATATCGGTTGGGAGAGACCTCGGCGGGGGCGTAGCCCTTTCCCTTGATGGTCTTGATGTGGAGGATGATGGCTTGTCGCTCGGAGCGCGCCTCGCGGAGCATATCGCGGACGGCGACGAAATCGTTTCCGTCCACGGGACCAAGGTAGTATAGCCCCATATCCTCGAAGTAGTTACTCTTAAAAAAGAAGTTTTTTGTGGCTTGCTTTACGCCGCGGATGCCGCGAAACATCGGCTCGCCTACCAGAGGGATCTTTCGGATCAAGCGGCGGGTTGCCTTCTTGGTCTTGTGATAACGGGGGGAGCGGCGAAGCTTGGCAAGATGCTCCGCAAATCGACCGCGGGTGGGGGAGATGGACATCTCATTTTCATTGAGGATGATGAGCAGCGGAAGTGTGCGGTCGATATTATTCAGAGCCTCGTGGACCAAACCGCCGGTGAAAGCGCCGTCACCCACGATGGCGATTGTGTAGGCGTCGGAGCCGGTCAGCTTGTCGGCTTCGGCAAATCCCAGCGCGGCAGATACGGAAGTAGAGGAATGTCCTGCGCCGAAGGGGTCATAGAGAGACTCGCTTCGCTTGGTAAAGCCAGACAGTCCGCCGGGGGCGCGAATGGTGTCAAAGCGATCCCGCCGACCGGTCAGCAATTTGTGAACATAGCATTGATGACCGACATCGAAGATCAGATGATCAGTGGGTGTGTCGAATACCTGATGGAGTGCCACGGTCAGCTCCACAACGCCTAAATTGGACGCCAGATGACCGCCGGTTTCGGTGACGTGGGTCACCAGATAGGAGCGCAGTTCTCCGCACAGCCGGATCAGCTGCTCGTCGCTCATCGCCTTCAGATCGGCCGGGGAATGGATCTGCTCCAAAACAGATTCGTTCATGTTCATTTCGTGTAATCTTAATATATAACGGAAAAAGAAATTCGGGCGCAAAACGCCATTTATAGTATTATAAATCATTGACGGCGATTTGTCAACTGTTTTGCGAAAAAACCACGGTATGAATGTGATATAATATATATTATAATGAAGAATTGCAGGAGTGCTAGTGCTGATATCGCAGCGATGTTGGGAAAACGACCAATAAAAGCGCCGAAACGAGCGAATACGCTTGTCCAAAGTCACAAAGTGAAAAAAGTTTAGAAAAAGGTATTGACAAAGGGTAGATGGTGTGGTATACTACTGAAGCTGTCCAAAAGCAGCGAGCACGAGCGAGAGCAAGTGGAGCGGTTAGAAAAAAGTTTTGAAAAAAAGTAAAAAACTTTTGAAAAACCCCTTGACAAGCGGAAAACGTTGTGCTATAATAGCAAGGCTGACCGAGAGCAGTGCTTCGCACAGCTCTGAAAAATCAACTTCGTTGATTTTAAGCTCAATGAAAATTGAGGAGCGGACAGCAAACTTGGTCCTTGAAA
>JAFTPF010000125.1 GCA_017463445.1 Clostridia bacterium
TACGTGGAGGACGCTCCCGAGATTTCCGATTTCGAATACGATAAGCTCTTCTACGAGCTCAAAGCGCTGGAAGAGGCGCACCCCGAGTACGACGATCCCAACTCGCCCACCCGCAGAGTTGGCGGCGCGGCACTCTCCAAATTCGAGAAGATCACCCACACCGTTCCGCTGAAAAGCCTGACCGACGTATTCTCTTACGATGAACTCCGTGCCTTCTGTTCCAAATTGAAGTCAGAATTCGGTGCGCAGGAATACTCCGTAGAGTGCAAGATCGACGGTCTGTCGGTGGCTCTCCATTACGAGGGCGGACGGCTGATCTACGCCGCAACCCGCGGCGACGGAGCGGTCGGCGAATTGATTACCGAAAATGCCCGCACCATTCAGTCGATCCCGCTGACCATCGACTACGACGGAACGCTGGAGGTCCGCGGGGAAGTGTATATGCCCCGCTCCTCCTTCGAAGCGCTGAACCGTCAGCGGGAGGAAAACGAGGAATCGCTCTTCGCCAATCCCCGCAACGCGGCGGCAGGTTCGCTCCGTCAGCTGGATTCAAAAATTACAGCATCTCGCAAACTGGATATTTTCCTGTTCAACCTCCAGCTTTGTGATCGCACTTTCGATACCCACATTGACACGCTGGAGTTTATGAAAGCCCAGGGCTTCAAGGTAGTTCCGTTCTACGCCAAGGCTACGAGTGCTGACGAGATCGTTGCCAAGATCGAGGAAATCGGCAAGATGCGGGAGAATCTCCCCTTTGATATTGACGGCGTAGTGATCAAGGTCAACTCTCTCGCACGGCGCGAGGAGATCGGCGAAGGCAGCTCCACTCCCAAATGGGCGGTTGCCTACAAATTCCCCCCCGAGCAGAAGATCACAAAGCTCCTTGACATCTCCATTCAGGTCGGGCGTACCGGTGTACTCACCCCCATCGCCGAACTGGAACCGGTCAGACTGGCAGGCTCCACCGTCAGCCGCGCAACTCTCCACAATATCGATTTCATCCACGAACGTGACATCCGCATCGGAGATTATGTAACCGTGCAGAAGGCGGGCGACATCATCCCGGAAATCGCCGCCTCCCATTCAGCCAAGCGAGAGTGCGATCTTCCCGTATACGAGATGCCCACGGTCTGTCCCTCCTGCGGCGAGCCGGTGGTGCGGGACGAGGAAGCCGCGACCCGATGCACCAACGCATCCTGTCCCGCACAGCTGATCCGCAATCTGATCCACTACGCCTCCAAGGATGCGATGGACATCGCAGGGCTGGGACCTGCGCAAATTAAGATGCTGAACGAAAAGGGACTGGTCACCTCGGTTGCCGATCTATACACGCTGAAGAAGGAAGATCTGGTAAACCTCGACCGCATGGGCAAAAGGTCCGCAGACAACCTGCTTGCCGCCATTGAAGCCTCCAAGACCCGTGGGCTTGCACGTCTTCTCTTCGCCCTCGGCATCCGTCAGATCGGCGAAAAGGCAGGCGAGGCGCTTGCATCGGCGTTCGGCGATATTGAGCGTTTCTTCACGCTGACCAGCGACGAGCTTTGTGCAGTGGAGGACGTTGGTCTGATCACCGCCGAAAATGTGGTGGACTACTTCTCTCACCCCCAGACACGCACTCTCATTGATGCGCTGAAAGCTGCAGGCGTGGAGATGGCGATGACCACTCCCGAGAAGACCGATGACCGCTTTGCGGGCATGACATTCGTGCTGACAGGCACGCTCCCCACGCTGACCAGAAGCGAGGCGGAAGCCCTCATCAAGCAGTACGGCGGCAAGACTTCCTCCTCCGTTTCGAAAAAGACGTCCATCGTGCTGGCAGGTGCGGAGGCAGGCTCCAAGCTCACCAAAGCGGAAGCCCTCGGCGTGCGCATCATAGACGAGAATGAATTCAGAGAACTATTGAAATAATTGACTAAAAGCGAGTAAAACTATGTTATTTGATACCGTAAAAGTATATCTGAAAGCCGGAAACGGCGGCAATGGTGCCGTCTCCTTTCGACGGGAAAAATACGTTGCTCACGGAGGTCCCGACGGCGGTGACGGAGGCAACGGCGGAAGCATCATCTTCCGCATCGATCAGGGACAGAACACCCTGACCTATTACAAATACAAGCGTAAATTCGTTGCCGAGAGCGGTGCTCCCGGTGCGGGCGCAAAATTCCACGGCAAGAACGGTGCCGATCTGATCCTCCCTGTCCCTCCCGGAACGGTGCTGAAGGATCCTGAAACCGGTCTGGTGATCAAGGATATGTCCGACTGTGAGGATTTCGTTATCTGCAAGGGCGGTCGAGGCGGCTGGGGCAACAAGCATTTCGCCACCCCTACCCGTCAGATCCCCCGCTTTGCCAAAGCTGGCATTCAGGGCGAGGAGAAAGAGATCCTCCTGGAGCTGAAGCTGCTGGCAGACGTAGGCCTGGTAGGTATGCCCAACGTTGGCAAATCCTCCATTCTCTCCATCATCAGTGGTGCGCACCCCAAGATCGGTGACTATCATTTCACCACTCTGGAGCCCAGTATCGGCGTAGTGGAGGTTGCGGAAAATGCCGCTTTTGTTGCCGCCGACATTCCCGGACTGATCGAAGGTGCCTCTGAGGGTGCAGGACTCGGTCACCAGTTCCTCCGTCACGTAGACCGTTGCCGTCTCTTGATCCACGTAGTGGACATCACCGGTAAGGAGGGAAGAGATCCCATCGACGACATCCTTGCCATCAACTACGAGCTGGAGCAATACAATCCCGAGATGGCAAAGCGTCCCCAGATCATCGCCGCCAACAAGTCCGATCTTCTGGAAGAAGACGCAGACCTGACCGATTTCGAGGACTTCATTTCGGTGAAGGGTTACGATCTGATCTATATCTCCGCCGCTACCCGCAAGAATGTGGACAAGCTGGTGAAACTCGCCTATCAAAAGCTCCAGACTCTGCCGCCTATGACCATCTACGAAAGCGAATATCAG
Organism: Clostridia bacterium; assembly: GCA_017463445.1. Lineage (GTDB taxonomy): Bacteria > Bacillota > Clostridia > Oscillospirales > CAG-272 > CAKSQF01. Next base: position 2,957 of record JAFTPF010000125.1, read on the forward strand.
GCTCCCGTGGAGGACTTCTCTTCTAAGAAGGATCATTCTGTCACCATCACCCGCAACGACAAGGGCTACTATATCGTAGAGGGCGATTGGCTGTACAAGCTGATGGGCTCGGTCAACTTCGACGACCGCGAGTCGCTTCGCTACTTCGAAAAGGTGCTTCGCACCGCGGGCGTCATCGAGGCGCTGGAGAACGCAGGCTGTACCGACGGCGATACCGTCAGCATCCTGGATTTTGAGTTTGATTTTGTGAAGTAAAATATGGAATATTATAAGCAAATGCGCCGACTGATCGGACACCGTCCGCTGATGCTGGTGGGCAGCGGCGTCATTCTGGACCGAGGACGGCAACTGCTCCTTCAAAAGCGTGCCGATGACGGCACATACGGAAAACACGGCGGTATTATGGACTATGAAGAAGCCGCAGAAGACGCCTGCCGCCGCGAAGTGCTGGAGGAGATCGGACTTCGGGTAGGGAAACTTACCCTCTTCGGTGTTTATACCGGCCCCGACATGACGGTCGCCTATCCCAACGGCGATATTGCCAACTATACCGACATCGTCTACGTCAGCGACGATTTTGACGGAGAACCGTCCCTTGCAGACGGTGAAGCCGCCGAGCTTTGCTGGTTCGATATCGACGCACTGCCCGAAAATCTCCACTCCACCGATCGAAGACCGATCCTTGAATTTGCCCAACAGTTAAGGAAACGATATGCTGAATAAACTAAGAGAAGCCGAAGTAAAATTTGAACGAATGAACGATAGCCTTGCGGATCCCGCTATCGTCAACAATCAGGAAGAGTACAAAAAGCTTATGCGCGAGGTAAAGAATATGACCCCGCTGATCGAGCAGTACCGTGCCTATAAGAAGCAAGAGGAAGCCTTCGAGGAGGCGAAACTGCTCCTGGCAGATTCTCCCGATCCCGAGTTCAGGATCCTCTTGGAGGAGGAATACAAGTCCTCCAAGCAGAATATGGAAACTCTGCTGGAGGAGTTGAAGATCATGCTCCTGCCCAAAGATCCCGACGATAATAAGAGCGTTATCGTAGAGATCCGTGCCGGTGCGGGCGGTGAGGAAGCGGCACTCTTTGCCGCAGACCTCTATCGGATGTACACCATGTATGCCGATATAATGCGCTATAAGACCGAGCGTATCTCCTTTAACGAAACTGGGCTGGGCGGCTACCGCGAGATCTCCTTCTCGGTAGACGGCGAAGGCGTCTACTCCCGCTTCAAGTTTGAGAGCGGTGTACACCGTGTTCAGCGCGTACCCGAGACCGAATCCCAGGGACGCATCCAGACCTCCACCGTCACCGTTGCAGTCCTTCCCGAGGTGGAGGATGTGGACGTAGTGATCAATCCTGCCGATATCGTCATTGAGAGCTGTAAATCCAGCGGTGCGGGCGGTCAGCACATCAACAAGACCGAGTCTGCCGTTCGCCTGACCCACAAGCCCTCGGGCATTGTGATCGAATGTCAGGAGGAGCGTTCCCAGTTTAAAAACCGGGACAAAGCGATGAAAATGCTCCGCGCCAAGCTCTACGATATTGCCAAGACCGAGCAGGATCGTGAGATTGCCAGCCAGCGCCGCAGTCAGGTGGGAACCGGTGATCGCAGTGAGCGCATCCGTACCTATAACTTTCCTCAAGGGCGTATCACCGACCATCGCATCGGACTGACCCTTCATTCACTGGAGAATTTCCTCAACGGAAACATCGGCGAGATGATCGACGCTCTGAATCAAGCCGATAACGCAGAAAAACTAAAAAACAGCGAATTCTGAAAAGATCATTATGGAACAAACCATCAATACAAAGATCGTCTACACGCCCACGGAGGACGATCTCATTAGTGCGGCAGATCTGCTCCGCACGGGCGGGCTGGTGGCGATCCCCACCGAGACGGTCTACGGGCTTGGCGTGAATGCGCTACTGTCCGAGGCCGCTCCAAAAGTCTACGCCGCCAAAGGAAGACCGTCGGACAACCCGCTGATCATCCATCTGGCAGATGCTGCCGATGCCGAGCGTTATGCCATTACCTGTGACGCTTTCGATCGGTTGGCAACAGCCTTTATGCCCGGTCCGCTGACCGTGATCCTGCCCAAGCGGGACTGTATTCCCGACAGCGTTACAGGCGGACTTGCTACTGTTGCAGTGCGTGTCCCATCCCATCCTATCGCTCATCGTCTGATCGAGCTATGCGGCTTTCCCGTCGCGGCTCCTTCCGCTAATCTGTCGGGGCGTCCTTCCACGACTACTGTAGAGCATGTCATTGAGGATATGAAGGGCAGGGTGGATATGATCCTGGATGGTGGCGCATCGGACATCGGACTGGAGTCTACCATCGTTCTCCCCAAGGAGGACGGATCGCTGGTGCTCCTGCGTCCCGGTGCGATCACCGTGGAGATGCTGGAGGAGGAAGGCTTTACCGTCACCCTTGATAAGGCGGTAACGGCGCGTCTGCAGGAAGGCGAACAACCCCTCGCCCCCGGAATGAAGTACCGCCACTATGCCCCCCGCGCGCGCGTGATCCTGCTCTCGGGCGAGAGGGAATCGGTGCAGGCGGCAATGGAGCCCTACCGCGACCGAGCCGATACTGCGTTGATCTGCTATGCCGATGACACCGTCGCCGACGCGTCCAACGCCCGCGTTCTGGGCGCATTCGAACGCAGAGACGAGCAGGCCCGTAATCTGTTCGATCTGCTCCGCTCCTTTGACAGTCAAACTGAGATCACCCGCATCTACGCCCCTCTCCCCGACCGTAAGGGAATCGGGCTGGCATTATTTAACCGAATGCTCAAAGCCGCAGGCTATGACATTGAAGAAGTATAAACCTACCATATATCCATAAACGAAAGGGAAAGATACATGGCAAAGAAGAAAAAAGAAGCAAACCGCGACGTTACAGGTGAGACCGCCCCTCTTACGGATCAGCTTTTGATCGATACGATGGTCAGCAATTATATGCCTTACAGTATGAGCGTCATTATCTCCCGTGCGATCCCCGAGATCGATGGCTTCAAGCCCGCTCACCGTAAGCTGCTGTATATGATGTACAAGACGGGACTCTTGACCGGTCCCCGGAAGAAAAGCTCTGCTATCGTGGGCGATACCATGAAGCTGAACCCTCACGGTGACGCTTCCATCTACGAGACGATGGTCCGTCTGACCCGCGGCAACGAGGCGCTGCTCCATCCTTTTATCGACTCGAAGGGTTCATTTGGTAAGCAATATTCCTCCGACATGGCGTACGCCGCCCCCCGATATACCGAGGCAAAGCTGGATGCGTTCTGCGCCGAGATCTTCCGCGGCATCGACAAGAACGCAGTGGATATGGTGCCCAACTATGATAACACCATGACCGAGCCCGTTCTGCTCCCCACCGCTTTCCCCAATGTGCTGGTCTCTGCCAACATGGGTATCGCCGTCGGTATGGCGTCCCAGATCTGCTCCTTCAATCTGGGCGAGATCTGTGACGGCGCCATTCAGGTGCTTCGTAATCCTCACACCGACGTGGATCAGATGCTGGATATCGTCAAAGCTCCCGATTTCCCGGGCGGCGGATTCTTGATCTACAACCGCCAGCAAATGGCGGATATCTACCGTACAGGACGAGGAAGCATCTCGGTTCGTGCGCGCTACGTCTACGATAAGTCCGAGAACTGTATCGATATTATCCAGATCCCGTATTCCACCACGGTAGAAGCCATTATGAAAAAGCTGACCGAGCTGGTGCGGGACGGTAAGCTAAAGGAGATCAGCGATTTCCGCGACGAGATCGACCTGTCGGGCTTCAAGCTGACCATCGACCTGAAGAAGGGAACCGATCCCGATCAGCTGATGAACAAGCTCTACAAGCTCACGCCTCTTCAGGATAAATTTGCCTGCAACTTTAACGTGCTGGTGAACGGCGTGCCGCGTCAGATGGGCATCATCGAGATCTTGCAAGAGTGGATCACCTTCCGTATGGGCTGTGTCAAGCGGGAGCTCAGCTACGAGCTGGATCGTAAAAACGAGCGTCTGCACCTGCTTCTGGGTCTTGCTAAGATTCTGTTGGATATCGACAAAGCCATCCGCATCGTCCGCAATACACCGCTGGAAAAGGACGTCGTGCCTAACCTGATGGAGGGCTTTTCCATCGACGAGATCCAGGCTAACTACATCGCTGAGATCAAGCTTCGCAATCTGAACCGCGAGTACATCTTGAACCGCACCAAGGAGATCGAGTCTCTCCAGCAGGAGATCGCCGATCTGACCGATCTGATCGGCTCCGAGGCGCGGCTGAAGACCTATATCTCCAAGCAGCTCAAGGAGATCAAGAACAAGTATGGCAAAGCCCGTATGACCCAGCTTATCTACGACGAGGATCTGGACGACTATGTGGAAGAGGAGCAGGTGGACACCACTCCCGTTCGTCTGTGGCTGACCAAAGAGGGCTACTTCAAGAAGATCACCCAACAGGCACTTCGCACCTCGGGTGAGCAAAAGGTCAAGGAAGGCGACGAGATCCTGCTGGCGGAAGACACCGACAACTCTGCCGAGCTGATCTTCTTCTCGGACGGCGCGCAGTGCTATAAATCCAAGGTCAGTGCGTTTGAGACCACCAAAGCATCCCTGCTGGGCGATTATGTTGCCGGCAAGCTGGGCTTTGATAATCAGGAAAAGACGGTCTTTATGAAGAGCCTGAAGGAATATAAGCCGAACGAATACTTCATCTTCATCTTTGCCAACGGTAAGGGTGTGAAGGTGCCTGTCTCCGCATACGACACTAAGTCCAACAGAAAGAAGCTGTCGGGTGCTTACTCGGACGCATCGCCCATCGTGGCAGTCTTCTACGAAAAAGAGCCAATCGATCTGCTTCTGGTCTCTGACGCACACAAGGCTATCCAGATCTCCAGCTCGCTGATTCCCGTGAAGACTACCCGTACTTCGCAGGGTGTAACGCTGATGAGCCTTAAATCCGGACAAACCGTCTCCGAAGCGTTGCCTGCTGCAGGCAGAGACACCTCCGGCGTCAAGGGACTGCGCAAGATCAAGATCCCCGCTACGGGCGTACCGTTTGAGCGCTTCGATCCTATCGAGGATCAGGTCTCGCTTTTGTGAATTGGAAATTCATTACAATAATCGTAAACCTATTGCAATTTGCGATAAAATCATTTATAATGGAACTATCAATTTTATATGGAGGATGACCGATGGGAAAGAAACCTGTCAAGGGAGATACGACTACTAAAATGTGGGTCAAGATCGTTTGCGGGATCATGGGATTTCTGATGGTCTTCGGCGTGCTGATAATGTTGATCTCTTCACTGCAGACCGCTGCCGTTGAAAGCACCGATTCTCTGACCGTTCCCGATCAGCAGATCAACGTCGGACTGTACTGTAATGAAAATGCAGTACAGTCTTACGCGCTTTCATCTGAACACGGTTTTCAAGTAACCGTTGCGCCATCGGGTCCGGCAATATCGCTTGACGCTCCGAAAATGATCGTTGCGGTAGACGATAACCTCTACCGGATGGGAAGTGAGCTTTCCACCACCAGCGGAGGCATCGCCACCGTTGGCGGTTATCATATTGAGATCAGTTATTTTACATTTTCCGATCTTGGCATTGACACCGACCACGACAACCCCGTTTTCATCCGCCCCGGCAGTACCGCCGGATCGACCGACGGCTATTCGCCGGCAAACGTATATGAGTATATCTCTCTGCTCAGTGACGACACGACATTTCAAGCGTTGGCTCTGCCGGCATTTCCTTGTTATGTGTCAAGTCAAAAATGCTATATCCGCGTAGGCAATTTCTTTACTAAAGAAGAAGCCGAGGATGCTTTGGCGCAGCTGCAGAGGACGATGACCCTGAACGCATCGATCGCAGAACCGAATGCGAATGCAGTTACTATGCTTTCAGAGGACTATACAGTTCTGTGTGAATTTACAGGCAAGAATCAAAGTTATCAGGTCACACCCTTGGAAGACGGATTGATGCGCGGTGCGGACGGTCGTGCTTTCAGCGGAACCGTTTCGATGGAAAACTCTGCGAATTCCTCCCGCAAGGGGATCGATGTGATCAATCAGCTATCGTTGGAGACGTACATTAGTGTGTTGCTTCCCTCGGAGGTTTCTTCGGAATGGAATGTCGAACTGTTGAAGTCTATGGCAGTATTGCTTCGTACGGAGATCACCCGCAAGCTTGGGTGTCATGCGGCTGACGGATACGATATCTGTGCCGAGAGCCATTGTCACACCTACATTGGCGGAGCAGTTGCCACCGATCGTGTACTTGATGCGGTTCAAGCGACTGCGGGACAGATCCTGACCTATAACGGTGCTCCCGTTTACACACCGTATTCTTTGACCAACGGAAGCGGCACGATATCTGCCAAAGATGCCTTTGGCAAAGAGATCCCATACTTGCCCTCTATCTATACTCCTTGGGAGGAGCAAAGCAGTTGGTCGGTTGAATTTACTCCTTTTGAACTCTATCAGTTGCTATCGAATGCCGGGTACCGTGAGATCACCGGTAACATCGCTTCGGTGAAAGTAAATGCTCTGGCGGAAGGCTCCGATTATGTGACGTCGGTCACCTTTACCGATCTGTTCGGTGGTTCCGTAACGATCGAGGGCAGCGAGACGATCCGCCTGCTGTTTTCCGGCAGACTTCCTTCGTCCTGTTTCGTTGTCGGACTTGCCGGAGAGAGCGTTGAACGCATCAAACGAACGCTGTCCGGTAATACGACGGAGTATACTGAATCCCAAGAGACGGTAGTGCTGTCCGGAACCTACGGTTCCTTCGTGTTCATGGGAAGCGGCAGCGGATGTGGCGTAGGATTCAGCGTAATGGGTGCCAAGGCACTTGCAGAACGTGAGCTTGGCTACCGTCAGATCCTCAGTACCTATTTTCCAGGTGCTGAGTTATCCGATAGTGGAAGCTCCGAATGATGTGATCAAACGAAGAAGGATGGCTCATTGCCATCCTTCTTCGTTTTGTTCAATTGCTTCTTCATCACCAAAGGTCATATTGGCGAAGATCCGCTCCATCCGACTGTCAGGAAAACGCTGATCGATAAATTCCAGAAAAGCAGAATCGGCAGGAACACCGTCTACCCGCTGAGACCAGCGGGTAACTGCGACCACCGTAACGGCAGAATTGACAACCATAAACACCACCAGCACCCAAGTGACGATCTTTCCGATCCGTTGGGGAATTTTCAGAATCAGGTTTGCCATTCGGGGATAGAGATTTTTGATCCAAATGATACCTAAAACTCCCCAGAATATCGAATAGACGAGGCAGATTCGACCGTTAATGTTCAAAAACTTGCCGGTATAATCCCACGAACAGGAGCCAATGAAAAATTCCTGGGCCCAGGAGCAAGCGTATTCCAAGATGCTACCCACCACAAACGCACCTGCAAAGGAGAGCCAGCTGCCGCGGTTTCTGAAGCGGTGCAACGCAAGTGTCAGCGCGACTGCGCCCGCTCCGTACAGCAGATTAAAGGGACCGTATACCAGTCCGGAGCGACTCTCGATATATCCGTTCTTGGCAATACACCACAAAACCTCAATCACGACGCCGGCAAAACTGCCCACGAAGCAGATCAGGAACAGTTTATAAAAGTTGAGCCCTTTGGCGAAATGCTCAGACGATTCCTCTTTCAGATCGATAGAGGAGTTGGCAGGGGCAGCCGGAATCAGGCGGCGCTTTTTTCGGCTTGCCTTTACGTCACGAAAGCGTGCGGACAGCTCGTCGGAAATGGTCAGTACCTGCATGTTCGCGCGCGTCAGATTGGACGATGTCCGTCGCAGTGAGGCAAGCTCTTGCTCGATGATTTCTTCCTTGGACGTTGGGTCAGAGGAAACGGCAAGATCCTTGTAATAGTCGGAAAGCTCACGATGCGCGTTTTCCAAATGTTCAAGGATCGCTTGGCTTTCGCACTCCAATAAAGAGGAAGCGCGTTTTTCGGTTTTAACTGCAGATGATTGGTTTACTTCCATAATAGACCTCATTTTGAGGCATGCCGGATACCCGAAGAGCAGTCAAAAACTGGTATTGTCATCCGGGCAGCATATGCCTCAGATGATTTTGATTGGTAAAAACAAAAGTAAAGAGGATTACTTAGAGTCCGTGTTTTGCACAAGATAAGCTTCAGCGTCCCTGAGAACTCCCATATAGGAGTTGTGCAGGAGTTTTTCCGCATCCTGCAGGGTAACCCATTTGGATGCCAGCACTTCCTGAGGAGACAAAACGGGAGGATTGGTTGCTTTGGCTAAAAACAGCACCACGGTCTTCTCGCCAACCCCAACGGAATAGACAGCCTCACCGCGAAACCCCTGTCGGAGTCGGACCTGCATTCCCACTTCTTCTCGTATCTCGCGCAGAGCGGTGATTTCTTCGGATTCTCCCCGTTCCATATGTCCTTTGGGGAAGCTCCAGGTATGAGAACCGCGCTGAAAAAGGAGCAGATAACGAATGCGATCCCGATCTTTGCGATAGATGATCGCACCACAGGAGCGATGATAGAGGGGAATGGTACGAGTGCGGAAATAACGCTCCTGAAAGTGAACTGCTTCTTCAATCTCCGCCTGATGGTAGCAGATCCCGTCAGGAGCAACTACCAGTTTATCCTCTCGATCGTTCAGCCTGCGGACGATACCGATCACCTTGCCGGCGTATTCCGAAACGGGAGTATTCACCCCCATTAGGTATGCGTCCTGCGGCTTACCGTCGCCGCCGATCATACCCGGAATGAAGCCGTAATGAATAGGGTAGGTCAGTTCCGGATGGCGAGGATGCGTATTTCCGATGGGACGGTCGATTCGTACGATCACGGTCTTACCCAACAGATGCTGTAATGATGGTCTGCGCTCTGCCATATTGTCCCCCCCTCTGAAGATCACGCCTAAAAAAACACGCCTTGAGGAAACTCAAAGCGAACAATCAAACTGTAAACCAAAAGAGTATTCGCACAGCGAATACTCTTTTGGTAGCGGTCAAACCGCTGGTCGGAGTAGCGCGATTCGAACGCGCGGCCTCATGGACCCGAACCATGCACTCTACCAAACTGAGCCATACCCCGATTTAAAGCACGGAAACGGGATACGATTCCCATGCTTCTGCTATTATATCACAGCACTTTGTTTTTGTCAACCGTTTTTCAAAAAAAACTTTAAGTCTCCTGCTGCTTTACCGATAGACGATGGTCGATCCGAAAGCGTGCACGCAGATCATTAGAGCGAATGGATACTTGTGGATTCCATCCATTTTTCCAAAAGTCCGATCACCGGGAGCAGACCCTTCAGGTCAGCGTCACCGAACCGCCCGAGAAGCGGACTATCCAAATCCAGCAGGGCGCAAAAACTGCCCGAAGGATCGTGAATCGGGATCACAAGCTCGCTGTTGGACGCGCCGTCACAAGCAATGTGACCGGGAAACTGATGTACGTCCGGCACGACCTGCGCCCGATCGGTGAGCCATGCGGTACCGCAGACGCCTTTTCCCTTGGCGATGCGGTTGCAGGCGGGTTTTCCCTGGAAAGGCCCTAGGATCAGCAGGTCGCCTTTGACCCGGTAAAAGCCTGCCCAGTTCAGATCGGGGAGCAGATCGTAGATGAGCGCCGACAGATTGGCGGTAGCGGACACGCTGTCGGTCTCGCCGTCCAGCAGACCGACAGCCATAGCGGCAAGCAGATCGTACAGCTCGGCTGGATCGGTGCAAACGGGACTTGTATAAGACATAGCAATACCTCCGTAATACGGTTCACTGTTCAGTATAGCGGGTTAGACGGCGGACGTGATAGTCATCTCATCTGATTCAATAGGCGCCGGATAGCGCTTTTTCAATTTGTGAATGACGATATAGAAAACGGGAATCAACAGCAGATCTGCGGCGATCCATGCAAGGGGACCGGCAATGCAAGCAGCTTCAAAGCCGAATACTGGAACCGCGAATAGGCCGATCACGGCACGGGCGATCAATTCAAACAGTCCCGCCGCCATAGCGGGGACGCCGTACCCGAGCCCTTGCACCGCGTTGCGGTAGACGAACAGGATGCCGAGTGACCAGTAGAATGCGCCAACGATGGAAAGCAGCTTGTGTATATCGCCGATCACGGCGAGCTCGTCGGCGGTAACGAACAGGAGTGCCAGATATTGGCCAAAGCACAGGGAAGCGATCGTAGCAACGGCAACATATACCATAATCATCCAAATCCCTTGATGAACGCCTCGGCGGGCACGGTCGATCTTGCCTGCGCCGAGATTTTGACCGCAGAAGGTGGCAAGGGCTACGCCCATTGCCTCCATCGGCTGGGTCAGCATCATCGAAGTCTTGTTTCCTGCGCCGACCGCACTGACGGCGTCGGTGCCAAGTGAGTTGACCGACTGCTGCAGGATCAGACTGCCTACCGCGGTGATGGAGAACTGCAAAGCCATAGGCAGACCCAGATAGAGCAATTTTTTCATCATCGACAGGGATGGACGCCAATCGGACTTTTGCAGACGAAGAACGGTGGATTTTTTGATGATATAGATCAGGCACAGTAGACCCGAGAAAGCCTGTGCGATCACGGTAGCGATACCGGCACCCGCCACACCCATATTGCAAACGAGAATGAAGAAAAAGTCAAGACCGATATTGATGATTGAAGCGATGATCAGAAAGATCAGCGGGGAACGGCTGTCACCCAGCGCGCGGAGCAGGCCTGCCAATATGTTATAGAACATAGTCGCCGCCATGCCCAGGAAGATGACGATAATGTAGTCGTATGCATCTTCGAAGATGTCCTCTGGTGTGCCCAAGAGACGAAGAATATCGTCGGTAAAGATGGCGGTCAGCAGGGTCAGCAGAGCGGTGATTCCAACGGCGAGGTATATCATATTGGTGACCGATCGGCGCAGATTGCGATAGTCCTTGGCACCGAAGAACTGTGCTACGGGAATGCAGAAGCCGCTGGCAAGTCCTGTGACGAAGCCCAGGACCAGAAAATTCAGCGAGCCGGTGGAGCAGACGGCGCCCAGCGCGTCCGTACCCAGTGTCCTGCCCACGATCATGCTGTCTGCCATATTGTAGAATTGCTGGAACAGATTGCCCACCATCAGCGGCAGAGCAAAGAATAGTATTTGCTTGGCAGAGCTACCGTAGGTCATGTCCTTGACCATCAGATCCATCTCCTTGTTCTTCCGAAATGAGACGCAAAAAAATGCGTCTGTCCAGATGCAGTATAGCAGATTTTTCGTCATTTGTAAACAGGAGAAATGCACAAAGTTCCGAAAAAAATGGGGATGTCCTTCGACATCCCCAAATCCCCAATGGGTTATTTGATGATCCCGTACAATGCTGAGGAACCGAGGCAATGCTCGATTCGCAGCAGACGGTTGTATTTGCAGACTCGTTCGCTTCGGGCGGGCGCACCGGTCTTGATCTGTCCTGCGTTGGTGGCGACGGCAAGATCGGCGATGGTAGTGTCCTCTGTCTCGCCGCTGCGGTGGGAGACGATGGCGCGGTAACCGCGGGATGCGGCAAGCTCCATCGCTTCCATAGTCTCGGTCAGTGTACCGATCTGGTTGGGCTTGATCAGGATCGCGTTGGCAGCCCCCCGTTCGATGCCCTCTCTCAGACGGGCGGAGTTTGTGACGAACAGATCGTCTCCCACGATCTGTAGATCGGGATGGGCGGCAGTGAAGTGGGCAAAGGCAGTCCAATCGTCCTCCGCGAAGGGATCTTCGATAGAGGCAATGGGATATTTTTTCAGCAGTTTGGCGTAATATGCCGAAAGCTCGTCGGCACTCATCGACAAACCGCTCTTGGGAAGATGATACTTTCCGTTTTCAAACCATTCGCTGGATGCAATATCCAGCGCGATCTTCACATCCTCGCCGGGAAGGTAGCCCGCGGTCTCCACCGCACGGAGGATATAGTCCAGCGCGGCTTCATCTCCCGCAAGGTCGGGGGCAAATCCGCCTTCGTCGCCGACGGAAACGCTGAGCCCATCCGCCTTCAGCAGTTTTTTGAGAGCGGCGTAGATCTCAGTACCCATCTGCATAGCCTCGGTAAAGCTTTTGGCACCTACCGGCATGATCATAAACTCCTGCACGTCCAGATTGTTGGAGGCGTGGGCACCGCCGTTCAGGATATTCATCATCGGAACGGGAAGGATGCGGGCGTTACTGCCGCCGAGATAGCGGTACAGCGGAAGACCGTAATGCTTTGCGGCAACCTTTGCGTTGGCAAGGGATACGGCAAGGATCGCGTTTGCGCCCAGCGCGGATTTGTTAGGGGTGCCGTCCAGCTTGCAGAGCAGGCGGTCGATGCAATCCTGACAGTCTGCGCGCTTTCCGACGATGGCTTTGCGGATCTGACCGTTTACAGATTCTACCGCTTTGGAAACGCCCTTGCCGTCGTAAGCAAAGCCGCCGTCCCGCAGCTCTACCGCCTCGTGTTCGCCGGTAGACGCTCCTGAAGGAACCGAAGCGTAAGCGGTCTCCCCGCTTTCCAGAAGCACGGAGGCTTCTACCGTGGGCATTCCGCGGGAATCAAAGATCTGCCGGGCACTGACACCGGCAATTTTGCAATCTGACATAAGTTTCATATGGATCATCCTTTACTCGATATTTTTTGATAGTATTTCCAAGATGCGAAGATTTTAAATCAGCAGGCTTTCGATTTTTCTTTACAAAATCAAAAAAATGTGGTAAACTATTTGACAGTATGATTTACAGAGAGGTAGATATGCAGAAGAATGTAAAGCGTATCGTATTATTGATCATGACCGCAGGATGGATGCTGACCATCTTCCTGTTTTCTGCAAAGCCGGCGTCGGAATCCATGCAACAGAGCGATGACATCGTGGAACAGCTCATCCGTGTTTTCGTGAAAGATTTCGACAGCCTGTCTGCAGTGCAGCAGGAAAGCCTTACGCACACGCTGTCTATGGTCGTTCGCAAAGGCGCGCATATGGCGGAATACGCTCTGCTGTCGATCCTGCTGTATGCGTTACTGTCCGTATGGAACGCTCCTCGGCGCAGGTTCCTGCGCGCGGTTCTTGGCTGGGGAGGAGCGACGCTCTATGCTGTTACAGACGAGATTCACCAGCGATTCGTTCCGGGTCGGTCGGGTATGCCAATTGATGTGTTGATCGATAGCATCGGCGCTTTGGCAGGAGTGTTGATAGCGGTAGGTGCGGCGTATCTGCTTGCCCGCCGAAAACTTCGCAAAGCAACATTATAAGCTATCGGTTGGCGTTAGATAACGGTTCAATCTATGATGCGGACGCGATAGCCTACCGCATAGCATTCGCCCGGTTCGGTCGATCGAATGAACGGTTTTTGAGAAAACTCTGTCTCTTCATTTCGGAAGGCGTTGATGCCGTTCCACGGCTCAAGACAGAGGAAAGGTGCGTTCTTTCCGGGCGAAGTCCAGATGCCCAGCGCGTCAAATCCGTCAAACTCCATTCCAACGCCATGTCCGTCTTGGTCCAGTAGTGCTATCTTGCGGGAGCAAAGCCCGGTCAGCATCAGCGCATCGTCGTCGAACAGACCGTAGGAAAGAGGGAGACGGTCGGCGCCGTCCAGATAGTTTCGCTGTCCGGCCGCATCTTCGATAATCTGACCGCCTACGGCGATGTAGCGAGTCACGTGGCATTCCGGTTGCTCAAAGATCAGCGTGTGATCTTCGAACTTCGCGCCTTCCGAGAAGGGAAGCAGGAAGCCTGTGTGCGCGCCGATCATAAAAGGCATCGTGCGTTCATCGCGGTTTTCCACACGGTAAGCGGTCTCAAATCCGTCTTCGGTGAGGGTATGGGTGACTTGTAAGACAAAACGGAAAGGGAATCCCTTGCGGGTCTCTTCGGTATCTGTCATCTCCAGCGTGATCGAGTTCTCCGTACGGCTGACCGGGGTGAATTCACTCCTGCGTGCGTAGCCGTGCTTGGGGATCTCGTATTCGACACCGCTAAAGAAGGTCTTGCCATTTTTCAAAAAGCCGATGACGGGGAAGAGGATCGGATTATGTCCGTTCCAATAAACGGCGTCGCCTGTCCAGATGTATTCCTTTCCTTGCTTTTGCAGTGAGATCAGCTCTGCTCCTTGTGAAGCGACGGTCGCGGTAAGATCAAGATGTTTCAGCGTATAGGTCATAGCAGTATCCTCTTAATGATTAATTTTTGAAAAGAAAAAAGCAACCGAACAGTTGCTTTTTTCCGGTGCCGCAGAGCGGCGAACATTTTGGAGTGATTATTCAGCGTCCTCAACGGGGCACTCGTCCTCGTCACAGTAAGCGCAATCCTCGTCATCGCAATCGCAGCAGCAATCGTCGATAGCGGTTTCTTCAGCATTCTTCAGAGCCTTCTTAGCGCGGATTTTCTTAACGATCAGCAGAGCAACAGCAACTGCAGCAGCAACTGCAACGATGATAGCCAGCACCTTCAGAACGGTTTTCAGAACGCTTCCATTTTTCTCTTCCATGTTTGCTACCTCCTTGGAATTTAGTAATTATAGTATAACAGAGTATGTTCATTTACTTGTGAATATTATGTGAACTAAATGTTAATATTTGTAAACCGATAATAAATTTCAACCATAACATAAAAATTTTACTTTTGATTCATTGCATTTTCAAACGTGTCGTGCTATAATAAAGAATCAATTATGCGTTATTCGATGCGGGAAAGGGGAAACTATGGAGAATCGGGCAGATCTTTTGTCTATGACGTCATCCGAGCTGAAGGATTTTATCAAAACACTTGGCGAACCCGTCTTCCGCGCGGGACAGATCTCTCAGTGGATCTGTAAGGGCGCGGATTTTTCCGAGATGACGAATCTGTCCGCGGCACTGCGGGAGAAGCTGTCTCTTTGCGCCGAGCTCCGTTATCCTGTGATCGAAGCCCGCTATGCTTCTAAGCTGGATTCAACGGTCAAGTATCTGTTCCGCCTGCCCGATGGTCAGCTGATCGAAAGCGTTCTGATGGAATACGAGCACGGACTATCCATTTGCGTTTCCTCTCAGGCAGGCTGTCGGATGGGATGCCGCTTCTGTGCCTCCACCTTAGGTGGAAAAGTGCGGGATCTGCTTCCTTCGGAGATTTTGGGTCAGATCATCGTTGCGCAAAAGGATGCAGGCAAGCGCATCTCCAACATCGTAATGATGGGCATCGGCGAACCGCTGGACAATTACCACAACGTCATCCGTTTCCTTCGCCTGGTGTCCGCGCCCGAAGGCTTGAATATCGGTTGCCGTCACATCTCACTCTCCACCTGCGGACTGGTGCCCGGGATCTATCGGCTTGCAAAAGAAGACCTTCCCATCACGCTTTCCATCTCGCTTCACGCATATGACGACGGGAAACGGTCGGAGATCATGCCGGTAAACCGAGCGTACAATATCGATAGTCTGCTGACTGCTTGTCGGGATTACTTTGATCAGACGGGGCGGCGGATCTCCTTCGAATATACGCTGATTGCGGGCGAGAACGACAGTACCGACGGTGCCGTCGTCTTGGCTAAGTTGTTGAAGCGTTATTTGGAAAATCGACCCTTACACGTCAATCTGATCCCCGTGAATCCGGTTAAGGAGCGGGGGTATGAAGCGTCGGGCAAACGCAGAGTGCGCGCATTCTGTGAGACACTGGAAAAACTTGGAGTCAACGCCACGGTGCGCCGCAAGTTAGGTGAAGACATCAACGCCGCCTGTGGCCAGTTGCGCCATACCGCAGGACAAACTGGTCAATAAGTTCGGTTCTCAGACCGAATAATCAATCACGATTTTACATCATTTCGGGGGAAGCTATGCAGTACAGTGCATATACCAATGTAGGAAGAATCAGAAATCAAAACGAAGACTGCTTTATGGTGGAAGAACTGACCGACGCAGTCTGCCTATTTACCGTCTGCGACGGTATGGGCGGAGCCAGTGCGGGTGAAACTGCAAGTGCTACCGCCTGTTCGGTCTATCACTCCGCCATGACCCGGGCGCTGCAAGCACATCTGACGTCTGCCCATCTGCTGACACCGCTGAACGCAAAGCTTTGTAAAAGACTGCTGATCGACGCGCTGAATGAGGCAAACTCTGCCGTCTACCAGCTTGCGAAGACCGATCCGGCATTGGAAGGAATGGGTACTACGCTGGTGTCCGTTCTTTTGGTCAATAAAACAGCTTACATTGTAAATGTTGGTGATAGCCGGGCATACTACTACAAAGACGGTGAGCTCTGTCAGATCACCAAAGATCACTCGTACGTTCAGTATTTGGTTGACAACGGCATGATCCAGCCCGACGAGGCAGAGAGCCATCCTCACAAAAATCTGATTACTCGCAGTGTGGGTACGTCTGCCGAGATCACCCCCGATCTTTTCGCGCTGGATACCCGCCGAACCGAAGCCATTCTTTTGTGCTCGGACGGTCTGACCAATATGGTCAACGAGACTGAGATCGCCGGCGTCCTTGGAGACGACGAGGTGGAATTCTCCCACAAAGCAGCGCGGTTGGTGGCAAAAGCCAACAGTCACGGCGGTACCGATAATATTACCGCTCTTGTGATCAGTACCCGTTTGAAATAACTGATTGAGGAATGAATATGGATTCCATTGAAAATACCAACTATATCGGCAAGACGCTGGATGATCGGTATCGGATCAAGAGTCTGGTAGGCAGCGGGGGAATGTCCCGCGTTTTCTTGGTAGACGATCTGCTGCTTCACCGCGAGCTTGCACTGAAAATGCTTCGGGAGGACATTTCCAAGGATGAAGCCGCTGTGCGCCGCTTTATCCACGAGTCCAAAGCGGTCTCTATGCTCTCCCACCCCAATATCGTATCGGTTTACGATGTGTCGGTCACGTCGGAGGTAAAATATATCGTTCTGGAATATGCAGAGGGGATCACGCTGAAGGAATACCTGCAGGAGCACGGTCCGCTGACTCCGGACGAGACGATCCATATCGCGGTGCAGATCCTATCGGGTCTTCAGCACGCGCACTCCCGCGGGATCATTCATCGGGATATCAAGCCGCAGAATATCATTATCGCTCCCGACGGCTCTATCAAAGTTACCGACTTCGGTATCGCCAAGATCCCCAACAGCGAGACTATTACCATGGCGGATAAAGCCATCGGTTCGGTCCATTATATCTCTCCCGAGCAGGCAAGCGGGCTAAGAGTGGATATGCGCAGTGACCTCTATTCGTTGGGTATTATCCTCTACGAGTTGATCTGCAACCGCGTTCCCTTTGAAGCGGAGAACGCAGTTGCGGTAGCGTGTATGCAGATTAGCTCTCGCGCCGTTCCGCCCTCCGAGATCGTGCCGGACGTTCCAAAAGGTCTTGAGCAGATAGTGATGAAGGCGATCAGCAAGCGTCCCGCCGACCGATTCGAAAACGCGACGCAGATGTTGACCTGTCTGCAACGGTTGGAGACTACGCCCGATGCTGTCTTTGATTTCGTTGCCGTCAACGAAGACAGCGGAGAAGACGTGATCCCTACCGCCGGTGTGCAGACCGTTACCGATCAGAGTATTGAGATGGAGGTCGTAAAGCCTTCCGGATCCAAGAAAAAGAAAAAGAAAACCGAAAAACAAAAGCCTGTCGTAGAGAAGGAGATCGTATACAAAAAGTCTCATGCAACGATGTTGCCCATCATTTTCGGAATGCTTTGTGCATTCGGTGCAGTAGTATTGATCGTTCTGATCTTCCTGCTACAGAATTACTTTATTTCCGATCCCAGCAATTCGCACGTGCTGATCGTAGGAGATTTCGTGGATCAAACTTATTCCGAGGAGATGAAAACGGAGCTGGAAAACAGCGGTTACTCGGTGACCGTCGAATGGGTTCACAGCAGCGATTATCTTGCCAATACCATCATCTCACAACAACCGGAAAAGAACGCGCGCCGTACGCTTAACCGCGACGTACCGACCTGTAAGCTTACCCTCACGGTCAGTAGCGGCGAGAATCTGATGACGCTTCCGGACTATACCGGTATGGAATACCGTGAAGCCACGCTTCAGCTTCAGCGCAATAAGATCAAGTACACCATCCAAAAGGTTTTCAACAATGCTGTTGAAGAAGGTCTGGTGATCTCCACCTACCCCACCGCAGGTACGGTGATGGGAAGTGACACCGAGATCGTCCTGTACGTCAGTAAGGGCGGCGAGAAGACCTATATCACCATCCCCAGCCTTGCGGGTATGACTGCGGCACAGCTGGACGCAACGCTGAAATCGCTGAATATCCGGCTTGGCAAAGTATCGTACACCTATTCGGATACCGTTGCTCCCGGTCTGATCATCAGCCAGAGCCTGGTGGCAGGAACCACCGTGCAAGCTGGTATTACCTCCATCGACATCGTGGTCAGCCTTGGACCCAAGATCGAGATCCCGGTCCAGCCCGAACCCGACGTGACCGATGAGCCTCCCCTGACCACCGATCCCGAGAATGGTACCGAAACCGAGTCGGGTACCGAAGCAGATCCCGAGACTCCCGACGAGCCGGTCGAAGAATAAGCATCCCCTTTGTGAGGTCAATTCAGATGACAAATCAGAAAAACATTCGAAATTTTTCCATTATCGCTCATATAGACCACGGCAAGTCCACGCTGGCTGACCGCTTGCTTGAAAAGACGCAGACGGTCTCCAAGCGTGAGATGGAGGAACAGCTCCTGGATAACATGGATCTGGAGCGGGAGCGGGGAATTACCATCAAAGCCCGCGCCGTCAAGCTGGACTATACTGCGCCCGATGGCGAGCAGTACACCCTCAATCTCATCGACACCCCCGGTCACGTGGACTTCGGCTACGAGGTCTCCCGTTCGCTGAACGCCTGTGAGGGCGCACTGCTGGTCATCGACGCCAGTCAGGGCATCGAGGCGCAGACTCTTGCCAACGCCTACCTTGCGGTGGATTCCAATCTGGAGATCGTGCCGATCATCAATAAGATCGACCTGCCGTCCGCCGACGTGGAGCGTTGCCGCCGCGAGGTGGAGGACATCATCGGCATTCCCGCAGAGGGATGCCCCGCAGTTTCCGCAAAAGCCGGACTCAACATTGAGGACGTACTGGAAGCAGTGGTGCGTGACATCCCCGCTCCCACAGGCGATCCCGATGCGCCCTTGAAAGCGCTGATCTTTGATTCCTACTACGATCCCTATCTGGGCGTGGTAGTCTACATCCGCGTGATGGACGGCACGCTCCGTGCCGGTCAACGCATCCGTATGATGTACGCAGGCTCAGAGTTTGACGTGGTAGAGGTGGGAACTCTTACCGCCTTCGGTCTGCATAAAGAGGACAATCTTTCCGCAGGCGAGGTCGGTTATATCACCGCCAGCATCAAGACGGTTGCCGACACCCAGGTGGGCGATACTGTCACCCTTGCGGCAGAACCCACAGACGAGCCTCTGCCCGGCTTTAAGAAAGCACTCCCGATGGTCTTCTCGGGTGTTTATCCCGCCGACGGCTCCCGCTACGGCGATCTCCGCGACGCGCTGGAAAAGCTCCAGCTCAACGATGCGTCGCTCTCCTTTGAGCCCGAGACCTCTGCCGCCCTCGGATTCGGCTTCCGTTGCGGCTTTTTGGGTCTTCTCCATATGGAGATCATCCAGGAGCGTATCGAGCGCGAGTTCAACCTGGACATCATCACTACCGCTCCCAGCGTAATCTATAAGATCACTCGCCGAGACGGGGAGGTGGTCTACA
>JAFTPF010000126.1 GCA_017463445.1 Clostridia bacterium
CAATGTGCTATGATTTAGTCGCGCAGGCTCCTTCCGTCACGCTTCGCGTGCCACCTCCCTCTCGGAGGGAGGCTCAGTAAGCTTTTGCTTTGTGCATTTTACCGATAGTATGTTATAAATGCTACTTTGTCAGTAATCTGAGGACGGCTTACGCCGTCCTGTTTTTCCGTGTTGGAATGTATAAGCGTCCCTCCCATACATTCGAACGCCCCTCTCCACTGTCCGACAGCAAAAATCGGCAACTTGTATCAAAATTTCCCACATTTTCGCCACTTCGTCACGAAATATTCATTTTTATCTGTTATACTGAAGTAATTGTACGTTTTTCGAAAGGATGTCTATTTATGCAAAAGCTCAGATTTCTTTCCCTGCTGCTGGCAGCCGTTCTGCTCTTCCCCACACTGACCGCCTGCGGCTCCGGCTCCGACGCCGATCCCACCTCCGACGCGGACGGCGACGCTTCCCCCGATCAGACCTCGCAGATTGTGTCAAGCTCCCCCTACGACGAGCCGGATACCGAGATCACCGACTCCCCCGACGGCTCCACTCGCGTGATCTACGCCCTCTCTATCGAAAACTCCGGTGAGATCAGCGGCGAGACCGAGCAGACCGTCCGCGGTGACGGTACGTCCGAGGTCACCGCCACCTCATGGGTGGGCTACGAATTTGTCCGTTGGAGCGACGGCTCCACCTCTTCCACCCGTTCAGGCGACAAGGGTGAGGCAGGCAAGATCACCACGATCTACGCCATCATGCAGCCGGTCTACCTGGAGATGCCCGTGATGCACATCACCACCGAAACAGGCTATGATGTGGAGTCCAAGCAGGAGTACATCCTGGGCACCCTGACCATCACCAACTGCGCCGAGGAATACGCTATGGACGAGCGCATCATCGAGATCCGCGGACGGGGCAACAAATCCTGGGAATTTGATAAAAAGTCCTACCACATTCAGCTGGACAGCAAGGCGAATCTGCTGGGCATCGGATCGGCAAAGGGCAAGCATTGGAATCTCCTGGCCAATCACTGCGACCAGTCGCTGCTGAGAAACCACACCGCCCTCCGCTTCGCTTCTATGATGAGCGGCATCGCCTACTCCCCCGCCTGCACCAGCGTGGAGGTCTACATCAACGGAGTCTATAACGGCGTCTACCTGCTGACCGAATCCATCCGCGTGGGCGACGGCAGAGTAGACATCGCCGAGGACCCCGAGGCAGGCACCGACATCGGCTATCTGGTGCAGCTTTCTAACTACGCCGAGGAATATCCCTTCCACATGGGTGGCAAGACCTACGAGATCAAGAGTGATCTCTCGGAAGACCCCGGGCTTTGCTGGGAACAGCAGATGTACATTCAGGACTATATGAGTCTTTGCTACGAGGCAGTGCTGGCAGGCAATCGGGAAGAGATCGAGCGGCTGATGGATATAAGCTCCATCATAGACACTTACATCGTGGAGGAGACCGTCAAGAATCTGGACGTAGGCTGGGACTCCTTCTATTTCTACAAGGATGCAGGCGGCAAGCTGGCGATGGGTCCCATCTGGGACTTCGACCTGTCGCTGGGCAACGCCAACGAGGGTTGTGAGAACTATACCGATCTCCACGCCGCCCAAGGCGGCAAGGGACAGAGCAACCCTTGGTTCTACAATCTGATGGCATACAAATGGTTCCGTGAGCTGGTGGCAGAGCGTTTTGCATCACAAGAAGTGCAGACCGTCCTCAATTCCCTTCCCGAGCTGATCCGCACCGAAGCTGAGACCTATTACAACTCCTT
The DNA here is from genome assembly GCA_017463445.1 of Clostridia bacterium. Lineage (GTDB taxonomy): Bacteria > Bacillota > Clostridia > Oscillospirales > CAG-272 > CAKSQF01. Next base: position 1,778 of record JAFTPF010000126.1, read on the forward strand.
CTGCCGCAACTTTGACGAGTGGCAGATCTTCAGTCAGCAGCTCAACCGCGAACCCCGCGAGATCATGAAGCTGGACAGCTATAAAGAGCATTACGAATACCTGATTGAGTGGCTGGAGAACCGTCTGGTCTGGCTGAGGGGCTTCATCGGCGGCGACCGCTATCACGAGGGCTATAACACCGAAAGCGGTGGCGGCATCGTCACACCTCCCACCCCCGATCCCGATCCTTCCTACAAATTCGAATGCTCAGGCGGTAGCGGCAAGTACAGCGATCCCTACCTGATTTCCACCGCTGAGGACTTTATGAGCTTCACTGAGGCGATGTACAACGGCGAGAACTTCTACGGAAAGTATTTCCGTCAAACCGCCGATCTGGATATGACCTCGGTCAGAGGCTATCGCGGCATCGGCTCCGCGGGCAATTTTGCAGGCATTTACGACGGTGACGGCTACACGATCCACGCCGAGCTTTCCGGCAGAGACGAGTGCATCTTCCCCTACCTGTCGGGACTGGTGATCAATCTGGGCACCACCGGCAGTGTCAACAACTCCGCCCAGGCGGCGGGCATCTGCCGCAGTATCCGTCAGGGCGGCGGCATCGTCAACTGCTACTCGCTGATGGACGTCACCTCCCACGAGGACGGTCTGGCAGGCGGTCTCTCCGCCTCCACCCAGTCCGGCGACATCCTGCTGGTCAACTGCTACTTCGCAGGCACCGTAGTCGGCAGTCAGAGCTCGCCCTCCAACGTATGGCAGCCCGGTCGCGACGGCACCTTCGCCTTCCTCTACTCCCCCGACGATCTGGGCGGCGTCAATGTGTCCGAGACCGCCGACGTCCTGCTCCCCCGCGATCAGATGAACGGCGACCTTGCCGATCTCTTGAACGCCAATCTGTCCACCTTGTCCGAGCTGCAAGGCTCTCACACCGCCAGCGAAAAGATCTCCGTAAATACCCTTTGCACCTGGGCGGCAGGAGCCAACGGCACCCCCGTACTGAACCACAAATGATCCACCGAGGGAGCGTCCCGCCGATGCTCCCTCCTAACCTACAAAGATGAATAAAATACATTTCCTTTCCCTGCTCCTTGCGGCAACGGCACTCCTGCCCGCCTGCGGGAGATCCACACCTCCGGCAGAGAGTACGCTGAGCAGTACCTCCGCCCCATCGACCACCACCTACCACTTTTTGGACAAAGAACCCCTAACGAACCCGAACCCATACGATCCCGAGACCTCGGGAACGGTATATGTCACTTACCTTGCCGCAGAGCACGGCAGTATCTCGGGGAAACTCAGCCAGACCCTCACCCCGAACAACACCGTTTGCAGCACGGTGGAAGCGGTACCGGAGCTGGGCTACCGCTTCGCGGGCTGGAGCGACGGGAGTACCGATCCCGTCCGCAACGGCGACAGCTATGCAGATGACACCGTCCTCACCGCCTATTTTGAGCAGGACATCCTCAATCTGCCCGCCGTTAGCCTGACCACCGAGATAGACCCCGACCGCATTAACACCGACGAATACGTAGACGGCAGTATCAGCATCAGCGGCTGTGCGGAGGAATACGAGCTCAACGATTTTACCACCGAGGTCCGCGGACGGGGCCACGGCTCCTGGACCTACGACAAGAAGGGCTGGAAGCTGAGACTGTCCGAGGGACAGTCTCTCCTGGGACTTGGCGAGGGCAAAGCCCGCAAATGGGTGCTGATCGCCAATCAGGTGGACCGCAGTCTGCTCCGCAACGCCGCCGCCACCTGGATCCAGCATCGGCTGGGACTTTCCTGGGTCTCGGATTACGCCTTCGTGGATCTCTACTTAAACGGCGAATATATGGGCGTGTACCAGCTCTACGAGCAGGTGGAGGAGGACGAGCATAAGGTCTCGGTTCCGCTGGGCACCCCGGAGGACGTCAGCTACTTTGCCGAGCTGACCGTCCACGCAGAGGTCCCCCGCTTCACGGTGGACGGCGATAAATACGAGGTCCACTCCGACCTTCCCGAGGAAGGTGCGGAAGCTTATCTGACCGCAATCGACGCCCATCTTACCGCCTGCCTGAACGCGGTCAAGTCGGGAGACTACGCCCTCATCGACTCGCTGATCGACCTGGACAGCGTGGTGAACGCCTACATCGTGGAGGAGCTGACCAAAAACCGCGACGCAGGCTGGGACTCCTTCTACCTCTATCGAAATACCGGCGGCAAGCTGACCTTCGGTCCTGTCTGGGACTTCGATATGTCCTCGGGAAATGTGAAAGCCGATGCCTCCAGCGTCTGTCACAACACCTTCTCCTATCCCGACGGTCTGTACGCGGGCAACACCGCTGCCGCCGCCGACCGCCAACAGAACATCTGGTTCATGACGCTGGCAGAGTACGATTGGTTCTGGGAGATGGTCAAGACCCGCTGGCAGGAGGTCTCTCCCGCCCTCTCCGCCCTGCCCGACATCCTGCGACAGACCGGCGCCCTCTACGAGGACGCCTTCGAGCGCAATTTTGAGCGTTGGGACATCCTGCACAAGAAGCTATCCACTGAAGCCTCGGTGATCCTGACTATGGACTCCTGTAGCCAACAGATCGCCTATCTCGCCGATTGGTACCGTCAGCGCATCGAATGGCTGGACGACGTCTGGGGCAGTTAGCCCTCTCGCCTCGGTTGATCCTCAAACTCTGCAAGACCCGCCTAAGGCGGGTCTTTTGGCGTGTCAAACAAGCCTGCGTTCTTGCTATCCTCGCACCTCCACGCCCCCTTCGCCGCTTTTTTTCACATTTTCCCCACTCAAAGGCGCAAAAGCGCAAGTAATTTACAATTTTCCTCTTGTTTTCCCTTCCCAAATATGTTATACTGATAATACTACGCTCGGCATCCTCGCCGAGACATCCGGAGGAACTCATCATGCGAAAACTTTTGCTGCTGACCGCGCTTCTCGGCACCCTGTGCCTGTGGAGCTGTGCCGACAACGGCACCGACGCAGATTCGTCTGCACTCTCGTCTCCCGATGCGATCACCACCGTGCAAACTACCCCCGTCACCCCCTCTCAAAGTGATCCCGATACTACCCTGCCCACCGATCCCCCCACTCCCGTGACCACTACCAAGGACGAGCGTCCCACCACCGACGATACGCCCGTAACGCCCGGCGAAACCACTACCGAAAAAGCACCCGAGACCGATCCTCCCGTGACCACAGACGGTGGAAGCATCACTCCCGTGACCACCACCAAACCTACCACCACGACCAAGAAACCTGTAACCACCACCAAGCCCGTCACGACTACCAAGCCCGTCACGACTACCAAGCCCGTCACCACCGATCCCGAGCCCGCAAAAGGCACTCCTATCTCGGTAAAATATAACGTGAACAACTCTGCAGGCGGCAGCCTGACGGGTGCCACCAGCCAGACGGTCCGTTACGGTCAGTCCAAGACCTCCAGCGTTACCGCCAAAGCAAATCTGGGCTACAAGTTCGTAGGCTGGAGCGACGGCGTTACCACCGCTACCCGCAGTTCCGAATCACCCCGAAAGGACAGCACCTTCACCGCCATCTTCGAATACGATGCGCTGGAGCTGCCCATCATCAGCATCACCACCGAGACGGGCAGAGACCCCGACTCCAAAGAAATTTATATCGGCGGAACCATCTCCATCTCCAACTGCGACGCGAAATACGTCCTGGAGAACTACGAGATGCAGATCCGCGGACGGGGCAACTACACCTGGACCGAGCCGAAGGTTGCCAAGAAATCCTGGCGCGTAAAGCTGTCCAAGAAGCAGAATCTGCTGGGGCAGGGCTCCGGCGAGGCAAAGGACTGGACGCTGATCGCCAACCATTGCGACCAGTCGCTGATCCGCAATTACATCACCTTAAACTACGCTCGTAAACTGGGGAACATCTCCTTTATGTCCTCCGCCATCAGCGTGGAGGTCTACGTCAACGGCGAATACCGCGGCGTCTACACCCTCTGTGAGCAGAACGAAGTGCAGAAGAACCGCGTAAACATCACCGAAAACGCCGAAAGCGTCAAGACCGGTTACCTGATCGAGATGACCGGCTACGCCGCTGATCCCAAGTTCTCCATCCATATGGAGAGCGGCTGGTTCAATTTCGAGATCAAGAGCGATCTGTCCGAGCTGAGCACCACCACCTACAACGCGCAGTTCCGTTTCGTACAGGATTACCTCAACCAATGCTGGACGGCAGTCCAAGGCGGTAACGAGGCCGCGATCCGATCGCTAATCGATATCGAGAGCGTGGTGGACACCTACATCGTGGAGGAGCTGTTCAAGAACCTGGACGCAGGCTGGGACTCCTTCTATATGTACATCGACAACGGCATCGAGGGAGATGTTCTCCACTTCGGCCCCATCTGGGACTTCGACCTGTCGGGCGGTAACGTGAACGAAGAGACCGGCTGCGACCAGTACACCGGACTGCGGGCAGGCACCATCGGCTGTAACCCCTGGTACGGCAAGCTACTGGAGCAGACCTGGTTTCGCAAGCTGGTTGCGGCACGTTGGAATGAGCTGAAGGGCGAGACCGACCAGATCCCCGCCGCCATCATCGCCGAGGCGACCCGCGGCTTCAACGCCTACAGCCGTAACTTCGACCGCTGGCAGATCTTCGGTCAGCAGATTAACCGCGAGCCTGTGGCTATCCAAAAGCTACGCACCTACAAGGAGCATTACGAGTATTACGCTCAGTGGATGGTCAACCGCATTGAATGGTTGGATAACTACTTCAACGGACCCACCTATTCCTTTGACGGCAATCTGTCGCTGAAGGGCAACGGCACCAAGAACTCCCCCTATCTGGTCAGCTCGGAGGCTGATTTCCTGAACTTCACCCTTTGTATGGCAAACGGACAGAACTTCGCAGGCAAATACTTCCGCCAGACCGTCGACCTGGATATGACCAAGGTCACCGGCTACGCGGGCGTGGGCGCGCCCAACACCTTCGCGGGCATCTACGACGGCGCAGGCCACACCATCAAGGCAAATCTGTCCGGCGCAGACCAGTGTATCTTCCCCTATTTGACCGGCACCGTGATGAACCTGTTCACCGAGGGCAGTATCAATAACAGCGCACAGGCGGCAGGCATCTGCCGAAGCGTGCGCATCGGCGGCGTGATCGTCAACTGCGGCTCGTCCATGACCCTGTCGGGCAGCTACGCAGGCGGTATTGCCGCATCCAACCAGACCGGCGGCGGTGTGATTGCAGGCTGTGTCTTCACGGGCAGTGTTTCCACCAATGCTTCCGGATTCGGTGACGGTGCCGCATCACCCATCAACTGCTATTCCGACGGCAGAGGCGGCGTCTATGTTGGCAACTATTACGTCACCGGCGTGACCCACACCACGGCAGATGCCGATTGGGGCACTCCCAAGAACGAGACCGCCACCGCCAAGAACGCTATGGCAAACGCGCTCAATAACGGACTTTCCGCCGCAGCATCCGCCGCAGGCGTCAGCCAGTCCGATCTCTGCAAGTGGACTACCGCAAGCGGAAATCCAGCAATGCAGACCAAATAATCTACACAACCGAGGCGATCCGCGTATTGCGGATCGCCTTTTTCATATATAACACAGAAAAAGTAAAAAACCATAGAATTTCACCCAAAAAGCAAACCAGAGCATTGCTTTTTTGAAAAATCTATGGTACACTAAGGTATAGACTAAAACCACCGATCATCGGAGGATATTGAAATGCGAAAACTGTTTTGGTTGACCGCGCTACTGGGCGCGCTCTGGCTTTGGAGCTGTAGTGCCGAACCCACGGACAGCCAAGCCTCCTCATCCGTTCCCCCCACGGCGGAAACCACCGGCGTTCCCATGATCGCCGTCACCACTCCCGACAGCGATCCTACCCCCACGGTCTCCATCGACACCGACCTCCCCGACACCGATCCCGGGGACCACAGCCAAGCGACCGAGACGATCCCCAACACTACCGTAACCAACGCTCCCGTGACGACCGTCCCGACGCCGATCACTACTCCGGATCCCGTAACCACCGCCAAACCTACCACCACGACCAAGAAGCCCGTGACGACCACAAAGCCTGCGACGACTACGAAGCCTGTAACGACTACCAAACCAGTCACTACCGATCCCGAACCCGCCAAGGGCACGCCCATCTCGGTGCGCTATGTGGTGAACGACTCCAAAGGCGGTTATTTGACAGGCACTACCGTGCAGAACGTCCGCTACGGCGAGACCACGTCCACCGTAGTGAAGGCAAGTGCCAATTTGGGCTACAAATTTGTCGGCTGGAGCGATGGCGAGGGAGAGGTTTTCCGTAGCGGCGACTGCCCTCAAGAAAACAGCGTCTACACCGCCATCTTCGAATACGACGCACTGGAGCTTCCCATCGTCAGCATCACTACCGCCACGGGCGGCGACGTAACCTCCAAGACCGAGTACATCGGCGGCACCATCGCCATCACCAATTGTGACGCCCAGTACGTCCTGGAGGAGATGGATATGGAGATCCGCGGCAGAGGCAATTTCTCCTGGAACACGCCCAAGAAATCCTATCGCGTCAAGCTGTCCAAGAAGCAGAACCTGCTGGGGCAGGGCAACGGAAAGGCAAAATCCTGGACGCTGATCGCAAACCACTGCGACCAGTCGCTGATCCGCAATTACATCACCTTAAACTACGCCCGCAAGCTGGGGAACATCTCTTTCATGTCCTCCGCCACCAGCGTGGATCTCTACCTGAACGGTGAATATCGCGGCGTCTACCTGCTCTGCGAGCAGAATCAGGTACACGAGGATCGGGTCAACATTCCCGAGAATCCCGAAAGCCTGCTGACCGGCTATCTGATCGAGATGTCCAACTACGCCGCCGAAAACGTCTTCCACGCAGGCGGCAGAGCCTACGAGACCAAGAATGATCTGTCTACAAACGGCGACCTGTACAACCAGCAGCAAGCCTTCATCGCAAATATCGTCCAACAATGTTGGGATGCAGTACAACGGGGCAACCGAAGCGAGATCGAAAAACTACTGGATATTCCGTCGGTAGTGGATACCTACATCGCAGAGGAGCTGTTCAAGAACAAGGACGACGGCTGGGACTCCTTCTATATGTATTACGACGCCACGGTAAGCGGTGAAGTGCTCCACTTCGGTCCTATCTGGGATTTTGACCTATCGGGCGGCAACGCCGACGAGGGCTGTGACAATCCCGAAGGTCTCTGGGCAGGGGTCAGCGGACAGATGCAGGACAACGGCTGGTTCTGCACCTTGATGCGGTACAACTGGTTCCGCAAGATGGTAGCAGAACGCTGGAACGAGCTCAAAAGCGAGACCGACAAGATCCCCGGCGACATCCTTGCCGAAGCGAAGGCAGGTTTTAACGCCTACAGCCGTAACTTCGAGAAATGGAAGATCTTCGGACAGCGGATCAATCTGGAGCCTCCCCAGGTCACGGCGCTTCGCTACTACACCGCTCACTAAGAGTATTATTCCAATTGGATGACATCCCGA
>JAFTPF010000127.1 GCA_017463445.1 Clostridia bacterium
ACTTTGATAACCTGCTCGGACTCGCCTTTACGCATCAGACCGTGGTTGACGTGTACGCAGGTCAGCTGCTTGCCGATGGCTTTGATCAGCAGAGCGGCAACTACGGAGGAGTCAACGCCGCCGGAGAGCGCAAGAAGTACCTTCTTGTCTCCTACCTGTGCGCGGATCTCTTTGATCTGCTCTTCGATGAAAGCGTTTGCCAGTGCGGGGGTGGTGATGCGTTCCATGGTTTCGGGGCGTACATTGCTTTGCATAAATATATCCTCCAGAAATAGATGGTCAGTGTCCGGTCAAACTGATGGAATTCCTTTTCATATCTTTGGCATATCGGAATATATTTATTCAGATCCGCTCATAAGATGAAGGTGGAACCCGTCAGCCGGATACAGGCGCTGCCGATGGTTTTTGATGTCAATCATTATAGCAAAATACGACGGGAATTTCAATAGTTTTGCGAAAAAAATTTTTGACGAAAATACAGAAAATTTGAGAGGAGAAAACCATGCGTTTGGGGATTTTGAGGCGGCTTTTCCATAGTCGCGGAAAGCGGCGGTTCTTTCGGATCGCGGTCTGTCTGTTGCTTATTGCGTTACCTTTGACCGCGGTGGGACTGAGGGCGCGGGCGGCACCGCTTGCATTGCCGATCTTCGAGAGTGTTGCAGAGAGCCGTGTGCAGAAATTGGTGCGGGAGACGGCGGAGGAACTGTCCCGATCGGGTAAATACGGCAGCTTCTGCGCGCTACGGTATGCTTCGGATGGAAGCGTGCAGGGACTTGAGGTGGATAGCGGGGAGGTTCGCCGATATGCCGCCGATCTGTCTGCTGCGCTAGAGCGAGAGCTTGCGGGGTTGCGGCTTTCCTGCAAGATCCGCAGTGGAGATGTCATTTTTCCGAAGCTCTTCTCGGGAAGCGGCTTTTATCTGACCGTGAAGGGAAGTCTCTACGGAGGCGCATCCGCCCGCACTGTCAGCACCTTGGAGGAGGGCGGACTCAATCAGACTCTCCACCGTTTGGAGTTGGAGGTGACCGTACCGCTGACGCTGACCGTCCTTGGCAGGGAAGAGCAGCTGACGGTCATTTCTCGCATCCTCATTGGCGAAGCGGTGATCGTAGGAGCGATCCCCGGCGGAGTCGTAGTGGGAGGATGAACGCAAACAGCACCGACTTAGTCGGTGCTGTTTGCGTTCATCCCTGCAAAGCCGCACCGATAACCGTGCCAAACCGTGCGTTTTGGGGAATAATGAAGTTCACGTCAAAGAAAGCGTTGAGATTGGCAAAGATCTCCCTTGCCTGGGGCAGAGCGGTCAGGTTGCCCGTAAGTACGATGTCGCGGATGCCTTTGCCTCGTGCGGCGAAGATTGCCATCATACCGATGGTCTCGTAGATCATGTTCACAAGCCCCAACGCAAGGTCGCTTTTCGTGGCGATATCGCTGATCTTGCCGAAGTTTGCGGCGGTCAGATCGGCGGCAAGCCCCGGGTGAACGTCCTTTTTGGTGATGTCGCTGACTCTGAGGTCGATCTTGGACAGGTCGCCCTCGGAGGCAAGCTCGATGATGTGGTCAATGTCCTTCATGCCGATGAGCTTTTCGGAAAGCCCCATCAGAGTGCCGCCGCCGATGCCGGTACCGCCCAGATAATCGAAGGTTCCGTTCGCTTTGGCGTGCACCAGCGCAGTACCGGTGCCCATGCTGACCACGATGGCCTCGGACAGTCCCGACAGCCAGATGCCGCCTCTGCCCACGCAGGAGAACTCGGAGAGACGGTGAACGGGAATATTGTAGATAGGTGCCGCCATAAAGATGGAACCCACGCCGGTGACCATAATGCGCTCAATGTCGGTGAGCGCGAGACCGTTTTCGGTGGTGAACTTGCCCAGCGCGCCGTAGATCGAGGTGATCTGATCGGTAGCGCGGACGAAAATGGGAGCGATCAGTTGACCCTCGGCGTCGAAGCCGACGATCTTGGTGGTGCTGCCGCCCACGTCAATGCCAACAACTGTTTTCATAAAAAAACCTTTCTGTCCGTCGTAAAAACGCGTATGAAAATCGGACGTTTCGGATAAACTGCAATAGGCTTCTGTAAGGACGCGATGTCCATATTCCATATTATAGCATATTCTTTCGAAAAATGCAAGAGGAACGTCGAAATCCGCACCGGTTAATGCGGAAAAATGAAGGCGTATATCGTCGGATGAAATTTCTTTGTGGAACCACTTGACAAACGCCGTCCGATAAGGTACAATAAGAGCAAGGAAGTATAAAGGAGCGGTTCGATGAAACGTATTGCGGTCATTCTGCTGGTGCTTTCGCTTGCGCTCTCCTGCCTTGGTGGCTGTGAGGACGATCGGGCGGAGGAGAAAACGCAGGAGACGGCTCCCACCGCCTCGGATACCGATGGCGACGAGACCGGTCTGCTTCCGGAAGTTCCATTTTAACGATAATTTCCCACGAAGGAGGAGATACCAATGGCAAACGAAGAACTGCTGAACAACAACGATGAGGCAATGGAAGAGATCGACGTTTACACTCTCGTAGACGAGGAAGGTAACGAAGGTCAGTTCCAGATCATCGGCGAGCACGAGATGGACGGCGTAGTTTACTACGCGCTGATCCCCGTAGACGAGGAGAGCGACGAGTACGTGATCCTCAAGGTCGGCACCGATGAAGACGGCGAAGAGTGCCTGGTTTCCGTAGACGACGATGACGAGTTCGAGAAGATCGCCGAGATCTTTGACGACCTGCTCTTCGACGAAGTAGACTACGACAACTAAAAAGCAAATCTGCCTGTCCTGTTCGAGACAGCCTTGTAAATAAACCTACAAAAAGATATTGGAGCCCGAAAAACGCTTCCCCGATGGAGTTAGCAGACCTCCTTGACCGCCCTGCTTATGTCACGGCGACCTCAAGACGTTGGGAGCACAGAGGTCGGGGATAGGGCACCGCCTTGCACTATGCAGGGTTATATTTCATGGCTGAACGGCAGGACGGGTTCTGCTTTGCAAAAACCGTCCGCAATGCACTACGGAGACCCGTAGTGTTTTTCTTTGCGCAAAAGAAAAATTCCACCGCCTCGCGGTGGAATTTTTATGTAAGGAAATTACAGGCTGAACTGTGCGTCCACGATCTCCTTGGTGTGCTTTTTGTAGACGATGTTCATTACAACAGCACCAACAGAGACAACTGCCATGATAACTACGTTTACAATGTTGAGGCTGAAGCAGCTGTAGAAGAAGTGAACGATGTAGCAAGCAACGATCAAAATGGTAGTAACGATGCAGGCACTTGCGTCGGTCTTTTTGATCTGAGAGCTGGGTTTGATGAAGCCGATGATTGCCTGAATCAGACGGATTACAGTGCTGATGGCAAGGCCGATGATCATGATCACAGGCATCAACAGCAGGAAGTAGGGAATGCAGGTCAGGATGCGGCTTTCATAGAAGGAGCTTACCATATCTGCCAGGGGGGAGCTGTTCGCGTCTTTATCAGTCAGATTCATCATGGTCACATCAACTGCGGTAGTGAACATGCCGGGCTCCTCGGAGATCTCTGCAATTTTTTCCCAATCCTCAGGATTTTTTATATCCAGCGTAAAGCAGAGCTGGAACTCATCGCCCAGGTCGGAAATGATGTCCATGATGGAAAAGTTAACAGCGGTATCATCTTCATCTAAACCGAGTGCTTCCAGATTCAAACCGTAATCATCCAGCGTGGTGTCCTCAAGAGTGTTGACCGAGAATACGGGCATAAAGAGCGACATGATCACGCAAACGACCATCAGCAGTACGGTAATGCCGCGGAAGATGTTGGACATCATGAAATATTTGCGGGGGTCGGTGATGGGAGCGCGGACAGGGGTGGCAGCAGGAGCTGCGGGGGTAGCTTCAGCAGGAGCTTCGGTTACGGGAGCTTCTACGGGAGCCTCGGTGGTTTCGGGAGCCACTTCGGGGGTCTTGATCTCTTCGTTGTTCATACGATGATCCATCCTTTTCTGAAAAAAATTAACAGCGGCAGAAAGACGTCCTTCGCCGCTGTCTGTCATATACATTATAACGCATCGATCTTCAAATGTCAACAGAAAATTCACAAAATCATCACATTTTTCTTTTTATGGGTTCAGGAGAGTTCTGAGCGGATCAGATCGGTGACGGTAGGGATCACCCTCCCTGCCAAATTCTTGATCGATTCCACCGCATTGTCTACCGCATAGGAAGGGAATGCGGAGATCATAGCGGCGTCGTTAACATTATCGCCCACGGCGATCACGTCGGACTCCTCCATTTTCCACAGTGCCAGCAGGGAACGGATGCCCTCCGCTTTGTCTACACCTGCCGGAACGATGTCGATACAGATGCCGTTTTGTAGCGGATTCACCCACTCTCCGAACCGCTCCCGGATGATGGCAGTGACCCGTGCCGCCTCCTCAAAGGTGGGCAGGACGGTGCTGATCTGGTTGAAATAGGGGATCGCCGCGCCATCTGCGGTGAACCGCCCGGGTTTGGCTTCGGAAAGGGTAGGGTAGACCGTGCAGGGATGGTCGGTGGTCACCGAGGCGTGGGGACAGGAAAGCTCGAAGAGGGTACGGATCAGGGGAAGCGCGATCTTGCCGTCGCATCGCTTTTCGATTAGCACGGCTCCCTTGCCGTCGGTGACCACCGCGCCGTTGTTGGCGATAAAGTAGTCGCAAAACACGCCGTCCCGCTCCAGTGTAGGCGGGAGAAAGTCGATGCTTCTGCCGCTGACGATGCCGAATTTGTTGCCCACCGTCTGCCAGTCCGCCACCGCCAGCCTGCGGGCATCATCCACGCCGCCATGATTGTTGAAGGTTCCGTCGTAATCGCTTGCAATCAGTTTCATATGTACCTCTCGGAAATAGGATACTATCATTATATCACAAATTCCGACAATATGCAACTGCAAAATACAGGTGGAACTTCCATGCTGCGGCGGTCTATCGTTCTCCGGTGTCTGCGGTCTTTTGCTTTTCTTTTTGTTCCAGATACTTCAGACGGGTCGCCTCGCCGCCGCGAAAATGGCGCTGTGCCTTATTCTGCTCCAGAAGCTCTTTGACCGCCGCATAGAGCGCACGGTTGCGATGCTTCAGCGCGGTGGTCAGATCTTTATGGACGGTGGATTTGCTGATTCCGAAGTGGGCTGCCGCACTGCGGACAGTGGCGCTTTCCTCAATCATATACTGTGCCAGCCGCTCGCTGCGATCCTCATAATGCTCCGACATTCTGTCACCTCCTGCCTGTACGGATCGTTATATTCTATGAAGCGGCAGGGTAAAAATGAATGTTTTTGCCGGATTTTTCTGTTATAAATTTAGGCGAATTTTTTTGGATTTTTTTCGAAAAAGGGCTTGACAGAGCCGCCCATTTGTGCTATAATACTAACCGTTGAGCAACAACGCCATACTTTGGAGAGATGGCTGAGCTGGTCTAAGGCGCACGACTGGAAATCGTGTGAACGCTAATACCGTTCCGAGAGTTCGAATCTCTCTCTCTCCGCCAAGAAAAAAGCCATTCGCATAAGCGAATGGCTTTTTTCAATGAAGCGCGCCTTGGCGCATGAAGCAGGGCTATGCCCCATGAAGACGCTTCGCTAATGCAGTGCGGCTTCGCCGCATTAGGACGCGCGCTTCGTTTCATGCTTATGAAGCAAACACTTCATAGCAACGGTAACTTGTTGCGGTTGCCGCTTTATATCGCCGTATGGTGATGCTTCATTGAATCGGAGTTTTTTGCCGCAATTCTGACACAAAGGGATTGCGGTTTTTATATTTGTATGATATAATAGCAACAGATATTGAAAGGAGGATATATCTATGGCAAAAGACTTTTTGTGGATAACAAAAACCGAAGAAAATCTGGAGTTTTATTCAGATTCCGCACCTAAATCCGGTCTTTCGCTTCATTTTGCATCTGCCATTGATATTGATACCAAAAGAAATATCTGTAGATTTGTTCGCTATTTAAGAAAAGAGTTTTACTTTCCCATAAGATGTAACGTTTACTTTTGCGATCAAGAGAAGTTTCTTTCTTCCAAAGGTGGATATTGTTACGGTATTTTCTACTCTAATGAAGAACGCAACGGGCGTATTTATCCGCAAATTTACATCCCTGCAAATAATGTTTCATATCAAGTTTACCACTCGTTGTGTCACGAATTAACACATTATTTCCAGTGGTATTTTTTAGACGAAGACAAAAAAAGTGACCGCTCTCTTGAAGTGCAGGCTTCAAAATATGCGACTCGCATTCTCGAAGATTATTGTAACTATGATTGCAACAATCCTGACAGTGCGTGTAAAAACTGCTGTGGAAATGGATGAATGATAGATTTCGGGTAAAACAAGATAAATGGAGTGGTGCGTCGCTCGCTTAACTGTCAGTAATTCAATGAACGTGATGCATGCGGGCGAAATCTACGATTATAAAATTGTGCACAATGTCTAAATTTCATCTTGACAACACCACTCGAATATGCTATACTGTAGACAGAATCCTTGCGCTGCCGATCTGTTGGGAGCCATCGAACAGTCTCAAACGGCAGGCGGAGCATCCGTCTGCCGTAATTTATATTTAGGAGGTTCATTATGAACGCTATCAAAAAGTATGTTGCGGAATTTATCGGTACCTTCGTGCTGGTCTTTTTCGCCTGCGGAGCGGCTCACATGGTCGGCACTTCTTCATATCACGGAAGCAAATATTTAGTGACCGCTCTTGCATTCGGATTAGTGATCGTGGCGATGGCATATTCTATCGGCAATCTTTCCGGCTGTCACATCAATCCTGCAGTTTCGCTCGCAATGTTGATCAATAAAAAACTGTCGGTGACAGATTTTGTCGGATACGTGATCGCACAGTTTGCGGGTGCTACTGTTGGGGCTGCCGCGTTGTGTCTGTTCTTTGGACAGGGAGAAATGAACGTTCCCTATGGCGCCAACGGGCTATTTGAGGACAGTATTCTAAAATCACTGGGCATTGAAGTGATCCTGACATTCGTATTTGTTTTGGTGATATTGTTTGTTACCTCCAAAAGCAAGTATAGCTCGGTGGCAGGTATCGTCATCGGTCTGTCGCTGACACTGGTACATCTTTTGGGCATCGGACTCACCGGCACTTCGGTCAACCCCGCCCGCAGTTTCGGTCCTGCGCTCTTCGCAGGCGGCGACGCGCTGGCAAACGTGTGGGTCTTCATCGTGGCTCCTCTGGTGGGCGGCGTACTGGCGGCACTGGTCTACAAGTTCCTGGATCCTTCCAAGGACGAACAGTAAATCCAATAAAAAACGCCTCGAAAGAGGCGTCTTTTATTGCGGGTCAGATATTTCGTCCTGAGAACGATCGATTGGCGCGCAAGACGCATCGGATACGGCAGAAAGCAGGAGGATCGGTTGTAATATTGGAAGGACGGCGCTGATGCTCAAATACGGTACCCCATTTGCGGGATGTCAATGGAGCTTTAAAGACGAGATGCGTTTTGTGCGATGTGCATAATATTTTGCGTTGAAAAATGTAAAAATAACCAAAACTGTGCAAATGGATGATTATTTCTAAAAAAACACTTCCCAAATGAGTGATGATGTGCTATAATAAAATTAACCTAAGAAGGAGGTTATTACTATGAAAAACACAACCAAGAAGCTCTTTGCGATGTTGCTTGCCGGTACTCTGGCAGTCTCGATGATCGCCTGTGCCGGCAGTGATGACACGGCAGAGGGCACCACCACCGTAGCAACCACCACCAAAACCCCTGCAGTAACGAAGGATCCCAACGCATCCTCCAATCAGAAAGCTGTATCCGACTACAAGGTCGAGTCTGTTAAGAAGAAGACCGTTGCCGCAGGTACTCCTATTGAGGACGTTATCGCCGGACTTCCTGCCGAGCTGGCAGTCACCATCCCCGGTGAGGCGACCGGCGAGTCCGAGTCTCTGTATTCCACCGATTTCTCCTCTGCAGACACCTTTGCCACCGAGTGGACCGCTTGCGATAACGACGGCGTTCTCTCTCTGGATGGCGGCAAATTTGCAACCACCGGAAAGTCCAACAAGGTGAAGGCATATGTGACCGATCCCGAATGGGCAAAAGCAGGTACCGAAGAGTACGCGAATTACGTTGTATCCGCAACCGTGCGCGGTACCGCAGAAGAGGCTCCCACCAACAACTTCGGTATTATTTTCCGTGCGTCCAATGTGACTGCGACGGGTGCCGACAGCTACGACGGTATGTATGTTGGCATCGGTGATTCCACAGGACAGATCTGCGTAGGTAAGGCGTACGAGGGCAAGTGGACCTCCATCAAGAATATCGACGTAGAGTATGCGGCGAACACCGATTACGTTTTGACGGTAGTGGTATTCAACGATAGCTTTGCAGTGCTTCTGGACGGCGAAAAACTGTACGAGGGCGAGGTTGACGAGAATATGGTCAACGGAACCGTCGGTCTGCGCACCTACGAGCAGCTCTTCGAATGCTCCGAGTTCTCGGTTCGTACCCTTGGAGCTGAGGATTACAACAACTTCGAAGACGGCTATGTAGAAGTGAAGACTCTGCCTGTCACCTGGACTTGCTCCGATTACGATCCCAACAAGACCGGTACGTACGGCTTCTTCGGAACCATTACCGAAGGTTTTCCCGAAGGCAAGCAGGCACAGGTTAAGGTCACCGTTTCCGTACGTGCGGCATCTTAACCAATTCTGCTTGGCGATCCCTCTCCCCTCGGGAGAGGGATCTTTCTCTTTGGCGGAGAGCAGATATTGCCGAAAGTAGAGCCGTACCTCTTGACAGACAGTCCCTACCGTGTTACAATAAGAGCAGTAAAGAAAAGAGGAATGCTATGACCGATCTGTCTGTAACGCCCTTCCGGGATGAGGATGAGGTGGATCTTCATCATCTTTGGAAGGATTATCGTATATTTGATTTTCATACCCATGTTTATCCCGACGCCATCGCCGCCAAGGCGGTGGGGGCGCTGAACCACTTCTACTCCTTCACATCGGAATGCAGCGGTACGCTGAGCGGACTGATCGACAGTGCTCATCGGGCAAACGTGTATGGCTTTGCGTTGCTGGGCGTTGCTACCAATGCGCACCAGGTGGAGCACGTCAATCAGGCGGTGCTTCGCAACGCCGATACCGCCCGCAGAGAGGGCTTTCGCGCCGTTGCCTTTATCGGAATGCATCAGGATTATCCCGATATGGAAGGCGAAATTGACCGTGCCGTACGCTTGGGTGCCAAGGGCGTCAAGATCCATCCCGACATCCAGCGGGTGGACATCGACGACCCGCGGCTCTGCCGACTGTATGAGATCCTAGCACGATACGACCTGCCCGTCTGTCTGCATATGGGCGATCATCGGGCGGAGTATCGCTATTCCTCTCCGGACAAGCTGGCGAGAGTGGCGAAGGCATATCCGAAGGTGCGATTTATCGCATCCCATCTGGGCGCATATCGGGCGTGGGAGGAAAGCGAAGTGCTACTCGGACTGCCCAACGTGTGGTTTGATACCTCCAGTGTGCTATGGGCGCTGGATCAACGGCGGGCGCTGGAGTTGATCCGCCTGTTCGGCGCGGACCGCATCTTCTTCGGTACCGACTACCCCGTCACCAACGCTACCCGCGAGCTGCAGCGTTTCTTTGCGCTCCCCCTGCTGGAGGAAGAGAGGAGAGCCATTCTCTGGGATAACGCCGCCGTATTTTTGGGACTGGACTGACTTCACACCTTGTATCAGTGAAAATACACCTTGACAATATCCGCAGGATTTGGTACAATAAACGTAACCGATCCTGCGGATATTTCCGCCTATCGAAAGGACGTTCTATGAAAGACCGTATCATTCACAGCGAGATCCTCTCTACCAAAGCCAATACGCTCCACGCTCTGCGGAGTATGCTGCAGCGCTCCCGTATCGAGGAAATGTATATACTTAGGATCGGCGACTTTTTTGCCGATCGCGAAAAAGTCTGCCGCGAGATTATGGAGCAGTTTGCGGGCTGTCGCATCGTGGTGCGCTCCTCCTCCTCCAACGAGGATAATATGCGTCGCTCCAACGCGGGACATTACCGCAGCGTGCTGGATGTGGACTCCGCCGATCTGTCGCAGATCATCGCCTCGGTGGAGGCGGTCATCCACTCCTACCGCAAGGACATCGACGTGCTGGAGCTGGAGCAGGTGCTGATCCAGCGGCAGGCAGAGCGGGTCATTTGCAGCGGCGTGGTCTTTACCCGCGATCTGCAGGGAAACCGCCCCTATTATCTGATCAACTACGATGACGGCGGTGCCACCGACTCGGTCACCGGCGGCAGAGGAGGGAAGACTCTCTGGGTCTCCCGTTCTGCGGAAGCCGAGCGTCTCCCCTCTCCCTGGTCTCAGCTCCTGCTGGCCGTGCAGGAGGCAGAGCACATCCTGGAGGGTCTTGCACTAGACATTGAGTTTGCGGTGGATGCCGACGGCGAGGTGATTCTTTTCCAGATCCGTCCGTTGGTGGCGGGCTACAAGACCGAAAAGATCATGGATGACAGCGAGTATTTCGCCCGTAAAGCGGTGATCCGCAAGCATTATCTGTCTCTGACAGGTCTGCTCACTGATACAATGCTCCTGTCGGATATGGCGTTCTGGAATCCTTCCGAGATCATCGGAGCCAATCCTCGCAGCCTCGACTATTCGCTCTACCGGCGGATCATTACCTCGGGAGCGTGGAACGAGGGGCTGCTCCCGCTGGGCTATCGGAAGGTGGAGGGCGATCTGATGTATCGCCTCGGTAACAAACCTTACATCAGCCTAGATAAGTCTTTCTTCTCGCTTCAGCCAGCGGCACTCCCCGATGGGCTGGCGAAGAAACTGTCTCTTTTCTATGCAGACAAACTGCGGAAGAATCTCACAGCCCACGATAAGATCGAGTTCGAGATCGTCTACACCAGCTACGACTTTACCATCGAGGAGCGAAGCCGCGAGCTGCTATCCGCAGGCTTTACCGAGGAGGAGCGTCGGCTACTCATTACCGAGCTGAAAAAGCTCACCGACCGCGCCATCGCCGCCCAGAGCGAGATCCTGGTCGGCGATCGAGCCATGTTGGACCGACTCAACACGCTCCGGGAGCAGACCGAGCAAGCGGCGGAGGGGATGGATCACCACCACCTCATCGACGCTATCAAAACGCTGTTGGATGCAATCTCCGAGTACGGCGTCACCACCTTTGCCCGTCAGGCGAGAATGGCGTTTATGGCGCGGGCATTCTGCCTCACCTTAGTGGAGGCGGGCGACTTTACCGAGGACGAAATGGATCGCTTCATGACCTCGGTCAGCACCGTTTCCTCCCAGTTCGAAGCCGATTTCAACGCCTATTCCGCAGGCAGACTGGACCGCGCCACCTTCGACCGCAAATACGGTCATCTGCGGACAGGCACCTACGACATCCGCACCGACCGCTACGATAAGCTGACCTTCCGTCCCGTTTCGGGAAGAAAGCAGAATATCCCCGGCAAACGGGAGAAGTACCGTCTGGACGATTCCCGTCTGTCGGCGGCACTTGCCCGTGCAGGCATTGCCGGCACGCCCACTGCGTTTATGGACTTCCTCACTTGCGCCATCGAACAGCGGGAGTATTTCAAATTCGAGTTCACCCGTTCGCTCAGCCTTGTATTGGAGCTGATCCAGAAGCTGGGCGAGCAGTTGCAGATCTCCAGAAACGAGCTGTCCTGGCTGCGCGCCGAGGATCTGAACGAGGTTCCCGCGGGATGCACCGCGTCGGGACTGAAGGCGCTGTGGGAAGAGCGGCTTCAACGACGCGCCAAGAACTACGAAAAGGATCGTCAGCTGATCCTGCCCGAAGTGGTGCTATCCCCCGAGAGCCTCGACCTGATCCCCGTTTACGAGGCGCGCCCCAACTTCATCACCTCCAAAGCCGCTGAGGGCGAGGTGGTGCTCTTGGAAGAAGAGCGGGACGCTGATCTGACCGATAAGATCGTGGTGGTTCCCAAAGCCGACCCGGGTTATGAGTGGATCTTTGCCAAATCCATCAAGGGCTTCATCACCAAATACGGCGGTGCCGCCTCTCATATGGCCATCCGCTGTGCGGAATTCGAAATCCCTGCCGCCATCGGATGCGGCGAGAAGATCTACTCCGAGGTCTCGAAAATGTCCTATCTGCGCATCGACTGCAAGGCGGAGAAGATCGACGAGGGCATCCAGTATCACAACCTCTCTGCACTGATCACCCAAAGAGAGAGTGTCAACGCCTACGGTTATCCCACCGATGTGCAGGAGGCGGCGTATATGCGCTTCTGCGAGCTTCTCGGCTTTATTCCGAAGCCGGTTTCCAACTACACCAAGAACGTGGAAAAGCTCTTCGACAAAAAACGGGATCTCCTCATCGTGGCGGGCGGCGGCGCATTGCCTTCGTCCATGTACGATCATCCCCATACCGAAACCCTCCAGCCCAACCGTGACCGCACAGAGGAGAAGCTGATCCGCTACTGCGTCACCCATCAGATCCCCGTCATCGCCATCTGCCGCGGAATGCAGTATATGAACGTGCTGTTCGGCGGTAAGCTCCGCTATCATCCCACGCTGAGTGTAGCGCGCCCCCGCCAGCTGGACCATCCCGTGACACTGGTGAAGGAGAATCGGAAGATCTACATCAATAACTTCCACGAGGATGTGATCTACACCGAAGACCTCGCACCCTGCTTCGAGCCGCTGGCTGTGGACGAGGAAAACGACGTTGTGGAGGCATTCTACTCCGACGATATGAAGATCCTCGCTCTCCAATGGCACCCCGAGCGGCCGTTCCTCACGGCCAACGCGGCAGAGGAGACGAGAAAGCTGATCATTGATTTCATGCAGAAGTATATACGGTGAGACAAATCCCCGAAAGTTTTTGGAGATTCTCAAGAACCTTTTTTCAAAAAGGTTCTTGAGCCGCCGGAGGCAAAAATTCCTCCATCCCTCTTGCATTTTCCCAAAAACTATGCTATAATATCCACAGCCGAATACGGCGGACAGTTCGTGACCATCCTGTCCTAAAACAAAACTACGGGCAACAAGACCTAAATGGGCGCCGTAGTGCGCCCTTTTTGTTGCCCTTTGGAGCTTACTATGAACCGATACAGCATTATCAACCATAAAAATCCTCGGGAGATCGTGCTCCTGCGGGGGAGCGGTTGCCGTTGGCACCGCTGCACCTTTTGCGATTACCATGCCGACTCGTCTCCCGATGCGGCGGCCAACTTTGCCCTCAACCGCACCGTGCTGGAGCAGATCACTGGTCTATACGGTCGGCTGGAGGTCATCAACTCCGGCAGCTTCGTGGATCTGGACGAGCGCACTGTCGATCTGCTGGTGGAGGTCTGCCGCCGATGCGCCATTCACACCATGCACATCGAGTGTCACTGGATGCACCGTGACGCTCTCGCTTCCTTTCGGGAACGGTTTGAGGCGGTGGGAACCCAGGTGATATTCAAGATCGGCGTGGAGACCTTCGATATCGATTATCGAGAGCGGATCCTTCGCAAGGGCATCGGCAAGGCGTCCGCCGCAGAGATCGCTGCCGCAGGATTTGGGGAAGTGAATCTCCTCTGCGGACTTGCCGGGCAGACCGCCGCCTCCATGATTGTCGATATTGAGACAGGACTTGCTCATTTTTCTCGCGTCTGCGTGAATCTGATGGTGGAGAATACAACCCCCATCAAGCCCGATCCCGAAGCGGTACAGGCGTTTCTCACCGAAGTCGTCCCCCGCTACAAGGACGATCCGCGGGTGGATATTTTAGTGGAAAACACCGACTTCGGCGTCGGGGAATAGGAGGATACTATGCCGTTTCAAAATGAACTTTTGCTGATCGGATCGCTGATCTTTCATTTCAGTGCCGTGCTGGCAGCCTGGCGGCTCTTCGGCAAGTCGGGACTGTACGCCATGACCGTCTTTTCTACCGTCGCCGCCAATATCGAGGTTATGATATTGGTAAGCGCCTTTGGAATGGAACAGACGCTGGGCAACGTCCTCTTTGCCGCCAGTTTTCTTATTACCGACATCCTCAGCGAAAACGAGGGCAAAAAAGCCGCCGACCGAGCGGTGAATCTGGGCATCTTCACCTCGCTACTCTTCGTGCTGACTACCCAAAGCTGGCTGCTTTTCATCCCCGCAGAGGGCGATACCGTGATGAATGGAATGCGGCAGGTCTTTGCGAACACGCCCCGCACCATCCTCTCCAGTATGCTGGTTTACACCGTGACCCAACGCTTTGATGTCTGGCTCTATCACAAGTGGTGGGAGTTCACCGAGAAGAAGTACGGCGACGGAAAACGCTTCCTGTGGCTGCGCAACAACGGTTCCACGCTGGCTTCTCAGCTACTGAATACCGTTCTCTTTACGCTTTGTGCGTTTGCTGGATCGTACGATACAGGTACACTGTTCAGTATCATGGGATCCAGCTACCTGATCTTCATCATCACCTCCCTATGCGATACCCCCGTAGTCTATATCGCGCGGTGGATGAAGAAGAAATATCAATTGTAAAAACTCGGGGCGCTCTTCCCAAATTATGCGGGAGTCGTCCCGAATTTTACGATTGCTCGGAAAGACCGTTGCAAAATTGGGATTTTTGTGCTAAAATAAACTGATTGAATCTTTCAAAACCACGAAAGGAACTCGCTATGAAAAAACTGTTTTTGAAACTGACGGCTCTCGTATGCTGTCTCACCTTCCTCTACGGGTGCAACCAGCATATCGTTGAGAACAATCCCGTCGGTACGACTACCACTACCCAGGGTACTACCGAGTTTGTTCCCACCTTTGACGAGACGCTGGCTTTTAAGAATCCTGCCAAATCCTCCGATACCTCCAAGCTGTTCTATAACAATGACGCTTACAATGACGGACCGCTGGCAGGTGATCCCTTCCTCTTCTACCATGAGGAAACGAAAACCTTCTACCTGTACGGTACCACCCGTAAGTATTCCAACCCCGGCAGGATCGAGGAGACCTTCGAATACTATACTTCTACCGACCTGATCAATTGGAAAGAGGGCGGCGTTTGCTTTAAGCCCGCCAAGGGCGACTGGTGCACCAGCCGTCTCTGGGCACCCGAGGTCTTTGAGATCGACGGCAAGTATTATATGTACTACACCGCCGCCACCGGTGACGGCGGCGTCCTGCACTGCAGCGTTGCGGTGGCCGACAGCCCTGCAGGTCCCTTCACCAATAATGTTGCGCCCGGTGTGGACGGCAAAAAGCCCGTCTTCGACTTTGGCAGCAATTTCCCCACTATCGACGGCTCGCTCTTTATCGACGACGACGGCTCGATGTACTACTACTTCGCCCGTGACCAGATCGGAGACAATTCTTCCTCCGGCGGTAACAACTCCACTCGCCGCTCCACCATCTGGGGCATCGAGCTGGAAAATCCCTACACCATCAAATCAGGCGCCAAGCCCGTAAAGCTCACCGAGGTGGGCAGAAGCACCATCGACGAGACCGGTGCGTTTACCCAGAAATGGGAGGTGCAGGATGCAAACGCCATGTGGAACGAGGGTCCCTATATGCTCAAGCATAACGGCGTGTATTACCTTACCTACAGTGCAAACTATTTTGGCTCCAAGTATTACAGCGTAGGCTACGCCATCTCCACCGATCCGCTGAGCGGCTTTACCAAGCTGCCCGACGGCGAGGCGCAGATCATGGGCATCTCTCCCGACAGCGAGGACAACTGGGACTACTTTATCGGTACCGGTCACGCGATGTTCCTTTCCGTCGGTGAGGAGGATTACATCGTTTACCACACTTTGATGCCCAACACCGATGTGTGGCGTCACTTCACCATCGACTCCATCGGCTACCGTGAGGACGGCACGCTCTATGTCAACGGCCCTACAGTTACTGCTCAGAAGGTACCCGACGTGGTTTCGGGGCTCACTAACGTAGCGGGGGAGGCGACCGTTACCTCCGACAACGTGAAGGAAGACACACTGCAGTATTTGACCGACGGTATCACCGGCGCGGGTAAAGCTTACTCCAATGCTGAGGTCAAGACCAACGGCGGTGTATCCACGCTGACCTTCACCTTCGACGCGCCCGTAGAACTTTCCTCCATCGTAGTCTACAACAGTGCGGATTACGAGCAGATCTTCACCTCTGTAGCGCGCATCGAGATCGATGGACTGTATGTGATCGACGATGTGAAGGTCCTCTCTGATTCCTACAATAAGCGGTCGAAGCAGGTCTACGCAGGCTCTGCGGCGATCCTGGAGCTGTCTCATGAGACCAAGGTGCAGACTATCATCATTACCTTCAGCAGCAGTGATGCGGTCGGCATTTCTGAGGTGCAGATCCTGGCGAAGGGCTGATCTTTCGGAAAATTTCAAAAAAACACTTGACAAATCGTCCGTTCGGGTGTATAATCCAAGGTAAGCATCCGATCGATGCTTACCTTGGGACACGATCCCGGGATCGCACTCCTTCAGAGAGCGGTATATCTGCTGCAAGTACCGTGCTGTGCCCCCGACGATTACCACCCAATCGGTCAACTGAACAGTCAAATGAGTGAAAAACACGGGTGGAACCGTACAATTTCGCGTTCAAGCCTTAGAGCGCCTGTTGTACCCCGTATGTAGCAGTTCGCAAGCGAACTGCGGCGTACGGGGTACTTTTTATTTTCCCCGACGCAGAAAGAAGAAAGGAAGGACTTATTATGAAAGTCAAAGTCAACAACATTCTGCTGGAATCCGAGACTGTCGTGACGGCGTACGACGCCATCAAAGAGGCAGAGCTCATCAGCCGCGAGGTCATCGCGGCATCAGTCAACGGAGAGACCGTAGACCTCTCCACCCCCATCCAAAACGGCGATACCGTTAGCCCCCTCACCTTTGCCGACGAGGGCGGCAAGCGCACCTTCAACCACACCGCATCCCACGTGCTGGCGCAGGCAGTGAAGCGTCTCTATCCCGACGCCAAGCTCACCATCGGCCCCTCTATTGAGGAAGGCTTCTATTACGATATCGACTCCGACGTTGCCTTCGGTCCCGAGGCGCTCACTGCGCTGGAAGCCGAGATGAAGAAGATCATCAAGGAAAACCTGAAGCTGGAACGCTTCACCCTCCCTCGCGATGAGGCGATCGCTCTCATGGAAGAAAAGGGCGAGCCCTACAAGGTGCTCCTCATCGGCAGGGTACCCGATGGCGAGGAGATCTCCTTCTACCGTCAGGGCGAGTTCGTGGATCTCTGTGCAGGTCCTCACCTTTTTGCAACCGGCGCTATCAAGGCGTTCAAGCTCACCCAGTGCACCGGTGCTTACTGGGAAGGCAAGTCCGACCAGAAGCAGCTCCAGCGTATCTACGGCGTAGCGTATCCCAACAAGGATCAGTTGAACGCATACCTCACCGCCCGTGAGGAAGCCAAGAAGCGCGACCACAACAAGCTGGGCAGAGAACTGGGCTATTTTACCACCGTAGACACCATCGGGCAGGGACTGCCGATCCTGCTACCTAAGGGTGCGCGCGTAATCCAACTGCTCCAGCGATGGATCGAGGATACTGAGCAGGAGCGTGGCTATCTGCTTACCAAGACTCCTCTGATGGCAAAATCCGATCTGTACAAGATCTCCGGTCACTGGGATCATTATCTGGACGGAATGTTCGTGCTGGGCGATCCTAACGACGAGACCAAGGAGTGCTTCGCTCTGCGTCCTATGACCTGTCCCTTCCAGTATCAGGTGTTCTTGAACAAGGCACGCTCCTACCGTGACCTGCCCATGCGATTGGGCGAGACCTCCACCCTCTTCCGCAACGAGGATTCGGGCGAG
>JAFTPF010000128.1 GCA_017463445.1 Clostridia bacterium
CAATGTGCTATGATTTAGTCGCGCAGGCTCCTTCCGTCACGCTTCGCGTGCCACCTCCCTCTCGGAGGGAGGCTCAGTAAGCTTTTGCTTTGTGCATTTTACCGATAGTATGTTATAAATGCTACTTTGTCAGTAATCTGACCACGGGCATTGCCCGTGGTCAGGCTGTAGACAAAACATACCCTTTCGGAAGGAACCAGCCAAGGAAAGGGGTGGAAGGTTCGGAAGGAGGGGAAAAACTTCGGCGTTTGAGATGGTTTTCCCCTCCTTCCGATTTGAATTTAGCTTTTGTCTGTACACTCACCACGGGCATTGCCCGTGGTTTCGTTTATTATGTAGGCTCCTTCATCGGCTTACCCATTTCCACGGGCTCGCCGATATAGGGATATCCCGTCTCATCAAAGTACACCCTCTGCACGTGCAAGAAACGTGGCGCCCAAGTCACCGTTTTGTTGCTCTCGTGCATACTGTGATAGGCGATATACAGATCCTTTCCGTTCGGTGCGTAGAAGAAGGAGGCGTGACCGGGTCCGTAGGTACCGTTCCCCTTTTTCATCAATACGTCGGAATCCTTCTCCCAGTTCTCACGGCAAAGAAGATCGCCGCCTAAATGCTCCAGCACGCCGAAGGCGTAGTCATCCGACCAGCAGCCGTTGGCGGAGTAGAGCACGAAAAGTCTCTTGCGATCGGGGCTTTGCACGAAGAAGGGTCCTTCTATGATGGTGGAATCGCCCACATAGGGGGGAACCTTTTCCCAAGACAGCTCCGCTTCACAAAGGAGGACCCCCTCACCGTCAAAGGTTGTAGGAGAATTCATTCTGCGGATGTGGATACGGTTGCCGCCGCCCTCTCTTGCATAGCACATATAGATGCACCCGTCGCTGTGGGTGAACACAGTGGGGTCGATGGCGTGGAGTCCGGGATCGGGATAGCCCGCGAAGGTAAAGCCCTCCAACGGATCTTCGGTGTTGGACTGCAAGATAAAGAGCGTGCGGTCTTCCCTGCCGTCGGGCGTGCGCGCGCCGCTGGTGTAGATGTACCAACGGTCGCCGAATTTGTGCATCTCGGGCGCCCAGATGCAGCCGTTGATGCCGTCGCCCTGCAGGGTGTCGTAGACCTTTACGCTGTTTTCGTCCTTCCGCAGATCGGACAGCCGCTCGGCATAGAAGATCCGCACCTCCCTGCCTCGGGTAAAGAGCAGATAGTACCGTCCGAGCTTCGGATCGTAGGTCACGAAGGGATCGGGCGATTCGTTTTCGCCAATGGGATTTACAAAACACGGCTCGTTTTCGGTAAACTGCGACTTTTCGGGTCGGAACACGGGATTCTTGCTGATCATACATGCCTCCTTGCATCTTGCCGCCGCACACGGACGGCTTTTTTCTTTGATTATATCATATTTGGGCGTGATTTGCAAGCAATATCGTAAAAAGAGCCCTTGTAAAAGAGCTCTTTTTACGATATTCGATTATTCTTCGATCTTTCTCTTGCGAGCGATCACCACTGCGCCTGCAGCGGCAACCAGTGCCAGAGCAGACACTGCCAGCATCAGATCGCCGGTCTTGGGGGGATTCTCCTCAGTGGCGGGAGGATCCACGGGAATGGTCACGCCGGTCTCCAGCTTCTCGCCACAATCCTCGCAGACCTTGTCGCCGGTGTAGCCTTCCTCGGTCTCGGTCGCTTCCTTGGCACCGACAGTCTTGGTTTCGCCGTGATTGTCCGAATCGATTTCGCCGTATTCTTCGCCGCACTCGATGCAGACTGCCTTGTCTTTGCAAGTAGCCTCGCCGCCGGTGTGCTGGCATTCGGGAGCCTCATAGGAGATGTCGGTACGGGTGTTCAGGTCACCTACCAGCAGGTTGTCTGCGTTGGTTTTTGCACCGGTGATGGTGCCGGTGTTGGTGCAGTCCAGAATGAGGTCGTATACGCCCTCGTCGGTGTTGTCGTTGAAGCGTGCAACAATAGCTGCCGCCCAGCAACCGATGGCGGAAGTGTCATTCTTCTGTGCATCGTGGAAGCCGCTTCTGTCTGCGGTAGCGCAAGCGGTAACGGTAGCCGCGGTGGTGCAGTTCTTGACGGTCAGTGCGCCGTTTGTGGAGTGTCTGCCGATATAAGCGGCAACATCATACTTGGCGTTGTTGGAAGCGTTCACCGAGGAATCGCCATCGACAGAGCAGTTCTCGATGGTGGTGGGACCGAAGGTCACGCCTGCCATAATGCCCGCAAAGCCCAGGAAGGGCTGGTTGTCGGATGCGTTTTCGTGAATCACAACATCCAAGTTAACCAAATCCACGTTAGAGATGGTGCCGTTCACCATATAAGCAACAACACCGCCGTAATGAGACTGCCAGTTACGGTTGTTTCCGTTGAAAGCGTTCTTAACAGAGCCGTCCTTCAAGGTGAAGTTCTTAAAGGTAGCGTTTTCTGCCTTGATCGCCAACAGTGCAAATCCCGCTTCGCCGTAGTTGCCGTCGGATGCATTGGCATATTCAGCAATGACATACGTATTTCTTTCGGGGCCCGCTCCATTCAATTTCTCGTTTGCTGCCGTTGAAATAGCAATGTCGATCGCCGCACCGGTGATAGTCTTACCGTTGCCGTCAAAGGTACCGTTGTACACTTTGAGGGGCTTCCATGCCTTGCCGGTGAGATCAATGTCAGCGGAAAGGGTGATGTTGGTGTCTGCGGGAAGCTCACCTGCGTTGATCTTGGTCACAACATCGATGAGTTCATCAGCAGTTCCAACGGTTTTCGTCTCTGCCGCAAAAGCAGCAGGCGCCATTACCGCAAACATTGCAACCAGCATTGCGGCGGTAACCAGCAGGGATAATGCTTTTTTCATATGTACCTCCATTATGGTCTTCCGTGCCGCCATCCGGCGCATCGGACAGACTTTTATTTATCCAATTATATTATAACTGCAATCCGTTCATTTTTCGTCTAAAATATCATTTTGTTGTTCCAATATTTTACGATGCTCTTGACTTTTGCCATAGCAGGTGTATAATAAAATCGGAGGTGTTAGTATGACATCCAAATGCAAACTGTTTTATCAGATCGACCCGCCTCTTGCCGCCGACTTTCCCGTTCGGGCGGTGATCAAGGAGGCCATCGGACAGCAACGCGAGATCATCGAGCAGGTGCAGGATTACGGTCAGGTGACCTATCACAGCGACGGTGCCATCCCCTTTATCAAGAACGTCAAGGGACGCACCATCAGCGGCAACCTGCTTCCCGACCGCATTCCGGAGCAGTGGGAGACACATATGCCCGACACGCTGGGCTTTCATATGCACGAGAATCTGGAGCTGACGCTGGTCACCGAGGGGCGGATGCTCTATATCGTGGACGGTTGTTGCATCGAGGCAGCTCCGGGCGATGTGATCTTCTTCGGCAGTTACATCCCCCACGCCTGGGTGCCCGACCGCTCTGCGCCGGTAAATGTCATTGAAATCACCTTCAAGGCTGATTTTATCGAGCGTTACAAGATTTCCGGAAGCCCCCTCCTGTCCCAACTTACGGCAGGCAATCTGAAATATCTGCGCATCCCTGCGGGAGTGGGCGCCACCGCGCAGCGCATCCGCTCCATTGCCGCTGAGCTGGCTTCCCGCAGCTTCGGCTATCAGTTCGCCGTGTCCTTAGAGCTGAACCTGACCCTTCTGACCATGCTCCGTCGGATGGGTTCCCTGCCCGAGAAGAGCGAGCAGGGTCAGAGTCAGGTGATCCGCGCGGTACGGGACTACATCGCCGCCCACCTGGCGGAAAACCCCGGATTGTCCGAGATCGCCGCCGCAGTCTACGTCACGCCCCACCACCTCTCCTACTTATTCAAAAAGCAGGTGGGTATCGGAATCTCCGACTACATGAATCAGCAGAAGATCCTGCGCACTGCGGAGCTGCTGTCCGATTCGGAGCTGTCGATTTTGGACATCGCGCTTCGGAGCGGCTTTACGTCCAAGTCCAATTTTTACCGCGTGTTCAAGGAATACTACGGCATCACCCCCCAGCAAATGCGGGATGCGCTCACCGACCAAAAGCTGTCGGAGCGCAGACCTGACAATATGATTACGGAGGAATCACTATGAACGAGTCCACAAAAAAGCCTAATCTGGTCTTTATGTTTGCCGACCAGCTCCGCCTGTGCAGTATGGGGTATGCAGGCGACTCCAAGGCCATCACCCCCCATATCGACGCGCTGGAGAAGCGTTCCCTGAATCTCACAAATGCCGTGTCGGGACATCCGGTCTGCGCCCCCTTCCGGGCATCTCTGCTCACCGGTAAGTACACCACCAGTACCGGCATGGTCATCAACGAGATCCGACTCTCCCCCGACCACCGCTCCTTCGCCCATGTGCTGAACGATAATGACTACAACACCGCCTACATCGGCAAGTGGCATATGTACGCCAACGAATGGGGCAACCACTACGATCCCAAAAACTCCTACATCCCCGAGGGTCCCGACCGCCTAGGCTTCGACCAGCTCTTTGCCGCCTACAACTTCCATCACGAGAATGTGGGCGAGACCTCCTATTATCACCTGAATTCCCCCGAAAAGCTCTATTACGACGGATTTGAGCCCGACTGTCAGACCGATATGGCCATCGCCGAGATCGAGCGGCTATCGAGGGAGGATAAGCCTTTCGCCATGTTCCTCTCCATCGGCATCCCCCACGATCCCTGGGACGAATGGAACTGCGATCCCGAGGCATATGCCAAATACGCCGACACCCGGTTCCCTCTCCCCGAGAACTATCTCCCCGAAAACGATCCCTACGCCGACGATTGGGCGAAGCTATCGAAGAAAGAGCGTGCCGATCTCCCCTACTGGATGAAAGGGTATTACTCCATGGCCACCAAGGTGGACGACAATGTGGGCAAGATGGTGGAGGCGCTGGATCGGATGGGTCTTTCCGACGACACCATCTTCGTATTCACCTCCGACCACGGCGAGCTCTTCGGTGCCCACGGCAGACGGGCGAAGAACATCTTCTACGAGGAGGCAGTCCGCGTTCCCTTCCTGATGCGCTGGGGCGACAAGCTGGGCGTGGGTGAGAATCCCCTCTGCCTCAACACTCCCGACCTGATGCCCACCCTGCTTTCTATGATGGGCATGAAGGAGGACATCCCCGCCGAGGTGGAAGGGCTTGACCTGTCCGACGCGATCCTCGGCAAAGAGAACGCCGCCACTCCCGCAGGCACGCTGATGATGGGTACGGGTGCCACCGCCAAGTGGGAGGACGGTCACGAATGGCGCGCCTGGCGCACCCAGCGCTATACCTACGCCACCTATCTCGTAGACGGCAGCGAGCTGCTCTTTGATAACGTGGCTGATCCCTTACAGATGCACAATCTGGCAGGTGACGAAGCCTACGCAGAGCTGAAGGCGCAGCTGAAAGCTGCTATGCAGACCGAGATGGAGCGCATCGGAGACAAATTCCACCCCAGCAGCTACTACCGCGACAACTGGACCAAGGATCGGATTATTTACAAGAATAAGGCGGATTAAACCATGATCGCAAACTGAACTGATTACACGAAAGGCACAACCATGAAACGCAAACTATTATCCCTATTTTTGATCCTCGCCCTTCTGCTCCCCTTCACGGGATGCGGAACCGCCGATGCGGGCGCAGACCTTGCCGTCCCTGCCGACGGCAAGACCCTCACCGTCTCCTTTTTGGACGTGGGACAGGGCGACTCCATCTTCATCGAGCTGCCCGACGGCGATACCATGCTCATCGATGCGTCGGAATCCCATCAGGCAGAGGGCATCATCGACTACATCGAAGGCAGAGGACACGACACCCTGGACTACGTAGTCGCCACCCATCCCCACGCCGACCACATCGGCGGTATGGCAGAGGTCCTGCAAGCATTTGAAGTGGGCGAAATCTGGATGCCCGACGCCGACTGTGACACCAAGACCTACGAAAATCTGCTGGAAACGGTAGAGGAAAAGGCGATCCCCCTCCACGTTGCGGCGGCAGGTAAGACCATCCTGTCCGACGAGAGCCTGAATATCTCGCTGATCGCCCCCTGCTCGGACGAGTACAGCGATCTTAACGATTACTCCGCCGTCATCAGCCTCACCTACGGCAAGACCCGCTTCATCTTCACCGGCGACGCCGAGGCGGGTAGCGAAGCGGAGATCCTGAAGTCGGGGGTTTCCCTTTCTGCCGACGTTTTGAAAATGGGACATCACGGCTCCTCCACCTCCTCCTCGGAAGCGTTCGTCAAGGCAGTTTCCCCAAAATGGGGCATCATCTCCTGCGGCGAGGGCAACAGCTACGGCCATCCTCATAAGGAAACGCTGGAGCTTGTCGAGGCGCTGGGCATCGAGCTGCTCCGCACCGATCTGCTGGGTACGATCGTCATGACCTCTGACGGCGAGACGGTCAAGTACGGTGACACAGAGAGCAGCGGCAATGCCGGCGGCGAGAGCTCCGGCACCACCACAGCGGCAACCGAGGCAGGCGAGTATCATTGGGTGCTGAACACCTCCTCCAAGAAGATCCATCGGGAGGATTGCGCCTCAGCGAAATCCATCAGCGAGCAAAACCGCGCCGCGTCGAACAAATCGGTCAGCGAGCTGGTGGCAGAGGGCTACACCGCCTGCGGAAGCTGCAAGCCGGAGGATTAAGGTGCACACTACAAATGAACGCACAGCCAAGGAGGTTGGGGTGGAGCTCGAGTGCGGGATGTAGTTCGCCGTGGCGAACTACATGAAACATTCGGCGTCTGAGATGGTTCCTTCCCCGCCTCGTTAATATCATTGCGAGGTGAACTCATGAACGAACAATCAACAATCTGGATTATCGATCGCATCGAGAGTGACGTCGCCGTGGTGGAGATCGCCGCGGGCAAGACAGTGGACATCCCCCTCTCTGCTCTCCCCGAGGGCGCCAAGGAAGGCGCCGTCCTGCGGATCATCGTGGATGAGGATGAAAAGGCGAGACGGAAAAAGAAGACCCGTTCGCTGTTCGATCGCCTGCGGGTGGACTAACCGTCCTCACCCTCGTAGGGGCGCGCATTGCGCGTCCGCATACAGACAGCTCGTACCATTCAAACCCTTTGAAACGGACGCACAATGTGCGCCCCTACGAATTAGGCGAAAACCTCTCATGCAACGCAAAAAACTCCCCTTTCGGGGAGTTTTTGTTTTTGTGGGATGTGACGTACAATTTGCCCCGCAAGTATTTGCGGGGCTTTTCAGAAAAGTTTTGGGAGGTCTTGGAACCTTTTTTCAAAAAGGATCCAATCGGGATGCAAGGGCAGAGACCTTGACGTAATCGTTTGCCAACTGAAACCTATACTCCATCTCGGCGATGACCTCGACCTCCACCAGTACGTTCTTGGGGAGGGTCTTGACTGCCACGCAGGAGCGGGCGGGCTTGCCTACGAAGTAATTGCCGTATACGCCGTTGAAGGCGGCGAAATCGCCCATATCGGCAAGGAAGCAAGTGGTCTTCACCACCTTGTCGATGGAGGTGCCTGCGGCTTCCAGAACGGCGCAGAGATTCTTGCAGACCTGCTCGGTCTGTGCCTCGATGGTGTCAGCCTCCACACTGCCGGTGACGGGATTGATGGCGATCTGTCCGGAGGTGAAGAGCAGTGAACCCACCTTCATTGCCTGCGAGTAGGGCCCGATGGCATCGGGCGCGTTTTTGGTATATACTTTTTCCATTTTCTTTATCTCCTAAAATATAATTCTACTTTCGGAATTTGCCGAAAGGCAAATTCGCGGCGCGAATCACTGTACTTCAGTCAACCGCCTGCGAGCGGTCGCGCCATTAGTAATTATTCTCGCTGATGTGGAAGCCCGCATGGGCAAGAGCCCCCATGATCTCTTTGATGTGGTCGAAGTTTCTGGTCTCCAATCGCAGGTGAAGGAAACAGCCGGTTACATCCATCATCTCGCTGGTACGCTCGTGATGTACCCAGACCACGTTGCCGCCGCATTCGGAAATAATCCGCGACACCTCCGCAAGCTGACCGGGCTTGTCGGGCAGTTCGATGCAGATATTGCAGGTGCGTCCCGACATCACCATACCTCGCTTGATGACGCGGGAGAGGATGTTAACGTCGATGTTACCGCCCGAGACTACGCAGACCACCTTCTTCCCCTCGACGGGGATCTTGCCGAACATGACTGCCGCAACGGGAGCGGCACCCGCGCCCTCGGCGATCATTTTGTGCTTCTCAATCAAGGTAAGGATGGCGGAAGAGATCTCGTCCTCGCTGACGGTGACCACGCCGTCCAGCAGATCGGAGCAGTATTTGAAGGTGTTCTCCCCCGGCTCTTTGACGGCGATACCGTCAGCAATGGTCTTTACAGATGGCAGACGGACGATCTTGCCCGCCTCCACCGACCGTGCCATACTGGCGGCACCCTCGGCCTGCACGCCATAGACCTTGACGTCGGGTCTGATCGACTTTGCAGCAAAAGCAATGCCCGAGCAAAGTCCGCCGCCGCCTACCGCGGCAACGATCACGTCGGCATCGGCAAGCTCGTCCAGGATTTCCAGACCAATGGTCGCCTGTCCCGCAATGACGTTCTCGTCATCGAAGGGGTGAACGAAGGTGTAGTTGTGCTCGTCGCGCAGCTCCAGTGCCTTTTTGTAGGCATCGTCGTAAACACCGGGGACCATGCAGATGTCGGCGCCGTAGCCCTTGGTCGCCTCCACCTTCATCAGCGGTGCGCCCTCGGGCAGGCAGATCAGCGAGCGAATGCCATATTTGGTAGCAGCAAGGGCAACGCCCTGGGCGTGGTTACCTGCCGAGCAGGCGATCACGCCCCGAGCCTTCTCCACGTCGGAGAGCTGAGAGATCTTATAAGCCGCACCGCGCACCTTAAAGGAGCCGGTGAGCTGGAGATTCTCGGGCTTGAGATAGAGCTGACAGCCGCCCACCATCGAGGAGGGGATCAGCTCGGTATGACGCACCACGTCCGCAAGAACCGAGGCGGCGTGATAGACTTTGTCAAGGGTAAGCAAGAGTTACACTTCCTTTATTGTGATCGAATAAAGGTATTATAGCACATCAGGTGCACTTTTGCAAGCAGTTTTTTCGAAATGTTGGGAAAATCCGGGGAAATACGAAACTTTTTCGCACACTCTTCGCCATCACGCCCTCGCCGCCGTTTTCAGCGTTATCCGTTCACGCGACGAAACAGTGGAACGATCTGCAAAGTATCGAATGATATCGCTTCTCCCCACGATACCGATAAAACTTCCCACATCGTCCACCACGGGGACGAAATTCTGCTCCATCGCGCATCGGAGCAGCTCCTCCATGGACGTGGTCACGGGCATCGCTTGGGCGCGTTCGGTGCGGAGCAGGTCACGGATCTTGGCGTTCCGCAGAGCACTGTTGCGAAGCTGGCGGTCGGCAAGATACCAGAGGAAATCTCCCTCGCTGACCGCGCCCAGATATTTCCCTTCTCCGGAAAGGACGGGGAGCGCGGAATAACCGCTCTCTCTGAGACGGCTCAGTCCGCGGGTAAGAGAACTGTCTGCGTACAAATAGGTCACCATGCTTTTGGGTCTTACGAAAAATGCAATATTCATAATCATCTCCATATCGTCGGAAGGTGGGTAGGTGGGCAATCGGAGCTTGCAGCACCGACGAAAGAATGCGAAAGGATTTTAGCCCAAGCCGTAACATTTTATCACGGACAGGCAACAAAAAAGGATGTTGCAGATCTTGCAACATCCTTTTGATCGATGGTATCGTACCATATGCCGTCACAGCATCTTATCGGCGTCCAGCTTCTTTCCAAGCACTTCGGGGAGCCGCGCACGAAGCGCCTCGTGAAGCCCTTCCCGCTCGGTGATCTTCACGTATTTAGCGTGAGCGGAGGCGGCAGGCATCTGACCGTCCCCGCGAAGGGTCAGCTTTTCGGAGCAGAGGCAGTAAGTACCGGCGCCGGCACTCTTGCCGGGCAGGTAGTAGCAATCCTCGATCTCCTCCCACTTCAAGAGAAGGGGTGCGGACAGCGGGCTTTCGCAGAGGATCCCGTCGGTGGTCAGCAGGAAATTGCCCAGCCACTCCAGATTCTTCTGCCACAAAACCACCAGCTCAACCATAATAGGCAGAGCCACCAGCGGCAGCACCCAAGCAAAGCCTCCCTGTCCCGCGATAGAGCCGATCACCACCAGCACCAGCGCCAGCGCCAGCATACCCATACCGATCGCCGCTACCTTAGTTAGTGAGGGGCGCATTCTGCCGTGGGGAAGCTTCAGTCCGTCAGAGGGGGAAAAAGAGCTCCTGATCGGGAGCGGTGGGAGCGCCGAATACGGGAACGCCGTCCTCCCAGCGGATGCGCTGGATGTAGAGTCTTCTGCCGCCCCAGCCGCTACCGGATACGGGATTGCCGTGATATGCCATCCAGTCCTCGGAGCCGTCGGGGGAGGTGGTAAAGGAGCAGTGTCCGGGGCCATAGCAATACTCGTTCTTCTCGAATACGGGCGCGTCGAACTTAGTCCAGCAGTCGGGGTTCATGGGGTCGTTACCCGTCAGCTCCAGCATACCGAGGCAATACTCGTCGGACCAGCTGCCCGATGCAGAGTAGACCACGAACACCTTGCCGTGGCGGGCAAGCACTGCGGGGCCCTCGTTGATGGTGGGCAGGCCGTCGGTACAGCAGCGCTTCTCCCACTCGTACTCGGGCTCGGAGAGGAGTGCGCGGGGGGAATCGATGGTGGCGGCGTCCTTCATGTGGGCGATGTAGATCCGTTGGGAGACGTTTTCGTCACCCTGCCAGCCCGACCAGATGAAGTAATTCTCACCGTGATAGCTAAGGACTGTACCGTCGATGGCCCACTTGTCGGTGTCGTCGGAGATCTTGCCGATCATCTCGTACTCGCCGGTAGCGTCGTCGGTCTTGGCGCCGAGACAGTACATTCTGTGATTGTCGTTGTTGCCGTCGTCGGCGGCAACGTAAATATACCACCGTCCTGCAATCTTATGCAGTTCGGGCGCCCAATATTCCTTGGAGTACATTCCTTCTTCGGGGGCGCGGTAGCAGACGGCGTCCTTTTCCCGCTTAATTCCGATGAGAGTTTCGCTGCGGGTAACGGCAACGCCGTTTCCGATGCTGTAGCAGTAGAGATAGCTGTCGCCGTCGCGGACTACCCACGGATCGTCGGCACGCTGGGGGAGGGGATTTTTATAGGTCTGCATAGAGACCTCCTTTCTTGCAGAGTCTGCAATGATCTTGAGTATAGTATAACACACTTCGACCGGTTTTGCAAGAGGGATTTTTGTAAACATCTCCGCGGCATTGACTTCGACCATTCCGCCAACCGTCGCCTCGGTGGAAAGTTTGATCAGGCGATTCGTGAATCGCCCCTACGAAGGTATATGCGTACGGTTTTCGAAAACCTGTAGGGGCTGGCGTCCTCGTAAAGAGCGAAGCGACGGAATAGCGGAGCGTCCAGCCACGCCCCTCCATCAACCATCCCTCGGCGGAGACCGCATTGCGCGTCCGTCCGTTTCACCAAACAAAAACGCAGAAACCGAACTCTCACTCGTTTTCTGCGTTATTTTTCATCTGATCTGCCTAAGACGTAATCCGCCGACACGCCGTAATAGTCGCACAGTCTAAGAAGATGGCGGATGGGGAGTTCATTTGCCCCCCGCTCGTAGCGAGCGTACATGGTTTGGGAGGTGCCAAGTACTTCGGCAATCTGCTGTTGAGTCTTATCGCGGTCTTCTCTGAGATCGCGGATGCGTTTGACGTAATCCATCCTGTCTCATCCCTCCTTTAAAAATATTATAGCAAATAAATATATTTACTATCGACTTCAGTAAATATTTATACTATAATATTATTATCAAATGATCCGGAGGAATCGTTATGGAGCCCAATCAAACCAATGATACTGCAATATGGATATTAGTAGCGTTACTTGGCGTACTCATACTGTTAGGTCTGCTCTTTGCATTTGCTTCTTGGCTTAAGGAGTTTCAGAAAGAGCTTCAATACATAAATACCGAAATAAACAGGACACGTGGAGAAGAAAGAAAACATTGGATTCGTCAAAGACGTCGCTTATTTCTATCTATTATACCTTTTATTAGATATTGATAGTGTTGTCAAAATGATATACGACCAAATCAAGGGGTTTTCTCTGCAAATGATACACTATACAATATAGGAGGATAATATATTGACATCACCCTGTAAGGATTGCACGAGTCGTCATCCGATGTGCCATGCTGACTGTGAGAAGTATCTGAACTTTAAGAAGCAATATGATAAAATTGGTCTGCGAAGACGATATGATTACCGACTAATGTCCGAAATGTGGCACTGCAGCAGAAAAAAGAAAAGAAATAGCAGAAAATAATCCGCGCTTCCCTCTCCCGACAGACACCGTCTGTCGGGTTTTCGTTTGTGCGAACGTCTCCGCTCACCCTTGACATCTCCTTCCGTTTATGCTACAATATTCCTATCTAATTCTATCAATCCCATCCAAGGAGCCACCTATGAAAAAACTACTCTCCCTCTTCCTGTCGGTCTGCTGTACCCTTCCCCTTGCCGCCTGCACGGACGAGCCTGCAGACACCTCCGCCACTACCGCTGCGACCACCACGCCCACCGTCACCGATCCGCCCGTGACCAAGCCTGAGAAAACGCCCCTCACCGACGCCCAGCGGATGCTTTCCGTTGGCGAGGACGGCTTCATCTACAACGGCATGGGCGAGGAGGTCGTGCTTCGCGGCATCAATCTGGGCGGCTGGATGCTGCAGGAGACATGGATGTGTCCCGTTGTCGGCTCCGAGTGCAATCTGGACTCCATCAACCTGCTGAAGTCCCGCGGCTTTACCGACGAGCAGATCGAGACCCTATTTATAACCTACGCTGACAACTTCATCACCGAGCAGGACATCCAAAACATCGCCGAAATGAACGTCAACTGCATCCGCCTTCCCTTCTGGTACCGCAATTTCATGGACGATAATCTGAACTTCTACACCGAAGATCCCGCCGACAACCCCGGCTTCCGGCTGATCGACCGCCTCGTCGGCTGGGCGGAAAAGTACGACATTTACGTCATCCTGGATCTGCACGGTTGCCCGGGAGGTCAGTCCACCGACCACACCACAGGCACCCTGAACAAGAACGAACTCTATACCGACGAGGCGAATCTGGACGCCATGGAACGGCTGTGGGAAGCCGTCGCAGAGCGCTACAAGGACAGCGGCACCGTCTGCGCCTACGACATCATGAACGAGCCCATGAACAACAACACCGAGGTGGAAAACGGTTGGCCTGCAGGCAGCGAGACGGCGATCGCCTATACCCACATGGTCTACGATCGCATGTACGCCGCCATCCGCGCCATCGATACGAACCATATGATCTCGGTAGAAGGCATCTGGACACCCGAATGCTTCCCCGATCCCGTAGAACACGGCTACACCAATATGCTCTACCAGCTCCATCTGTACGATAAGACGATGGATATGCTGGAGCTGCGGGTCAATCAGCTTTGCGAGATCCGGCAGAAATGGGGCGTGGCGGTCTACGCCGGCGAGTTCAACAACGGCGACGATCTCTACGATGACGCACTGAAATTGTATCGGGACAATAAGATCAACTGCACCGCGTGGACTTATAAAGTCACCTACGACTACCACGGCAACTGGTCGGTTTATCGGGCGAATATCACCCCCGCCGATCTGGCAGGCGACTCCTACGAGGAAATCCTCGAAAAATGGGGCGAGTGCCTGCAGAGCACCTCCAAGGGTTGGTCGGTGAACACCACGCTGAAAAATTGGCTGAGCCGATATTATCGATGAGGAACACCCCTATATCCGCCCACGCACGTCTATTCATCCTCCCCTTGACATTGCTGCCCCATTTTGCTACAATAAACCTACTGCATTATGGCGACCAAATCTCCACCGAAAGGAATACCCATATGATCACTCTGAACAATCCCATCAACCCCGGCTGGTACGCCGACCCCGAAGCCCGTTTCTACGAGGGCGAGTATTGGATTTATGCCACCCGTTCCCGTCCTTATCGCCAGCAACTGAATCAGGATGCTTTCCATTCGAAAGACGGAAAAGTCTGGGAAATGACCGAATCCATCATCGCCACCGAGGACTTCCCCCACATCTGGCAGGCGGTCTGGGCGCCCACCATCATCGAGAAGGACGGCAAATACTATCTGGTCTTTACCACCAACGACATCCAAAACAACGAAGAGGACGGCGGTCTGGAGATCGCGGTCTCCGACAGCCCTGCCGGTCCCTTCCGCCGTCATATGGAGGGACATCTGGTGGGCAAATTCGTCAACAAGGCACAGCCCATTGACGCCCACCTCTTCAAGGACGACGACGGCACCGTCTACCTCTACTACGGCGGATGGGGGCACTGCAACGTGGCGGTGATGAACTCCACCATGGACGGCTTCGTCCCCTTCGAGGACGGCGAAATCTTCCACGAGATCACCCCGCCCGACTACGTGGAAGGTCCCTGTATGCTAAAAAAAGACGGCGTCTACTACTTTATGTGGTCGGTGGGCGGCTGGGGGAACGACTCCTACGGCGTCTGCTACGGACGCTCGGACTCGCCCTTCGGTCCCTTCCCCAAGGAGGATCAGATCCTGCGCACCGACTACGACGTGGCAAAGGGTCCCGGTCACCACGGATTTTTGCAGGATGCCCATGAGCCCGAAAAGTGGTACATCGTCTACCACCGCCGCCCCCTCTCCGAGGTGGATTGCAACTCCCGACAGGTGTGCATTGATGAGATGCGCTTTGCCGAGGATGGGCGAATCGAGCGGGTGAAGATGACCTGAGAAGGAATAGACGTAGAAACCTCCCGACCGCGCGGTCGGGAGGTAATTTTTATCCAATCATCAAGACAGAAATATGCTGATTAACTGCGTTTCATCCCATCACCTTGTTTCAACATATTCGCCACATCAGCCGGATCAGAAACATCCAAAGGCTCTTCTCTATAATCTTCAGTAACCCATCCATCTGTATTGGTTATTACAACACTTGAAAGATTATCGCAATCTGTAAATGCCAATCCATTTATATAAGTAACACCTGCAGGAATAACAATCTGCTCCAAAGCATCGCAATTTTCGAAAGCTCGGGCAGATATTGTTTGTACATTATCAGAAATAGTTACACTCGACAGTTTTATGCAATTCTTAAACGCCGAATGTTCAATTTCAGTAACGCCGCTGGGAATAACAATACTCGTCAATAGCGGACAATATTCAAATGCATTTTGTTCAATAACAGTTACACTGTCTGCTATGGTAACACTGGCAAGTTTACTGCTCTGACTAAACGCATACGCGCCTATCACCGTCACACTATCTGGAATAATGACACTTTCAATCTTTAAACCATTAGTGTATTTAAAAGCGGCCGAAGCAATCTCTGTCACAGGCAAACCTTGATATTCTGAAGGTATTACCAAATTGACATCTCTACATTCTCCTATTCCAGTCACCGAATAAGATTGTTGGTCACTATTCAAAACGAATTCTAATCCCTGGCTTACAACTGGAGCACTGTTATCGTAATCAAGATCGCCGTTATTCTCCTTGTCATCTTCGTCAAACAATTGCCCGAGTCCCTCTTTATCGGCTTCGTCCTTGTCTCCATCGCTTCCCCCGCACGCCGTCGCACCGAGGAGCATCAAGCCCGCCAGCAGGAGGGTGAGAAGTCTTTTCGTTGTGTTCATGTTTGTTTCTCCTTTTCCTTTATTTCATCTTCCACTTTTGCAAGTGTTTGCCTCTATTATATATCTTATTTTCTAAGAAGTCAATACTTGTTTCGAATTTTCTAAGATTTTCATCGTCCGTATAAACTTCTGTATTACAATGGAGATAATAGGTTGGTGATGCAAATGAAAACAATCTGAGAGATCCTCAAAAACACCCGTGAGGATCTGGATCTTACCCAAGTGGACGTGATGAATCGTACGGGAATCAACAACAAAACCCTGTCCGGCTACGAAAACGGGGTTTCAGAGCCCGATCTTGCGACCTTCACCACCCTTCTGAATCTA
>JAFTPF010000129.1 GCA_017463445.1 Clostridia bacterium
CAAACTCTCCCCAAGAACTTTCATAAAAAACGGCGCACGATTGTGCGCCGTTCGGTCTAAAATCAATTATCGCATTTCTTTAACTCAGGGTTTCTGAAAATGGGATCAAAATCCTCAGTAAGTTCCCAAGGGGTATGCCAAGTATAAAAAATATAATTCGCAGGCGGCTTGCCAAAGCAATGCTTTAGTCCATTTTCTTCGAAAATCTTCATTGCTTCTTCTTTAGTGAACATCTCGGGAAGAATTTGAATCGTTTTCGCAAACCGCTCCGCCTCTTCATCGGTCATCTTTATCCAAGAGGAACTAACCGAAGCTCGAGGAGTAAAGGTCAAGTTGCAGAATTTTTCATAATCCTTAGGGTGTTCTGCAAAATATTGATCGATCTGCGCCTGAATCTCGGGCTTGACCGGTTCGCACCACGCGCCGTCACAATTATTACATTCCAAGCGGAACTTCATTTTTGGGGTGAATGCTTTCTTCATCAGAACCCAAGTTCCGATCAGATCGCCTTTATTGTACTTAGCATATTCGTTATTTCTGGTTTCATCTGCGTATTTGGGTTTGATATCCACCACCTGCCAGTAGCCGCTGTAGCAGGTAGTCACCCAATCTCCGATTTTGATCATGTAAATCTTCTCCTTCTTTCTCGACACCGCACCGTTGTTTGACTATATTATAACACAAGAGAAGCCGATGTCAAGTTCTACAATCACAAAAGGTTAAAATCGCCGATTTTCTAAAAAATCGTACTTGACAAAGGGTGTTTTTTCTTGTATAATAGATTGGAAGCCTAAAAATGTCAGTAGATTGCAGAAAGGAAGTTCCTATGCTGATTGATGTCCGCCCTATGCTAAAGGGTGAAGTCCGCGAGATCGTGCTGGATTATCTCACGCCCGCGCCCGTGGATTTCAACGATATTCATTTTACGGGTGACATCCGCATCAAAGGTGCGATCGTCAACCACGACGGTTATCAGGTTCTGGACGCTGTGGCGGAGGTTCCCTTTGATACCCACTGCTCCCGCTGCTGGAAGGATATTTCCCGCCTCTTTACACTGAACATCCACAAGGTGCTGGCAACCCGCAAATCTCTCCAGAATCAAGACGAAGATAACGACGACTACCTCATGATCGAAGATCAGAAGATCGACCTCGATTCTCCACTCCTCGAGGCCATCGTGCTGGAGTTTCCCTATGCCTTCGTTTGCAAGGAGGACTGCAAGGGGCTGTGTACCAAGTGCGGTAAGGATCTGAACGAGGGCGATTGCGATTGCCCGAAAAAAGATATTGATCCAAGGCTGGCTATTTTGCAAAAACTACTTGACAAATGAAAAAGTTTGTGCTATACTGTATAAGTATGTTGAAAGTGTAACTAACTGGAGGTGTAAACATGGCAGTTCCGAAGAGAAAAGTTTCGAAGGCAAGACGTGACAAGAGACGCTCGAACGTATGGAAGCTGACTGCGCCCAGCATTCAGAAGTGCCCTAAGTGCGGCGAATTTGTACTGACTCACAGAGTTTGCAAGAATTGCGGCACATATCACGGCAAGGAAATCGTAAAAACCGAGGCTTGACTTCGACAGCAATAGGGGCGTGTAAAACACGCCCTTATTTTCATTCCTGTAAAGGAAAATCCAAGCAAGGAGAGATTTATGGTCACCATTGTGTCGGTGGAGCGCGGCTCCCTTGCCGAAAAAGCGGACATCCGTGCCGGCGATATTCTGATCTCGGTAAACGGCAACGACATTGCCGATGTGCTGGACTATCGCTTTTACCTGATCGACCGCACCCTCTCCCTGCTACTCCACCGAGGTCCCGACCTCTTAACTGTGGAGATCAAAAAAGGCGAATACGACGACATCGGGCTGGAGTTTGAGACCTACCTGATGGACAAGAAGCAGACCTGCCGCAACAAGTGCATCTTCTGCTTCATCGATCAGCTCCCCCGCGGGATGCGGGAGACCCTGTATTTCAAGGATGACGACTCCCGTCTGTCTTTTCTGATGGGTAATTATATTACCCTGACTAATATGTCCGACCGGGACATTGACCGCATCATCCGGATGCACATGAGCCCCATCAATATTTCGGTGCAGACCACAAATCCCGAGCTACGTTGCAAGATGCTCCACAACCGCTTTGCAGGCGATAGCCTGCGCCATTTGCGAAGACTTGCCGAAGCGGGGATCGCCATCAACGCCCAGATCGTACTCTGTAAAGGAGTCAACGACGAGGCTGAGCTGGAGCGGTCACTGACCGATCTGGCATCGCTGGGCGAGGCGATCCAAAGTGTTGCCATCGTGCCCGCAGGGCTTACCAAATATCGGGATGGGCTCTTCCCTCTCTCCCCTTTCACCAAAGAGGAGGCGGCAAAGGTGATCGATCAGATCAACCGCCACGGCGATCGCTCGTTGGAGACGCGGGGCGAACGGCTCTTTTACGCCGCCGACGAGTTCTACCTGCAGGCGGAGCTTCCCCTTCCCTCTCCCGATTATTATGAGGGCTATCCTCAGCTGGACAACGGCGTGGGCATGATCACCTGCATGGACGAGGAGTTCTCCTCCGCGATGGAATATCTCGCCGAGGATTACGATACCACACTCGTGCGAAGCTTCACCATTGCCACCGGTCGGGCGGCGTATGACTTTATCTCCAAAATTACGACCACACTCTGTGACGCCTGTCCCGGACTGTCCGGGCGGGTCTATCAGATCGAGAACCGCTTCTTCGGTCCCGAGATCACCGTGGCAGGCCTCATCTGCGGCTGTGACCTGTACGATCAACTGAAGGACAAGCCTCTGGGAGAGCGGCTCTATATCTCCTCCACCATGCTGCGAGACGGTGGCGACCTTTTCTTGGACGACCTTTCCCTTGAGGAACTGTCCGAAAAGCTGGGCATTCCCATCATCCCGGTGGAGCCCGACGGGGACGCATTTATCCGTGCACTCCTGTGCGAATGAAAACTGTGAAAGGATCGGTAAAAAGCTATGGCAAAACCTATCGTTGCCATCGTGGGACGCCCCAATGTGGGCAAGTCCACCCTTTTCAATAAACTCTCCGGTCAGCGGATCGCCATCGTGGAGGACACTCCCGGCGTGACCCGCGACCGCATCTACTTTGAGATCGAATGGCAGAACCGCACCTGTATGCTCATTGATACCGGCGGTATCGAGCCTCACAATGACGACGTGATCTTAAAGCATATGCGGATGCAGGCGGAGATCGCCATCGACACCGCCGACGTGATCATCTTTATGTGCGACGTGCGAACGGGGCTTACCGCCGACGACCGCGACATCGCAACCATGCTGATCCGCTCAGGCAAGCCCGTGGTGCCTGCCATCAACAAGTGCGATTCCATCGGCGCACTTCCTCCCGAATTTTACGAATTCTACGAGCTGGGCTTTGCCGTCGATCCGATTGCTATCTCTTCCATCCACGGCAGCGGTACCGGCGATCTTCTGGAGACTGTCTACTCCTTCTTCCCCGACGAGGCAGAAGAAGAGGAAGACGAATCGCTGATCAAGGTAGCTGTCATCGGTAAGCCTAACGCCGGAAAATCTTCCATTATCAATCACATTCTGGGCGAAGACCGCCTGATCGTCTCGGACATCGCAGGAACCA
Source organism: Clostridia bacterium (assembly GCA_017463445.1). Lineage (GTDB taxonomy): Bacteria > Bacillota > Clostridia > Oscillospirales > CAG-272 > CAKSQF01. Next base: position 3,623 of record JAFTPF010000129.1, read on the forward strand.
CCCGTGACGCCATCGACACCTATGTAGAGACCCCCGAGGGACGCTTTATGTTCATCGACACCGCAGGAATCCGCCGTCAGAGCAAGGTGGAGGATCGGATCGAGAAGTATAGCGTGCTTCGTGCAAAGATGGCGGTGGAGCGTGCGGATGTTTGTCTGATCATGATCGACGCCTCGGTGGGCATCACCGAGCAGGACGAGAAGATCGCGGGCATCGCACACGAGGCGGGCAAGGCGTCTATTATCGTGGTCAACAAGTGGGATCTGATTGAGAAGGACAACTCTACCACCAATGAGTTTACGGGTAAGATCCGCACCGCGCTCTCCTATATGCCTTACGCTCCCCTGCTTTTCGTTTCTGCTAAGACCGGTCAGCGTGTGCAGAAGCTCTACGAGCAGATCGTCTACGTCCACAATCAGGCTTGCACCCGCATCACTACGGGTATGCTCAACGATATGCTCACCGACGCTACTACCCGTGTACAGCCTCCCTCCGACAAGGGCAGACGGCTGAAGATCTACTATATGACCCAGATCGGCGTACAGCCGCCCACCTTCGTGATCTTCTGTAACGACATTCGGCTGTTCCACTATTCCTATCAGCGATATATCGAAAACCAGCTCCGCGAGGTCTTCGGCTATGTGGGTACGCCCATTAAGCTGATCCTTCGTCAGCGGGGCGATGAAGGAGGAGAAAAATAATGCTGGATTTTATTACGCGTTTAGTTTTCGGAAATTATTCCGATCACGGACTGATTATGAAAATCTTCGGGGTGAATATCAATCAAACCGAGAGCGGATTCAGTATAGATTTCGGAAGTGAGTACACTGTAATCTGGATGCTGCTCACGGTTCTCGGCTGGATGATCGTCTCCTACCTGATAGGCAGTATCAACTTCTCGCTGGTGATCTCCAAGCTGGCATTCAAGGATGATATCCGCAAATACGGCAGTCAGAACGCCGGCACCACTAATATGGGACGGATCTACGGTAAAAAGATCGGCGCGATGACCCTTTTGGGTGACGTGGGTAAGGGGCTTGTTTCGGTACTCATCGCCCGCGTAATGCTGGGTGACAGTGCGGCGCACCTTTGCGGTCTCTGCTGTATGCTGGGACACTGCTTCCCCATCTATTACCGCTTCAAGGGCGGTAAGGGCGTTGCGACCGCCGCCGCCGTTATCTTCGCGATGAACCCCATTTCGGGCATTATCATTCTGTCGATCTTCCTGATCGTCGCCATTGGTATGCATTACGTTTCGCTGGGCTCCATTATGGGCGCGCTCTTCTATCCGTTGGTCCAGCGCGGCATTACCAAGGTCTTTACCGGATTTTCGCCCACTCCGCTGATGAGCATCAGCGCCATCGCGATGGCACTTCTCCTGATCGCCCGTCACCACTCCAACATCAAACGCCTGTTGGAAGGCTCCGAGCGGAAATTCTATATATCCAAGCTTTTCAAGAAAAAAGAGGAAACCGTAGAGGTCGCTGTGGAAGAAACAGAGGAAGCGAAAGCTCCCCGAAGCTTACATACCATCGATGCGGACGACGAAGACGGCGAAAATTGACCGTTTCCCGACACGTTTTTTGTAAGTTATCAAAAAAAATTGAAAAATTTCAAATTACCTATTGCATTTTTGAAAAAGCTATGGTATAATAACGCTGTTGTGATTTACAGTAATCTCTTAGTAGTTAATGGAGGTGCAGAAAATGGCTAAGTGTGAACTCTGCGGCAAAAGCGTAATGTTCGGTCAGAATGTTTCCCATTCCAATCGCAAGACCAACAGACAGTGGAAGCCCAACATCAGAAAAGTTAAGGCAAATGTAAACGGTACTCATAAGACCATCAGCGTTTGCTCTCGTTGCCTGCGTTCCGGTAAGGTCGAGCGGGTTTAATTCCCACGCATAGAACAAGGACGGTTTTCCGTCCTTGTTTTTTCAATTTACCACTCTGTGCTCTGCGTGATCATCCGCCTCTACCGTCCGCCGCACCGCGTGCGAACTTTCCGAATATACTGAATTACCCCTATCCTTTGGAGCAATTATGAAATTCTCATTATTTTTGTGTCTACTGTCGCTTCTTCTGCTGGCACTCTTCTTGGCCGCTTGCGGCAGCGACGGTTCGCCCTCGACATCCGACACGGGCGGAACATCCTCTCCCCATAGCGTCACCACGTCCGGGACTACCGTTCTCCCTACTCCGGAGCATACTACCGTACCATCGCCTTCCGTTTCCGAAACCGAGGCATCCGGTTCTGACAGCTCCCAGGTTCCCTCCGGCTCTTCCCTTCCCATTCCCGATACCGACGAGCCCACTACCGTCCCACCTGTGACCACTACCGAAGAGCCCGTCGCTACCACAACACCGAAAGTGACCACCACTCCTCCTCCCGCAGTCACTACCACCACTACGCGAGTGACTACCACCACGAAACCAATCACCACTACCAAGCCCGTGACGACTACCAAGCCGGTCACTACGGTTCCTGCAGAGCCGCCTGCCCCCGAGGTCCACTGGGTCGTCACCTGCAACGAATACATCAATCTCCGCAAAGAGGCGTCTACCGCTTCCGCTACCATCACCCGCATTACCGTGGGCGAATCGGTGGAGCTGATCAAGTTTACCGGCTCCTTCGCCAAGGTCAAATACAACGGCAAGACCGGCTATGTGAACGCGTCCTATCTGACCCGTCCCGACGGGCTGGGAACCGACGCCGATCTGACGGTGGTAGAACCGGTGCAGAATTACAGCTATGAGCAGATGCAGGCGGATCTGCAAACCCTTGCGGAAAAGTTCCCCGATCTCCTCACCATTTCCACCATCGGCAAGAGCGAAGAAGGACGGGACCTTACCCTGGCGATCCTGGGCAATCCCGAGGCGGAGCATGCAATCTTTATGCAAGCCTCCATCCACGCAAGAGAACACGTGGTCACGCAGATCGCCATGGGCGAGATCGACTACATTCTCCACCATCCCGAGACGGTGCTGGAAAACGGGATGACCGTCGCCCAACTGCTGGATAAGGTTGCCATCCACATCGTGCCCATGAGCAATCCCGACGGCGTTACCATCTCCCAGACCGCCACCGTTCCGCCTCCCTTTGCAGATCGGTATGGCTCGGACACGGCAGTACTGTGGAAAGCCAACGCCAAGGGCGTTGATCTCAACGCCAATTTTGACGCTTTGTGGTACAAATACGAAAGTATGTACCAATCCGATTCTCCTGCCTACGCAGGCTACAAGGGCACGGCTCCCGAATGCGCCGCCGAGTCGAAAGCACTTGCAGAATACCTGCGGGCAAACGACTTCGATCTGACGCTCAGCTACCACACCAGCGGATCTCTGATCTACTGGTCCTTCGATGCCGACAATCTCCCCGAGGTCAATGCCAAGAGCCAGGAGATCGCAACCCTGCTTTCCAAGAAAAACGGCTACGGTCTGGGCAGTCAATCCTCTTCCAGTACCGCCGGACTAAAGGACTACGCGATGATGGAGTTGGGCATCCCCTCGCTGACTATAGAATTTGCCATCAACAGCGCGCCCTCACCTCTGCGGGAATACGAACAGATCTGGGCGCGCGGCAAAGAGACTTTGCTCACCTCTGCGCAATGGGTGCTGGAAACCGAATGAATCCAAAGAACTGCTGCACGCGCGGCAGTTCTTTTTTGCAGAAAATTTCGATTTTTTGCGGAAACTGATTGACAGACGGCACTTTTTTCGCTATAATATAAGGTGATTTATTGTTTCCAATTTAGGAGGATATAGATATGAAATGGACTTCGGTCAACGACATCAGAGAATCCTATCTACGCTTCTTTGAGTCCAAGGGACATCTGCGTCACAAGAGCTTCCCGCTGGTTCCCATCGGGGACAAGTCGATCCTGCTGATCAACGCAGGTATGACCCCTCTAAAAAAATACTTCACCGGTGAGGAGGAGCCTCCCCGTCACCGTATGACCACCTGTCAGAAGTGCATCCGCACCCCCGACATCGACAGAGTCGGTCTGACTGCCCGCCACGGCACTTATTTTGAGATGCTGGGCAACTTTTCGTTCGGCGATTACTTCAAGGAAGAGGCCATCACATGGGCTTGGGAGTACATCACCAAAGTGCTGGAAATGCCCGAGGACAAGCTGTGGGTCACCATCTATTTGGACGACGACGAAGCCTACGAATTCTGGGCAAACAAGATCGGCGTAGATCCCGCAAAGATCGTTCGTCTGGGCAAAGAAGACAACTTCTGGGAACACGGCTCCGGTCCCTGCGGTCCCTGCTCCGAGATCCACTTCGACCGCGGCGCAGAGTTCGGTTGCGGCAAGCCCGACTGTAAGCCCGGCTGTGACTGCGACCGCTATATGGAATTTTGGAATCTGGTGTTCACTCAGTTCGACAACGACGGCAAGGGTAATTACACCCGTCTTGCTAAGCCCAACATCGACACCGGTATGGGTCTGGAGCGTCTTGCCTGCATTCTACAGGGCGTCAACAACCTCTTCGAGGTAGACACCGTCCGCAATATCATGGCTGCCATCAGCGAAAAGGCAAATGTTCAGTACGGCGACGATCCCAAGACCGATATTTCCCTGCGCGTCATCACCGACCACATCCGCTCCTCCAGCTTTATGATCTGCGATGGCGTGATCCCCTCCAACGAGGGACGCGGCTATGTTCTCCGCAGACTGCTCCGCCGCGCTGCCCGTCACGGCAGAATGCTGGGTATCTCCGGCATCTTCTTGGCAGATATTGCCGCAGTTGTCGCTCGTGAAAACTACTCCGAGTACCCCGAACTGACCGAAAAGCTTGCTTATATCCAGAAGGTGCTGACCATGGAAGAGGAGCGCTTTGCCGCTACCATCGACGCAGGTCTTGCCATCCTCTCCAACATTATGCGCAAGGCCGCACAGGACGGCGAGAAGGTCCTCTCCGGCGACGACGTCTTCCGTCTCTACGACACCTACGGCTTCCCTATCGATCTCACCCGTGAGATCGCTGACGAGCAGAAGCTGGAGATCGACGAAGCATCCTTCCTTGCTCTGATGAAAACCCAGAAGGAGCGCGCCCGTGCCGCCAGAGCCAATATATCCGGCTGGAGCGACGCATCCAAGTCCCTGCTCTCCGACTTTGCTAAGACCGAGTTTGTGGGCTACGACAACGATTCCTGCGAGGCAAAGGTCATCGGCATCATCGCCGATGAGATGAGCGTGGATGAGGTCACCGAGGGCGAATTTACGCTGATCACCGACAAGACCGTGTTCTACGGTGAGGGCGGCGGCCAGGTAGGCGACTCCGGTATCATCTACGATCACGACACTATGATAACCGTCATCGACACCAAAAAGGTGGACGGCGTTTATATCCACATCTGCTCGCTGGCAAGCGGCGACGTTAAGGTAGGCGACACCGTCCGTCTGGAGATCAACGTCTCCCGCAGACAGTCCATCCGTCGCAACCATTCGGCTTGTCACTTGTTGCAGGCGGCACTCCGCGAGGTTCTGGGCAATCACGTTGAGCAGGCAGGCTCTTATGTGGACGAGAACCGTGTTCGCTTCGACTTTTCTCACTTCGCCGCCCTCACCGACAAGGAGCTGACTGCGGTAGAAGCACTGGTCAACCAGCACATCCTGTTGACCGAGGAGATCGCTACCGTCGAAACCGACATCGAGTCCGCTAAGAAGGCAGGCGCGATGGCACTCTTCGGCGAAAAGTACGGCTCCACCGTCCGCATGGTGAAAATGGGCAATTTCTCCACCGAGCTTTGCGGCGGCACCCACATGGACAACACCGGCAAGCTGGGTCTGTTCAAGATCATTTCCGAGTCCTCTGTAGCTGCAGGCGTGCGCCGTATCGAAGGCACCACCGGCACCGGCGTGCTGGCTCTGCTGGCTGAGAAGGACGCGCTCCTTGCCGAGACCGCCCGCGAGCTGAAGGCTCCCTCTGCCGCAGATCTGCCTAAAAAGGTCGCCGCACTCCAGGGCGAGCTGAAGTCCGCAAAGGCAGAGATCGAGTCGTTGGAAGCAAAGATGGCCTCTGCGAAGCTGTCCGCGATCGCTGATAATTGCACCGAGGTTGGAGCATTCCACCTCTACACCGCAAAGACTGAGGGCGTGTCCGTAGACGCTGCCCGTAACGTCTGCGATAATCTGAAAGCTTCCGATGCTTCCGCAGTGGTGCTGATGGCAGTCATCGGCGACGGCAGACTGAACTTCGTGGCAGGCTGTGGCAAAGACGCCCTGAAGGCGGGCGCACACGCAGGCAATCTGGTAAAACAGGTAGCCGCTATCTGCAGTGGTGGCGGCGGCGGACGTCCTGACAACGCCACCGCAGGTGGTAAAGACGTGACCAAGGTAGACGAAGCACTGGCTTCTGCTCCCGCGATCCTCGTCGCAATGCAGAAATAAATTAGATCTATATATGGGGCGCTGCCCCACACCCCCGGTCGGAACCCTTTTGAAAAAGGGTTCCGACACCTCCTAAAACTTTTGAAAAGCGCCGACAAATACTTGTCGGCGCATTGACTATTGCAAGGATTCGCCGTCAATGCTAACGGTAAATTCATCACTAAGGAGACCACCTATGCCCTACGCTTTTTTTCTGGACATCGACGGCACCATCATCGACAACACCTTCGTCCCCGACGAAAACCGCAAAGCCATCGAGGAAGCCCGTGCCGCGGGACATCTCGTCCTCTTGAATACGGGGCGCGGCTTGCGCTTCATCCCCGATCGGGTGTGGCAGAGCTTCACCTTTGACGGCGTAGTCTGCGGAGCGGGCGCGTATGCTTCCCTCCACGGCAAGGTGTTGCACAGTCATACCCTCGCCCCCGAAGAGGCAATGGCAGATGCCGCTTTCCTTATGTCGAAGGCTCAGCCCTTTATCATTGAGGGCGAGAATCTGGTGCTGGGCTGGGGAGTGGATCTGCGCCACGACTACTGGCTTCCCCTTTCCTCACCCGAAGAGCTGATGGGCAAATACGCCGATGCCGGGGTGCAGAAGATCAATCTTCCCGGGCAAGTCCCTGAGGAGGTCGCCGCATATCTCAGCAGGCGGTATCTCATCATCCAGCACCCTACCTATGCCGAAACCTCTATCCTGGGCTGCGACAAGGGACGCGGAATGAGAGCGGTGATGGAACAGCTCCCCGGTGACTTCGTCTCGGTTGCCATTGGTGATTCGCTGAACGACCTGGAAATGCTGGAAGCCGCCGACATCAGCGTGGCCATGGGCAACAGCATAGACCGCGTGAAAGCCCTCTGCTCCTACGAGACCGCTCCCGTGCGGGATGCGGGCGTTGCCGTGGCGATCCGCGCGATTATGGCAGGACGGCATCTCACCGTAAAAGTCCTACAAAACTTCTGACTATGGAGAATATTATGAAGAAAATCGCATCTTTTACCGTCAATCACGATTATATTACCCCCGGCATCTATCTCTCCCGGGTGGACGGCGATGTGGTGACCTACGATCTGCGCACCCGCCGTCCCAACTGTGGGGATTATATGGATCACCTGACCATGCACAGCCTTGAGCATATGTTTGCCACCCTAGTGCGCAACTCCGAGATCGCAGATCAGGTGATCTACTTCGGACCCATGGGCTGTCAGACCGGATTCTATCTGCTGACCCGCGACAGCGTGTCCCACAAGAAGGTGCTGGAAGTGATCAAATCGGTACTTCGGCAGATCGGAAACGAACCTGCTATGTACGGGCAGTCCCGCGTAGAGTGCGGTAACTACGAAAATCTCTCCCTCGATGCCGCTAAGAAAGAAGCCGCCGCCTATCTGGCGGTTTTGGAATCCCGCGATTGGGATTTTACCTATCCCACCAAGTAAGAAAGGAACGTCATTATGATTGGAATCATTGGTGCTATGAACACTGAGGTAGAGACCCTTATCTCCGCCCTCACCGATAGAAGAGAGACCGGCATCGCCGGCTCCCGCTTCTTCAGCGGCAAGCTGAGTTCTACCGATGCCGTAGTGGTCATGTGCGGAATCGGCAAAGTCGCCGCCGCCATCTGTGCTCAGGCGATGGTGGACACCTTTCATCCCGACGTCATTGTCAATACCGGCGTTGCAGGAGGCATTGCCGACGGACTTGCACAAGGCGATCTGGTGATCGCTACCGACGCCGTACAGCACGATTTTGATCTGTCCTTGTTCGGCTATGCAAAGGGCTATATGCCCGTCTGGGGCAAGGATAAGGGTTCTCCCAGCCCCTTCCCCGCTGATGAGGCGCTGGCCGAAAAGTTGATCGCCGCCGCTGATGCGCTGGGCTATCACGCTATCCGCGGACGCATTGTATCGGGCGATGTCTTCGTGGCTGATGCCGCTTTGAAGCACTCGCTGGCAACTGATTTCTCTGCTTCTGCCGCCGAAATGGAGGGCGCCGCCATCGCACAGACCGCGTGGCAGAATGGTATCCCCTGTGCTATCGTCCGCGCTATCTCGGATCTTGCAGACGGTTCCGCTACTCTTTCCTTCGAAGAGTTCGAACAAGTCGCCGCTGAGCGTTCCGCGAAGCTACTAATGGAGATTTGTAAATAAATGAATGCCTCCGGCGGCTTAAGGACCCTTTTGAAAAAGGGTCCTTAAGAATCCC
>JAFTPF010000130.1 GCA_017463445.1 Clostridia bacterium
ATCGAGGGCGAGGGGTTACACATCAAGCAAATGAACGTGGACAGCCGCGAATTCGGCATTGAGGGAAAGATCAATTCTCTTTGCTATTTGGATAAACGTCCTCGGGGACGGGGACTCTGGAAGAGTGGCCGCGACAAGTGACCCAATATCTGTCGCAAGAGAGCCTTGCGCTCCTGCTTTTTCGCGCCTTCTTGCTGGGGATGATGATCGGAGCGGTCTATTCGCTCTTCTCCATCCGACGGGCGGCGTTTCTCAAATTGCACATTCCCCGGGCGGCGTCGGCGATCCTCCTGCATCTGGAGGACTTTCTCGTCTGCGTAGCGGCAGGCGCAATGCTGTCGATCCTGTATTTTGCCACCACAAGCGGCGTTCTGCGCCTGATGGCGATCCCTGCGCTGGGCGTGGGCATCCTCCTGTGGCGGCTGACCGCGGGACGGCTCATCACCGTCTGCACCGACCGCATCCTGCATCTACTGGCAGTTCTGTGCAGATGGATATTGCGGCGGATCCTCTCCCCTATCGGACGCGCAGTACAGAGTACCGTCCGCCGTCTGCGCCGTCACTTCGCCGCAGGTTGGGAGCGTCGGTTCTATCGTAGACTTGCACGGCAGGCAAAGCAGATCACTCTCCGCTACGGAGCGGCACTCACCGCGTCAGCAGGTCGTGGAACGCTTCCGACGCCGACTCTGTGTCACACGGCGCACACCAAGAACAGAAAAAAACAATCCAAACCGAAAAAACAAAAGGAATGATCAAAATGAAAAGCAGAGGAAACGTATTTGTAAGACTGTTGTGGGTAGGCTTTATTGCCCTCGCCTTGGTCTCCATCGTCAGCTCTCAGATGACCATCAACGACCTGAACGATCAGCGGGATGAGCTGGCTGACCAGGTCATCGCCGTGCAGGATGAAGTGGATGAGATGCAGTACGATTTGGAGCGTCCCGTCGACGACGAATACATCATCAAGTTCGCCCGTGAGAAGCTGGGACTTCACCTCCCCGGCGAGACGATCTTCCATTATGACGTGAAAAACTAACCTTTTATCGTCAACATATACACAGACCCCGAACGAAGGAAATCAAGCCCTTCGCTCGGGGTCTGTTGTTTTTCAGAAAACGCCGGAGGCGTTTCAGTTATTCTCCTCCAGCCAAGTCGCCAGCTCAGCAAGCGTGCGCATTTCCACTATGGCACTGTCGGGGACGTAGATGCCAAAGCGGTCTTCCACCTGCAGCAGGATCTCCACAATGTGCAGTGAATCTGCTCCCTGCTCTTCTAAGGAGACATCGGGGATGATCTCGTCTGAGGGCTTTTCCAGCACGGAGGCGGCAATTTGGATCAGCTTGTCGTAAATATTCATTCTTCGACTCCTTCAAATTGGCTGTTGTAGAGGGTGGCGTAGAAGCCGCCCGCGGCAAGGAGAGAGGCGTGATCGCCGGTCTCCACAATTCTGCCGTCGCGTACTACGATAATGCGGTTGGCGTTCTGGACGGTAGAGAGCCGATGGGCGACGATGAAGCAAGTTTTATCCTTCATCAGCTCGTCCATTGCCTCCTGCAACTTCTGCTCGGTGCGGGAGTCCACGTTGGAGGTGGCCTCGTCTAGGATCAGCATGGGAGAGTCCACCAGCATGGCGCGGGCGATGGTGAGTAGCTGCTTTTGACCCTTGGAAATGTTCACGCCGTTTTCGTCCAGTACCGTTTCGTAGCCCTGGGGCAAAGAGCGGATGTAGTCGTCGATGCGGGCGGCACGGGCGGCGGTCTCCATCTGCTTGCGAGTGACGTCGGGATTGCCGTAGCAGAGGTTCTCGGCGATGGTGCCGCCAAAGAGCCAGGTGTCCTGGAGGACCATAGCGTAGGAACGGCGCACGTCCTCCATCCTGGTCGTGTAGGCGTTCTGCCCGTCGATGCGGATCTCGCCCGATTGGGGATCGTAGAAGCGCATCAAGAGGGAGATCAGCGTGGTCTTGCCGCCGCCGGTGGGACCCACGATGGCGATGGTCTCACCCCTTTTCACGGTCAGGCTCACGTCGTAGAGGATCTGCCGCTCCGCGTTGTAGCCGAAGTTGACATTTTCCAGCTCCACCTCGCCGCAGGGAGAGGGAAGATGCAGGTCACCTTCCTTCACCTTTTCCTCGGCAGGCTCGTCCAAGAGACGGAAGACACGCTCTGCCGCCGAGGTGGCAGACTGGATCTCGCTGATGATGTTGGCGGTCTCGTTGATGGGACCTGCAAAGCGTCTCGAGTAGAGATTGAAGGCAGTGAGCCCTCCCAGCGACATCTTTCCACCAAGGCAGAGCAGAGCACCGAAGGTGCTGATCAGTGCCAGCGAGACGTTGTTGATAAAGTTGACCGAAGGACCCACCACGCTGCCTTGGTAGTCGGCGTCGTAGTGCGCCTGCACTGCCTCGTCGTTGTGTCGGTCGAAGCGTGAGATCATGACCTCCTCTTTGCCGTAGGCGCGGATGGTCTTCTGTCCCGACAGCATCTCCTCGGTGTAGCCGTTTAACTCGCCCAGCTTTGCCGAGCGGCGTCTGAAGAGGGGCTTGACCTTCTTGGTGCGGTAGACGGTGAAGAAGATCAGACAGGGGACTGTGCCGGCAAAGACCAGCATCAGGATAGGCTTGATCCTTGCCATCTGGATGGCGGCACCCACCACCGTGATCACGCCTGCGCAGATCTGGATCAGATCGTTGGACAGGGAAGCGTTGATGGTGTCGATGTCGTAGGTCAGACGGCTGATGAGATCGCCGGTCTGATTGCGGTCGAAGTAGCCCACGGGCAGATCCACCAGATGCTCGAATACCTGTCTGCGCATCTGATAGACCACCTTTTTGGACAGATGGATCATCACCGCCGACAGCACGAAGGACAGTGCGGCAGAGATGGCGTAGCACAGGAGCATGGCGATACCCTTTTGGTAAACGGTATCGAAGTCCACGTCGCCGGGCCCCTTGATAGCGTCGATGGCGTCCTCTGCAAGGTCGGGACCCCAGAGGGCGATGACGTTGGCGGCGATGGTCAGCAGAGCGGCGATAGCCAGCCAGATCTTGTGCTCCCACAGATAGGACAAGAGGCGCAGGATGACCGCGCTCTTCTTCATGCGGGGTGCCTTTTCAGACACAGGGGCTGGCGTCACGGGAGCGGTTTTCTTACTCTGCAAGCGTCATCCCTCCCATCTGCGTGTCGGCGATCTCCTTGTAAGGAGCGCAAGTGCGGAGAAGGTGGTCGTGATCGCCTCTGCCGATGATCTCACCCGCATCCAGCATCAGGATCAGGTCGGCGTGGGCGATGGAGGAGATGCGCTGTGCCACCAGAACGGTGGTGGTGGAGCCGTACTCCCGCCGCAGGGTTGCACGAAGTCGTGCGTCGGTCTTATAGTCCAGCGCAGAGGAGGAATCGTCCAGGATCAGCAGATCGGGCTGACCTGCCAGCGCGCGAGCGATGAGCAGTCTCTGCTTCTGACCGCCGCTGAGGTTGGCGCCCTTGATCTCCAGGAGATGCTCGTCGCCCTCGGGATAGTGAGCGATGTACTCTGCCTGGGCGTTGGCGTAAGCGGCCGCCAGCTTGTCCGCGGGAACGTCTCTGCCGAAGGATGCGTTTTCCCGGATGGTGTCGGCAAAGAGGAAGTCGTTTTGGAATACCACGCCGATCTTCTCCCGAAGTCTCGGAGTGGGGATTTTTTCGATGGGTGTTCCCGAGAGCAGGATCTCGCCGCTATCGGGGGCGTAAATGCGGAGCAGAAGGGCGATGATCGTAGACTTACCGCTACCCGTCGCGCCGATCATCCCCAGCGTCTGCCCCCGATAGAGGGCGAAGCTGATGTCTTTTAGCACCACCCGCTCCCCGAAGGAGAAGGTGACGTTTCGGAATTCCACCACGGGAACCGAACGGTCATCGGGACGGAAGGGAGAGGGGGGCGCACCCTCGTCGGTCTCGGGAACGTAGAGGGTGGGATCCATGTCCAGCACCTCGGAGATGCGTCCCATGCCTGCCATGCCCTTAGAAAGCATGGTAAACATACGGGAGACCGCCAGCAGGGCGTTGGAGATCATGGTGAAGTAAGAGAGAAACGCCATGATCTTGCCCACGTCGCTGAGCCCTCCGTCCACCAGATGAGCGCCCACCACGATGACGGCGGCAAGTCCTGCATTGAGGAAGAGGGTGATCAGCGGATTGGTGGCGGACATGGTGAGTCCCGCCTTCTTTTCCCGACGGATGGCGTCGGCGTTGACCCCATCAAATCGCTCCTTTTCGTAATCCGACTTGCCCAGCGCCTTGATGATCCGCACGCCCGAGGCGTTTTCGCGGACCACGCGGGTGATGCCGTCCACCGCGCGTTGCTGTTCGGTGAAGAGGGGAATGCCCTTTTTGGAAATGATAAACACCGACAGCGCGATGAAGGGAAGTGTTGCCACCATCACCAGCGTCAGGCGTACGTCCTGCAGAAAGGTGACGGTGATGCCACCCAGCAGCAGAATAGGCGCGCGGACGCCCAGGCGCTGAATCATACCGATCATGTGGTTGACGTTGTAGGTATCGCCGGTGAGCCGCGACTCCAGCGAGGAGATGGAAAGCCTGTCCACATCTGCGGCGTCCAGATAGGAGATCTTGGCGAACAGATCGTGGCGGATCTTGCGGGTCGCTTCTCTTGCCACGGCAGACGCCATACGGTTGGCGATGATATTGAAGGAGACGGCAACGGCAGCCAGCAGGAGCATTGCGCCGCCCCAGAGGTAGATGGCGGTGCGATTCTTCGTCGGAAGCACTGAGTCCACGATATAGCCTAAGATCCAGGGGATGAAGAGCTCTACCACGGTGCCGACGGTCTTGATGAAAAGTCCCACCGCCATCCGCGGGTAGTGTGGGGAGAGGTAGTAGAGAAGTTTTTTCAATTGCGTCTCCTTTCGTAAAATTAAAGAATAAAGAAGAAAGAATAATGAATAAAGATGAAAGAATAATGAATAGAGAATAAATACGGTCGCTTTTTGCGGAGCAAAAAGCAAAATATTAGAATGAGAAAAGTATTAGCCGAAAATATCGTGGCGTCCTTCCATTGCGAAGATGGAACCGAATTTAACTTTCTTGAATAAGCCGATTGTATAGGGTTCTCCCACGATGACAGAATAGTTATCGAGATGCTCCAGACTGACTATGATGGCGTCGGACGGTTTTCCATTAGCATCTCGAACCGTTGCGTTCCAAGCGATTCCGCTGACTTTGATTTTTCCCTCTTCTGCAAGTGATTTGTGAACGAGAATCAAATCATTGATGACGTCCGTCGAATCGGGATGTTCGTTTCCATCATAGGTGGGGGTTAATTCCACCGTGCCGTCGGTGCGCACAACGGCACCGTAGGGATAAAACTCCTTATACTTCTTTAGCCGATCTTCGCCAAAGGGAAGTAGCACGTCCAGCAGACCTTCGCATTCGTTTTTTGCAGTCATTGTGATGTCTCCTTTATTAGAATCTTTATATTGGTAGGTACATTATCAATATGACACTTGCAATCGATTTAGCAGAGCCACAGCCAAGGAAGAGGGTGGAGTCTGAGGCGGGA
>JAFTPF010000131.1 GCA_017463445.1 Clostridia bacterium
ATAATTGAGGTGGTCCATAGTGACTTTCCTTTCGAATTGTTGTCTTGGCAACTCCAATTCTACCATGGAATTGTTACTATGGATTTTCTTTTTTGAAAATTTCTACCCCATCGGGTAGTGCAACTTCATTTTACAATCTGCAATTGTTTTTCGATTCCGAAATAGTGGTAATGATGGCGTCGATCAGCTCGAGCTTTTGTTTCTGCGGGCAGTGCAGCCGGTTGAGTTGTTGGACGATATGGTCAATGTGGAGGTCAACCACACGGGTATGTATGTTTTTGCGAGCTTCAGAGGTGTCGGAAGCGTGGATGATAATCTTAATAAGAGATCACTCCTTAATGATAATGCAGTAAATCATATGTTGGATTAGACGGACGTATGCGGGAAATAGGACCGGGTCAATCCGCAAGAATCAGCGATGTACTCCAATCATCAGAAACAATCTCATATATATTATAACAGAATCGAGGGGGTGCAAATAAAATAAATTCAATTATTGGCGATGAGATGACTGAAAAAGTAAATATTGTTCAAGCCAAAAATTGGTTTTGAAATTAATTATCTTTTGCACCGCTTTGGAGCAAAAAATAATTAATTTAAATTAAGACGCAACTTGCTATTGCAATTTGCGGATTTTAAGCAGTTGACAGATTTGAATTATTTTGCTCGGAAGCTGGAGAATCGAAAAGATTCCGGTTGTCGCCAAAGAGACGGTCATGTGATTGATTTGGATCACGCAATAGTAGCAATGACCGCCGGCGATGTTGAAAAAGGCAAGGCACTTATGGAATATGCGATTGCACACAGTGTTCGTCCGAAGGAAGTAATCAAAGCCGAAGAAATGTTGTCTCATACCAATAGCCGAGAGGAGTGGCTGGATTACATCAATGGACAAATCGCTGAGGGAAGAGAACTTATGTCCAAGCAGTTAAAGTTCCTTACTAAGAAGAGCTTTCGATTTGAGTGATGTTAGCTTGTTTGATAAAAACATTGAAGATTTAAAGAAGTTTTATCAAATGATTATCTTAATAAACTAAAGCGATATCGCAAGTACCCTACATTATATACATAAACCCGGGCATCGTAGCCATAGCGCTGCGATGCCCGGGTTCTGTATGTAGACCGACCGTGTTGTATTCCAAAAAAATTGCTAAAAAATTGCTATAAAATTCACAGTCCGGTATCACATTTACCCTTGATCCGATTGAGTAGCCATCATATAATAGGAACAATCACATCGCAATCGGAGGCGCACTATGAAAAAATCCAATCGCAAGCAATTTGTGATCTACTCCCGTAAATCCAAATTCACGGGAAAGGGCGAGAGTATCGAGAATCAGATTGAGCTTTGCCGCCAATATATCGCCACACAGTATAGCCGACAGGAGGCAGATGCCGCACTCGTGTACGAAGACGAGGGCTTTTCCGGCGGTACGCTGGAGCGTCCCCAGTTCAAGCAGATGATGCAGGATTCGAAGAAGCAACGGATCGATGCCATTATCGTCTACCGTCTGGACCGAATCAGCCGAAATATCGGTGACTTTGCTAAGTTGATCGAAGATCTGAACGAACGGGAGATTGATTTCATTTCCATTCGGGAGCAGTTTGATACCAGCACGCCTATGGGACGGGCGATGATGTACATTGCATCGGTCTTTTCCCAGCTGGAGCGGGAAACCATCGCCGAGCGGATTCGGGACAATATGAGCGAGTTGGCGAAAACCGGTCGCTGGCTGGGCGGAACGACGCCCACCGGATATGAGTCGGAAAGCATTTCAAAAGTAACCGTAGACGGGAAGGTGCGCAAAGCCTGCAAGCTGAAAATCATTCCCGAGGAGATCTCGCTAGTAAAGACGATCTTCGAAAAATTCGTGGAATTCGGATCGCTGACCAAGGTGGATCAATATCTCTTGGAGAGCCGTGTACCGACCAAGCGAGGGAAATCGTTTACCCGCTTTGCCATAAAGGGGATTCTCACCAATCCCGTTTATATGATCGCCGATGAAGCGGCGTATGAATATCTCACTGAAAACGAAGTGGATCTGTTCTCCGAGAAGGAGGCTTTTGACGGAGTCCACGGCATTATGGCGTACAATCGCACTTTGCAACGGCAGGGAAAGGCTCAGCAACCGAAGCCTATGAATGAATGGATCGTTTCGGTTGGCGCCCACGAGGGTGTGATCCCCGGCAAGACTTGGGTGCACGTGCAGAATATGCTGTCACTGAACAAGTCGAAAAGCTATCGCAAGCCTCGCAGTAACGTGGCTTTGGTTTCGGGGCTGCTACGGTGCAAGGCTTGTGGCGATTATATGCGCCCCAAACTCAGTAATCGAGTGAATGCTAAGGGCGAGTATATCTATTCCTATTTGTGTGCAACCAAGGAGCGCAGCCGCAGTTGTCTTTGTCAGATGAAGAACATCAGCGGCAATTTGCTGGACGCTATGGTGATCGCGGAAATCAAAAAGCTGGGCGAAGGATGGGATGGCTCTGATTACGCCAAGCATTTGACGGAAGCGAAGAAAACGATCGCCGGTCAACAAGACGAATACGATGCAGAGATTGCAAGCGTGCGGGAGAAGATTGCCGCCAATGAAAAGGAAATCAAAAATCTGGTTGCTACGCTGGCGAAGATCAGCGGTAGCGTTTCGGAATCCTACGTGCTGGAGCAGATCGGTGAGCTTCATAAGGACGGGGAAGCGCTACGCAACCGACTGTCCGAGCTGGAAGCGCTGAATGCACAAAACGAGCTTACCGATCTGGAATTTAATCTGATTCGTCAGACCCTTGCAAGCTTTTCCGGTACCGTTGACGAGATGAGCGTTCAGCAAAAACGAAACGCCATTCGCTCATTGGTGAAGCGAATTGTGTGGGATGGAGCGGACGTTCACCTCTATCTACTGGGTTCGACGGGGGACGACGAGATCCCCGATCTTACGACGGAGTCTTTCGACGGTTTTTTGGAGCCGCTATGCGAGGATAGCAAATGAGATTCTGATGTATTTCCGCTCCCAAAAGAAGACCCAATGCGAGGTTTCGCTGTCCGAGCCCATCGACGTGGACAAAGACGGAAATCCGCTGACCTACATCGACATCATCAGCGTGGACGATACCATCGCCGAGGACATCTTCGTGAAGATCACCTCCACCCGTGCCAAGCGGTTCATTAAAGAGGGATTGACACCCAGAGAGCGGCAGATCCTGATCCTCCGCTACGGGCTGACGGGGGCGCCTCCGCTGACCCAGCGGGAGATCGCCGCAGGGCTGGGAATCTCGCGGTCGTATGTTTCCCGTATCGAGAAAGCGGCACTGAAAAAAATCCAAGAGCATCTGAATGCCCATCCGAGTCTGTCGGAATAGCATATTATAATGGCTTCTCGCATAGAGTAGTGCAGAAAAACCATGCAAGGAGCGAATATATGGAATACTATCAAGCGCCGTCTTTGTGGCGGAGGGCGGAAAACTGCCCGATCTTACATCCGGAGGCGGCAAAAGACTGCATCCTCCCCGATTCTTATCCCGATATCCACCGTATCCTTTATACTTCTGCAACCGTCAACCCGGGGCGGACCGTTTTTTCCGCGGGTAAGCTCCAGACGGAAGGAGTTTTGTACGCATCTGTGCTGTTTGCAGACGAGGAGGGTGCACTGCATACCGTCCGATTTGCGCTGGACTATGCTGGACAGATGCCCTTTTCGGCTGAGGAAGGTGAATACACCGTCGTCTCCGACACGGTGCTGGATTCAGTGAGTGCGCGGGCGCAGAATCCCCGCAAGCTGGCGATCCGCGGACGGCTGACCGTGACGCCCTTCCTGTTCGTGCGTTGCGACGACGAGCCCTCCCTTGCCGCCGAGCTGTCGGGGGTGACGCTGGAAAAGAAGCTGCAAACCGTCACCTGTTGGCAGCTCAGACAATGGAGCGAAGAAGGGATCGAGGCTTCGGAGGATCTGATGCTGGGACAGGAGCCACCCATCTCTGAGATCGTCTGGAGCGATCTGCAGCTGGAGGTCACCTCTTGCGAGGCGGGAGAGGGGGAGGTGCGATTCGGCGGAAGCGGACTGTTGCACCTGTTCTACCTGACTGTCGATGGCAGGGTGCAGTATGCGAACATTGCGTTCCCCATTCGCAGCAGCGTGCAGGGCGATGTCCCTGCGGACGCACTTTGCCGTGTGATGCTGATCCCCGAGCAGATCAACGTTCTACCTGTGGAAGATGCGGCGGGCGAAGCTCGCGGCGTGGAGCTGGACTTTACCTATTCCGTTCGGGTAGCGGCGGCGTGGAAGGTGGCCTGCACCCGTCCTGTGGATTGCTATTCGGTAGAGATCCCCACCGCCACTCGTACCGAAAGCGTGAACCTGCTCTCCGGAGTAACGGGAATGTCGCGGGAATATGACCGTTCCGTGGAAGGGGAGCGCGGCGGAATGACGTCGATCCTGCATACCGCCGTGCAGATGACGGTGGACTCACACGAGCAGAGCGATGATGGACTCGTCCTCCATTGCACCGCTCAGATCACTATCCTCGGTACCAATGCCGACGGTGCGCCGATCAGTGTACAGCTCATCGAGAACTTCCCGCTGACCACCTCGTCGGGCGAGCTTTGCTTTTGCCGTTTCCATTGCACTGTCTCTCCTGCGGCGGTCATTGAAGGCGACACCCTCAAGGTGAGACTTGTAGGGAAGATCAGCGGCTTTGCGATGGAGACGGGGACGGTCACTTATGTGGGAAGCGTACAGCCTGCCGACGGACGGCTCCCCTCTGACACCGACTCGGTCACGCTCTGCTATCCCGCACCGGGAGAGACGCTGTGGGATATCGCCAAGCGGTATCGTATTTCGCAAAGCGTGATCCTATCAGCCAACAGTATCCCCGAGGGAACGCTTCCCACGGTATTGCTGATCCCGCATTAACGAAGCGAAAGCCCCGCATCACAGATGCGGGGCTTTCTGCGGTGAATCGGATCAGTCGTCTACCCGTTCTGCCAACTTGTTCACGTACTTCTGATAGAAGCTCTCGAAGTAGTCGCCGTCCAGCGCGTCGCGGATCTTCTGCATCAAATCGTTGTAGAAGTAGAGGTTGTGCATAACGCAGAGGCGCATGCCCAGCATCTCGTCGGCCTTCAATAGGTGGCGGATGTAGGCGCGGGAGTGGTTCTTGCAGGCAGGACAGCCGCAGGATTTGGAGATTGGGCGGTTGTCGGACAGGAAGCGGTTGTTGAGGATGGTCAGCTTGCCTTCCCAGGTGAAGAGATTGCCGTGGCGCGCGTTTCGGGAGGGCATAACGCAGTCGAAGAAGTCTACGCCGCGGTGAACAGCTTCCAGAATGTTCTGGGGCGTGCCGACGCCCATCAGATAGCGGGGCTTGTTGGCTGGCATATAGGGTTCCACAGTTTCGATGACGTGGTACATATCCTCCGCCGCCTCGCCCACGGCAAGACCGCCGATGGCGTAGCCGTCCAGATCCAGCTCGGCGATCTGCTCCATGTGGGCGATGCGCAGATCGTCGTAAGTGGAGCCCTGGTTGATGCCAAAAAGCATCTGATGGGGATTTACTGTGCCGGGCAGGGAATTGAGCCGTGCCATCTCCGCCTTACAGCGGTGGAGCCAGCGGGTGGTGCGCTCGATGGAGTTTTTCACATAGCGGTATTCGGCGGGGTTCTCGATGCACTCGTCAAATGCCATGGCGATGGTGGAGCCCAGATTGGACTGGATTTGCATAGACTCCTCGGGACCCATAAAGATGCGCTTGCCGTCGATATGGGAGGCAAAGGTCACGCCCTCCTCCTTGATCTTGCGGAGCTTGGCCAGCGAAAAGACCTGAAATCCGCCCGAGTCGGTGAGGATGGGGCGATCCCAGTTCATAAACTTGTGCAGACCGCCAAGACCCTTGATGATGCCGTCACCGGGACGGATGTGGAGGTGGTAGGTGTTGGAAAGCTCTACCTGACAGCCCAGCTCCTTCAGATCCTCTGCGCTCACACCGCCTCTGATGGCGGCGGAGGTGCCGACGTTCATGAAAACGGGGGTCTCGATGGTGCCGTGGACGGTCTCCATTTGACCGCGGCGGGCTCTTCCTTCTTTTTTGATTACTTTGAACATACGATTACTACACGAAGAACAGTCGTGTTTTCCTTTCTAAAATCAGGTTCTCTTGAAATAATGCTCGATGCGGGACTTTTTCAGCACCAGCGCAACGGGGCGTCCGTGAGGACAGTAGAGGATGTCGGGGGTCTCAAACAGTCTTGCCACCACCCAAGCGATGTCCTCGTCCTTATCGATGCGTCCTGCCTTAACTGCGGCCTTGCAGGAGGCTTGGTAGAGTGCTTCCTCGAAGTAGGTATTACGGGTCACGTCTACCGAGCCGGTGCCGTTTGCCAGCGCACCGATCATTGCCACCAAGAGATCGGCGGCGCGGTCGGTGGTCAGCAGGGAAGGGATCTGGGTGCAGTAGAGGGTGGAGGTCTCCTCGCTCACCTCGAAGGCAAAGCCTGCGGCGGCGATCTCGGCCCGATACTCCTCGGCAGCGGCGATCTCTTCTTTGCCTACGGGGATCTCCAACGGGAACATCAGAAGCTGGAGCGTACCTGCCTGCTCCCGCATGATCCGCTTCATGTCCTCAAATAGGATGCGCTCGTGGGCGGCGTGCTTGTCGATCAGCAGGACGGCGTCCTCGCTCTCCACAAAGACGTAGGCGTGGAAGGCAGTACCCAGGATGCGGTAGGGCTTTTCTTCGGCGTCTGCTCTTCGCTCCGCGCCTGCCGACAGGCTGAAGAGGAAGCTGCCGGGTTCACCCATACTGCCGAAGACCTCGGTCAGCGGAGGCGTCACTTCGGCGGTTTCGGGCGCGGACGGCTCTGCGGGCGCAACGGACGGTGTGCGCTCTGCGGGGGGGACGGAAATATCCTCGAACTGCAGATCGGCGAAGAGGGGATTATACGCAGGCTCGACCGCCGGGGCAGGCTTGTCCTCGGCGATGGCAGGTGCGGTCGTTGCCGTCGGCACGGGTGTGTCCTCGGGCGCGGCGGCGTCTGCCAGATCGTCCAGTGTGAGGGTCAGCCCGCCTTTTACGGGAGGCGCGTCCGCCTCTGTGGGAGGGGGAGGTGCAGGGGGGAGATATTGCGGGAGCTCCTGCGTCGGAATTGGGGACGGCTCCTGCGGCAAGAAACGAGGCGGCTCCTGCGGCAGTTGCTTCAAGGGCTCCTGCTTTTCGCCTTCTGCCTGCGAACCAGGCTCGGGCGTGTCGTCGAAGAGCTGCTTTTGCGTCAGCGTTTTCCCATCAGCGTCCGAGATACGATCGTAGACCGGAACGAAGGCATTGTAGATGCTGCGCTGTTCGGGGGTCATATGATGGGGCTCGAACTTGATCTCGGGGCGGTCGGTGGCTTCCTCCAGCGCGTTGCGGACGGCGCAGTAGACCGCGTCAAAGACCAGCCGCTCGTTGGAGAACTTCACCTCCATCTTGGTGGGGTGAACATTCACGTCCACGAAAGAGGGATGGATATAGATATGCAGAACACAGCAGGGGAACTTTTCGGTCTCCATATAACAGTCGAAGGCCTGTTCCAGCGCCGCCGTGGCGGTTTTCGATTTGATATAGCGATTGTTTAAGAAGAAATTCTGGAAATTGCGGTTGGCACGGACGTTGATGGGCGTACCGATATAGCCCCGTACCTCGATGCCGTCGGTAAGGGAGTTTACCTCGATGAGCTTGGAGGCGAACTCGCGTCCCATAACCGCATAGATGGCACCGCCCACCTTTCCGTCGCCTCGGGTCTGGAGCTTTAGTGCTCCGTCGGAGATGAACTTGAAGGCGATGTCTGGACGGGAGAGGGCAAGCTTTTCTACGATGGACGCCACTGCCATTGCCTCGGAGCTGTCCTTTTTGAGGAACTTCCGTCTGGCGGGGACGTTGGCGAACAGCTCCTCCACGATGACGGTAGTGCCGACCTTGCATCCCGCATCCGAGAGATCGGTGACCAGTCCGCCCTCTGCGGTGAGGACGGTACCAACCGCGTCCTCACGGCGGCGGGACATAATGCGCATGGTGGAGACCGATGAGATAGCGGCAAGTGCCTCCCCACGGAAGCCGAGGGTGGTGATGCCGTCCAGATCTCGCTCGGTGGCGATCTTACTGGTGGCGTGTCGGCGGATGGCGATGGGCATATCCTCCCGTGCCATGCCGCAGCCGTTATCGGACACGCGGATGAAGGCGGAGCCGCCTCGCTTGATCTCTACCGTGATCTCGGTAGCGCCCGCGTCCAGCGCGTTTTCCAGAAGCTCCTTAACGGCAGAAGCGGGACGCTCCACCACTTCGCCAGCGGCGATGAGGTTGGCGACCTGGAAATCCAGTACGTTGATGATACCCATAAGAAGCTCCTTTCATAGAATTAAGGAATGAAGAATAAAGAATAAATGCGGAAGTTTTTCGGCTTTGTCGAAAAACAAACAATTGTCCATATAGTGGAGGGAGGTGCACTGTGTGCAAATATTCACTTTAACTCGGTAGGGGAGGGACTTGCTTCTCCTACGTAGAACGCTTATCCCTTTTCCAGCAGCTTTTTCAGCTCCCAGATGAGGTTGAAGGCTTCCATCGGGGTCATCTGATTGATGTCCAGCGAGCGGATGCGATCCTTGATCTCGCCGCCGATGTAGTCCTCGATAGAGATGGTCTCGAGGGCGTCCTCCGCCTGCTTTTTCTTGGGCGAGGACAGCGTGCCGCCCTCGTTCAGCGTCGCCAGCACTTCCTTGGCGCGGCGAATGACCTCCTTCGGTACGCCTGCCAAAGAGGCAACCTCGATGCCGTAGCTGTCGTCTGCAGCTCCCCGCACGATCTTGCGTAGGAAGATGACGCCGTCTCCCTTTTTGCGGGCGGTGATGTGGTAGTTGACTACACCGGGGAGGGTGTTTGCCAGCTCGGTGAGCTCGTGATAATGGGTGGCAAAGAGAGCACGTGCGCCGATCTTTTTGCCTGCGGTGTACTCGGCAATGGCGCGCGCCATGGACATTCCGTCGAAGGTGGAGGTGCCTCTGCCGATTTCGTCGTAGACGATCAGCGAGCGGCAGGTGGCGTTTTTGAGGATGTATGCCACCTCGTTCATCTCCAGCATGAAGGTGGACTGTCCCGATGCCAGATCGTCGGATGCGCCCACACGGGTGAAGAGGCGATCCACGATGCCGATCCGCGCCTCGGCGGCGGGAACGAAGGAGCCGATCTGCGCCATCAGCACGATCAGAGCGGTCTGGCGCATATAGGTGGACTTGCCCGCCATGTTGGGGCCGGTGATGATCAGAAGCTTGTTCTGCTCGATGTCCAGCAGGGTATCGTTGGGGACGAAATCGCTGCCCACGAACTGCTCCACCACGGGATGGCGTCCGTCTCTAATCTGAACGGTAAATCCGATGTCCACCTCGGGGCAGGTGTAGCCGTTGCCCGCGGCGACCAGCGCAAGGGATCGGTAGACGTCCACCTTGGCGATGATCTCTGCCGCCTTTTGGATGCGGCGGACGTTTTCGGTGAGCTTTTCGCGGAGCTTCTGGAAGATGCCGTACTCGATGGCGCAGATCTTGTCGTTGGCGCCCAGAATGGTGGTCTCCAGCTGCTTCAGCTCCTCGGTGATGTAACGCTCGCCGGTGGTCAGGGTCTGCTTGCGGATCCATTCCTTCGGTACGTCGGGGATGTTGGATTTGGATACTTCAATATAATAGCCGAAGACGCGGTTGTAGCCGATCTTCATGTTCTTGATGCCGGTGGCTTCCTTCTCCCGCTCCTCGATACCCGCAAGGTAGTCCTTGGAGTTGTTCAGGATGTCGCGGAGGCGATCCAGCTCGGCGTTGACGCCCGAGCGAATGAAGCCTCCCTCACGAACCGAGAAGGGTGGATCGTCCACGATGGTAGCACCGATGAGCGCTGTGATGTCCTCGACAGTATCGGATGTGGCGACGATCTCACAAAGCTCGCCGCTCTTGCAATCGGCAAGAAGCCGCTTGATGACGGGCAGTACCGACAGCGTCCGCGCAATGGCGACCATGTCCTTGCTGCCTGCGGTGCCGTTAACCACGCGGGTCATCAGCCGCTCCAGATCCAGCAGTCCTCGGAGCGCCTCGGTCAGCTCGTCCCGCAGGACGAAATCGTCGTACAGCTCCTTTACCGCCGCCTGACGGCGCAGGATCAGCGGAACCTGACGAAGTGGCTGTTCGATCCAGCCGCGGAGCAGACGCGCGCCCATAGAGGTCTCGGTCTTGTCCAGTACCCACAATAGGGAGCCGCGCTTGTCCCTGTTGCGCAGAGTCTCGCAAAGCTCCAGATTACGGCGGGTGTTTACATCCATCTCCAGATACTGTCCGCCCTCGTAGAACAGGGGACGCTTCAGATAGGAAAGGTCGGTCTTTTGGGTGTCGTTGATATAGGCGATCAGTCCTGCCAGTGCGGCGAGGATGGGGTCGGCAACGCCCGACAGCTCGTCTTCCGAAAAAGCAAAGAGCGAGCGGAGCTTGTCCTTGCCCTCTGCGGAAGCGAATCGGTCGGCGTAGGTGACGTTCACCACCGCCTTGAAGCGCAGGGAGAGCATCCCTCGCAGTGCGTCGGTGGGTTCGCGGCTAACCAAGATCTCCCGGGGGGAGTAGACGGCAAGCTCGCTGACGATAGCGTCGGGAGTGCTGTCAATGATCGTGGCACGGATCTCACCGGTGGAAACGTCGGCAAGGGCAAGTGCGGTCTTGTCCTCTCCAAGCCAAAGGGCGGCAAGGTAATTGTTCACGCCCTCGGAAAGCTGGGCGGGATCGGTGACGGTTCCTGGAGTGACGATGCGCACCACCTCACGGCGGACGAGTCCCTTAGCGGTGGCGGGATCCTCGACCTGCTCGCAGATGACCACGCTGTAACCCCGCTCCACCAGTCTGCCGATGTAGGTGTCGGCGGAGTGGTAGGGCACGCCGCACATAGGCGCACGCTCCGCCTCGCCGCACTGACGTCCGGTGAGGGTCAGCTCCAGCTCTTTCGAGACCAGCTTTGCGTCGTCGAAGAACATTTCGTAAAAGTCGCCCAGCCGATAGAAGACGATGGCGTCGCCGTATTGTTTTTTGACTTCCAGATACTGTTGCATCATGGGAGAAAGTGCCATAATTACCTCAACTTCTGTGTGTTTCGTGTGGATTTTGGGGGATTCTGCAATTTTTGCAAAACGGGTGAAAAATGATCGGTTGTGTAGGAGCAATTGGAAGGCGTGTGAATCGCTCTTGCAGAACCGTTCATTCAAAGGGGGGAGAAGGGAAGCGATCCGCAGGGCGGATCACTTCCCTAAAATCGGTTTATTTTGCGCCGCCGTAGCTACCGGAGGTGTCGGTCACCGTCTCGGTAACGTTCTCCTTACGGCGAGAGGTTGCGATACGCTTCTTCAGCTCTTCGTAGTACAGCTCCTCGTCGAAGGGAAGCTCTACGGGTCTGCCCAGCCAGGAGGACAGGTGCATGGCATTGGAGATGGTCAAGCCGTTGATGCCCTCCTGTCCCTTGGCGATGAGAGGCTCACCGCGGAGCAGGTGTGCGGCAAAGGCGTTGAACACGCCCACGTGCTGGGGAGCACCGCCCTCGGGCGTGAGGTCGATCCGCTCGTTCTTGGGAGCCGCGAAGGAGTGGGGCGCCTGATTGGTAAATTCAGACTCAGGCATTTCGTTCTTCCAAAGGATCAGTCTGCCGTTCTCGCAGAGAAGCTTGCCGCCGTCACAGAGGATCTCAAGACGGTTGGAGCCGGGAGCGTCGCCGGTGGAGGTGATGAACACACCGGTAGCGCCGTTTGCGTACTCAGCATAAGCGGTCACATCGTCCTCGACCTCAATGTCGTGCCACTTTCCGTAGTGGAGGTGAGCGTCGATCTTTACGGGCATGCCGCAGAGCCATTGCCACAGATCCAGTTGGTGGGGGCACTGGTTAAGCAGCACGCCGCCGCCCTCACCGCTCCAGGTAGCACGCCATGCACCGGAGTCGTAATACTTCTGAGGACGGTACCAGTTGGTGATGATCCAGTTTACACGCTTCATACGGCCCAGCTCACCGGATTCCAAAATTTCCTTCATCTTGATGTAGAGAGGATCGGTACGCTGATTGAACATCATCGCAAAGCACACTTCGGGATGCGCGTCGGCAACGGCGTTCATCTCACGGACAGCCTTGGTGTAAACGCCGGCGGGCTTCTCGGAAACCACGTGAATTCCCCGCTCGATGGCGGCAATCACGTAGGTGGGATGGTCGTAGTGGGGAGTAGCAACGGTAACCGCTTCGATCAAACCGCTGTCCAGCATTTCAATAGCATCGGTGAAGCGAGCAATCTTCCGCTCCTCTCCTTTTTCGGCAAGACGCTTTTCGCACTCGTCTGCGATCTGCTTGGCACGCTCGGGCTTGATGTCGCAGATGGCGGTCAGCTCAAACTCGGGACATTCGCCGTTTGTGAACATTCTGGCGTGTCCGGAGCCCATGTTTCCGACTCCGATCACACCGATTTTGATTTTTCTCATAATAGCCTCCAAACTGTGTATGTACAATAAAAATTTCGTCTAATCAGATCCACTCTTCAAATTCGTGGAGATAGAGCCGATCCTCGGGGGTGGCGCGAATCTCGTCCAACAAACGAGTGATCTCAGCAGCGATCGCTGATTGTCCGATGAAGTACCGGCCGCTCTGGGGATTGTCCAGTACCCCATTCTCGCCGGCAACAGCGCAGGCGATCAGCAGGGCGAGGGGAATTTCCAGGGTGTCGATCCCGCAGGAAAAAAACAGATTGCTGCTGCCGACAGGGAAGACGATCTCTTCGCCTTTCGGCTTTTTCAGCTGCCACCACTTTTTCTTAGGGACGGATAACTTGATGGGAATCGGCTCGTCGGTAACCATGGCGGAAAACTCTACTGCCGCCAAATAGCTTCGGGGATCATCCGAAAATACCTTCCCGAACTTTGCGCACAGGGGGAATATGGTGCCGTCCAGTGTGAAACCGGGACAGCATTCCACCGTCAGTCCGAATAGCTTGCAGGTCTCGGCAAAGGCCTCGGGTGTCAGCGTGGGCGCGGACTTCAGATACAGGTTCAGATCGTAGCTCATCCGATCTGCTCCACGATGCCGCGGATGGCGTCAGCGGCAACACGGAAGGCGTCCCGTGCGCTGGGGTAGGAGTAGGGATCGATGTCGGTCTTCTGATCTTCTTCCAGATCTGCAAGTCCCTTGAATACGGTGAGATGAGGCTCCAGAGAGAGCACCTTTCCGCCGCGCGCACCGAAATCGGCGACGATAGCAGGGAGATTACCCACACCGCAGCCTGCGGGAACCACTCTGCCGTCCGTGAGTGCGTCCTTGATGTGGAGGTAGGTGGTTTTTTCGGACAGCATTCCCCATGCGGTCAGGGGATCTACACCGCACTGAATGAAGTTAGCGGGATCAAAGACGCTACCCAGCTCGGGAACGGCGTTCAGAATTTCTACGCAGTTCTCGGCGGTATCGCCGTAGATGCCCTTTTCGTTTTCGTGGCAGAGGAGCACGCCGCTTCCCTTAGCGGTCTCCGCCAGCTTCTGCAGGCGAACGATGGCTTCGGTCTTGTCGGCGTCGGTCTTCACATCGTAGAAGGAGAAGATGCGCATCACCGATGCTTCGCAGGTGACGGCAGCATCCAGAAGCCGCTTGAAGCTGTCCAAATGAGGCTCAAAGGGATCGGAGATCCTGATCTTGCCCATAGGAGAGCCGATGGACCAGACCGAGAGCCCCGCCTGATCCAGCATATACTTTGCACAGCGGACCTCTTCACGGGTCATGGAGGAGATGTTTCTGCCGTTGACACCCCGCATTTCCAGGTGGGTGATGCCCGACTCGCGCATGGCGTCGATCTGCTCGTAGAAGAGAGGGCTGGCCTCATCGGCAAAAGCGGAAAGGATGTATTTGCTCATGATAGATAACCTTTCTTATTTATATATAATCATACAAGGTTATCATAGCACAAAAACAAAAAAAAGTCAACGGTTTTTGATAGAAGGAGCGAAAAAAATGCGGGCGGAGAATTGTAAAAAAGCAAAACTGCCCGTGTGTCAAACACGGGCAGTTGAAATGGTTACTGATCAGAAACTACGGGAGCAGATTCCTTGGTTTTTCCCATGGGGACGCAAGCCAGCGCGATCGAAACGGCGAGCAGTAGAACACTATTAATATGCGGAATAACAAGGAATCCGTTCTCATTGACGTTGAGCGTTGCCAATACGGATATGATGCTGATGACTCCCAATACTCCGACTGCGGTTAAAACGAGAAGAATTTTGATTGGAATAGTCCATCGCTTTTTGGGGGCAGTATCAGTTGCTAATGCATATAGATTTTTCCATATTAGTAATGCGGCACACAAAGCAACGATGATGATGGCTGTTCCGCCAAGTCCAAAAGCCCATGAAAAGCTATATGCACCAAACCCCAATGTTTTGAATATAATCAAGGACTGTATGCAATAATCTGCTTCATGATTTTTAATTTGGTATGCATTATAGCGGTCTAACCTGTCAAATAAATTTTCTATGGTTTGAATCATTCGCTGACGAGAGGTGAGAGTCACATATTTGGGATACGTTTCCATGTAGCTTCCGTTCCAATAATAGTCGTAATTGGTATATGTTTCGGATCTTACAATTTCGTATTTTTCAGCATCGCTCAGTACAAGGGATTCGAACAGGGTCGCATCAAAGGTTGTGGAGGGGGATACAGAGCGCTCCGTGTCAGCAGATACATAGAAAATCGGTGCTATAGTAAAAAGCACCAAGATAAAAGCGAGCGCACAAACAATACTGCGCTTGATCAGATTCTTTCGGTTTCTTTGAGTGAACGGTGTATTCCAATATTTGAACGCAATAATGGCGATAACGGTTATCAGGGCTGCGATGAATGCCAGTATCCAATTGAAGCTTGGCGTACTATCGTAGGTGACTACGTCGAAGACGCTTATCTCGCTGCCTTCGATTGAATAGCCGGACACATTAAAGGCGGCAAACCACACAAGCAAATGTGCGGGAATCAAAGCGAGCCATTTGAGAGATTTGCTTGCTAAAACCGTAGAATTGTTTTTGAACGCAGAAAGGAAAGAGCGGAGTGAACTAATGAATCCCCACGCAGTCAGAATAATATACAACAAGCCTATAAGCGCACAAATTCCCATGTTAAGGGTAGGCTCTATGTACTCGGAGCGATATAATAACCGAAACTCTAATTTAATTAATGGACTGAGAGAATCATATGAGAAGTGGTCTTCCCATTCATCATCGTATTTATCCTCCAGTTTTTCAACGGATTCGTTAATTTCCTCCATTTGACTTCTAAAGTCTTCGTAAAGCATGGAGTCATCCAACTCGCCTGTACTCATTTGATGGAAGGAATCCATAAACAGAACGATCCCGTCCCAAGCACTGTGGTCGATGGTTACCGTGTGATCGTCCATCTCAATTTCGCTGTTAAATACGGGTAAAAACGAAGATATCAGCAAAAGGAATGATACGATTAAAATCAGGATTCGCGAAAGGAAGTGGGGTTTTGAAATTTTAATGTTACGGAGAGAGGGAGTGCGAGACCGATCCGTGTAGCCATATGTGAAAGCGTTGCCCTGCAACCGAGATCCGCAAGATACGCAGAATGCTGCTTGTGAAGTGTTTTTCGTATTACAGTTGGGACATATATTGCGCGGTGGTTTGCGGGTGCCGCAGACATGGCAAAACGCTTGCGCAGAAGAGAGAATCGTATTACAATTTATACAGATTTCACCCGGATCTTGCTTCGGGGTACATCCTTCCGCAGGGGAGTTAGTTAGTGTTACGGGGATTTCGGCGTTTGGTGCTTGTGCCGCTGTTGCGTCGGAAACTGCGAACTCCGTGGATTGCACAGGTGGTTCTGACATTGTTAATACAGGCGGTTGCGCGGAGGGGGAGGTCATGTTAGGAATCGGCGGTTGTGCAAGGGGCAAGACGGTCTTGGCTCCGCAACCGGGGCACAAGGAACTGCCTGAAG
>JAFTPF010000132.1 GCA_017463445.1 Clostridia bacterium
GGCGAAGATCCGTGCCTGCTCGGGGGTGATGGCGGTACCCAATGTGGCAACAGCGTTTGAAAATCCCGCGCCATGGAGGGCAATAACGTCCATGTAACCTTCGCAAAGGATCATCGTATCATTTTCGCTCTTACGTGCGAAGTTGAGAGCAAACAGATTTCGGCTCTTCTTGAAGGCGGGGGTGTCGGACGAGTTCAGGTATTTCGGCTTAGAGTCGTCCATAACTCTTCCGCCGAAGGCAACCACGTCGCCCCGCACGTCAATGATGGGAAAGATGACGCGGTTGCGGAAGTAATCGTAAGGCTTGCCGGTCTTCTGGCTGATGCCGCAAAGGAATGCGGACGCCATCTCGCTGTCGGTATAGCCTTTTTTTCGCAGATGGTCAGTTAACGACCATCCCACATTAGGTGCAAAGCCCAGTCCGAAGTGTCGAATCAGCGGCAACGGCAGCCGTCTGTTCTCGGTAAGATAGCGAAGTCCCTCCGCGCCCTCGGGCGCAAACAGCTTTTGATGAAAGAAGCGCGCGGCCTCTTTGTTCATGGCAAGCACCCGCTCGCGTCGGGCATTTTCGGCTTGCTCTTTTTTGTCCAGCGTAATGGGAATCCCGTACCGCTTGGCTAGAAACTCCACCGCTGAGGGGTAGTCCATATTCTCCGCTCTGCGGACGAAGTGGATTACGTCGCCGCCCGCTCCGCAACCGAAGCAGTAGAAGCTGGAGGTTCCGGGGAATACGGTAAAGGAGGGAGATTTCTCGCTGTGGAAGGGACAAAGTCCCTGATAGTTGGAGCCTGCCCGCTTCAGCTGGACGTAGGAAGAGATCACGTCTTCGATATTGGCACGCAGCTTGATCTCTTCGATCACCGACTGGTCGATTAACGGCATTATGACTCCTCCTTTGTAAGCGTTTGAACAGGGGGCGCGTCAGATTCCAGCGCTCCATACCTTGGGAATGAACAGATCCTTGTACAGATTGATGGCGTAACGGTCGGTCATGCCCGAGATGTAATCGGCAACTGCCCGGGGGATGCCCTCCTCCAGCACGGTGAGCCGAAATTCCGAAGGCATCTCGTCGGGATTTTCCGAGAAGTATTCGTAGAGCGTCAAAAGCATCGCCTCTGCCCTGCTCTCCTCACCCTTGGCGACCGGATTGTAATAGACCGATTTGAACAGGAAAGCCCGCAGATCCAGCGTATCCTTCCAAAGGTTCTCCTCCATGCGGATGTCCTCGTCGTTGCTGCCCGCGATCACACCGCGCACCATGGTATCGATCCGCTGACCGTGGGTCTCACCCAAACGAGTGCGAAGCCCGATAGGTATATCGTCATTACTGAGCACCCCCGCGCGGACGGCGTCGTCGATGTCGTGGTTGATATAGGCGATACGGTCGGCAATATTGACGATGCGCCCCTCCAGCGTCTCGGCTCTGCCCGAGCCTGCGTGGTGGAGGATACCGTCACGCACCTCAAAGCAGAGATTCAGCCGCTCCAGCTTGTCCACTACGCGCAGAGACTGGGCGTTGTGGGAGAAATCGGGATCGAAGCAGCGTTGCAACACTCGCTCGCCTGCGTGACCGAAGGGGGTGTGACCGAGATCGTGACCCAGCGCGATGGCTTCGGCAAGATCCTCGTTTAGCCGCAGAGAACGGGCGATGGTACGTGCGATCTGGGTGACCTCCAGTGTGTGGGTCAGTCGGGTGCGGTAGTGATCATGCTCGGGGGAGAGGAAGACCTGCGTCTTGTGCATCAGACGGCGAAAGGACTTACTGTGGGTAATGCGATCGCGGTCCCGCTGAAATTCTGTGCGCAGATCGTCGGGACGAAGCGGCTCGGCTCTGCCACGGGTCTTTGAGGACAGACAAGCGCCCTTCGACAGCGTTTCCCGCTCTCTTTCTTCCAGCATTTCACGGATGGTAGACATACAGATTCCTCCTTCTCTATCGTTACATATATAATATACGCTACGAATCTTGAAAAACCCTTTTTTGGGAGGGTGATTTTCAAAAATTCACAATTTGTTTACACAGGATAACAGACAAAGGATGCAGGGGCGACAAGCGCCCCTGCGTTTTCATTAAATTCACACCCGTCTGCCATAGCGACTGCCCACCACTTCCCCGCCGACCTTGCCATTGGTGAGGGCAATCAGCCTCTCCTGCAGGGGGCGGGTGTATTCGGTGGGAAGAGCGAGGGTGAGAGTAACTTCCGCGCCAAAATCGGTGGATTCCTCGGTAGCAAGATAGTTCTTCAGCTCGTACAGGACGCGCTGATACAGACTGTAATCCACTGAGAGGCGGACGAGATCGTAGGGGATCAGCTCCACGATCTCCGCCTCTGCCACCGCCAGCTTGGCGGCGCCCGAGTAGGCGCGCACCAGTCCGCCTGTGCCCAGCAAAATGCCGCCGAAGTAGCGGGTGACGGTGATCACCGCGTCGGTAAATCCGCCCTTACGAATAATGTCCAGCACGGGCATTCCAGCGCTTCCCTGGGGTTCGCCGTCGTCGCTGTAACGCATCCCGCCAGAGGAGAGGAGATAGGCAAAGACGGTATGTCTGGCGTCGGGATATTTCTTTCGGATCTGCTCCACGAACGCCATCGCCTGGGCTTCAGTGGTGACCGGCTTTGCGTAGGCGAGAAACTCGCTCCGCTTTTCGGTCAGCGTGGCAAATCCCTCTTTTTCTAGGGTGAAATAGGCTTTTTTCTCCGCCATTAGTCTTCCTCCGTATCCGTTCTGTCAAAATCAATGCCGTATAAGGAATAGGGTCCGTTCCGATTGCTTCCCTCATAGGGGATTCGGGAAAATCCTCTGCCGTGCTCAAGGGCACAGGCGATCAGCTTCTTTGTCAGATCGGGAACGTCTTCTCGGAGCAGAGCTTCGCCGATGGGAACCCACAGCACCTCACTGTTCTCGTTCTCGTCCGACCGTGCCTCGCCTGCCACATAGTCAGCCGCAAAGGCAACGTACCAATCATGGGAGTTGAAGCGGATACCGATGATCTCACAGGGCGCAATCTCAACGCCGGTCTCTTCCAGATATTCTCGCACGACTGCTTCCTGCGGGGTCTCCCCCTCTTCCACATAGCCGCCGGGGATGATCAGTTTTCCCTTTCCGCCGCCGTAGGTGTGCCGAGCCAGCAAAACCTTGCCGTCTCGGATAACCACAGCGGTCACCGACCATGCCCGATTGGTGTTCCCCTCCATCACAATTCTCCTGCGCTCCGATACGTGGAGCTTATTCTACAATATAATCCTTAAACCGTCCACGGAGCTTCTCGTCCAAGAGGGCGACCACTCGCACGCCGTCATCGAGATACTCCACGTCCTCCACGGCGGAGGCGGCGTAGAGCTGGGCAATCAGCCCCTGCTTGTTCATAGGGATCATCAGCGCGCACATCCGCTTGCCACCCAGCGCCAGAAGTTCCAGTTTATCCACAAGATCGGGGACGCCTCTGCCGTCGAGAGCGGAGATGGCGACCACGTTTTCTCTGCCCTGCAGTCTAGCGAGAGTTTGTGCCGATTCGGTGGAAACGTCGCACTTGTTGAAGACGTAGAGGATTGGCTTATCCGCCGCGCCCAGATCGTACAGGAGCTTTTCGGTGACCTCCAGCTGGCTGTCCGCCTCGGGGTCGGAGGCGTCCACCAGAATCAGGATCGCATCGGCAAACTTTGCCTCTTCCAGCGTACTGCGAAAAGCACGGATCAGATGGTGCGGCAGGTTGCGGATGAAGCCGACCGTATCGGTCAAGAGGATCTCCCGTCCGCTGGGGAGTGCGAATTTGCGGGTGGTGGGGTCGAGGGTGGCGAAGAGCTTGTTCTCGGCAAGGATGCCCGCATCGGTCAGCCGATTGAGCAGCGTGGACTTGCCTGCATTGGTGTAGCCCACGATCGCCACCTTCAGAATGCCCGAACGTTCCCGTTTGGCGCGCTGTACCTGTCGGTTGGCTTCCATCTCAGCGATCTGCGCCTCCAGGGCAGAGATCCGTCTCTGCACATGACGGCGGTCAGTCTCCAGCTTGCTTTCACCGGGACCGCGGGTGCCGATGCCGCCGCCCAAACGGGACAGCTCGGTGCCTCGTCCGATCAGACGAGGGATGGTATAGCGAAGCTGCGCCAGCTCAACCTGTAGCTTACCCTCGCCGGTGGTGGCGTGGAGGGCGAAGATGTCCAGGATCAGCATGGAGCGGTCGATGACCCGCACCTCGAAATCGTCCTTACCATCCTCCAGGGCGTTCTCCACGTTCTTGATCTGCGCGGGAGAAAGCTCGCAGTCGAAAACCACCAGATGAATATCGCTGGCTTGGCAGAGATCTCTGATCTCCTCCAGCTTACCGGTGCCGATATAGGTGGCGGCGACCGGAGTCTGCCGCTGTTGGATGACCTGCGCAAACAGCGTTCCACCTGCGGTCTCCAGTAATTTTTCCAGCTCGTCAAGGGAAACGGCGGCTTCCTTCTGGTCCATATCAGGAGTGATCACCGACACCAGCACCGCGCGAGGTGCCTCTTCCGAGCGAAAGAGATTTGCTTGTTCCATATAGTCCTTTCTCCGTTGAGTGACTCTCACAGGCGGCACGTCTGACGCTCAACAGATTTCGTTTTTCAAATAATATTCGATGGCACTCTCTCCCAACAGGGAATCCAGCAGTGCCTGTTTCATCTCCTTGGGCAGATAACGCTTGCCGTCGGGATTGCGAGGATAGGAGAGCGTCTGAGCGAGCGGATTGCGAGGATCGGTCAGCAGTGCCTTGGCAAAGAGCTTTGCCGCGCGGCGGTCGGCATCGCGAAAGGTCGCTTCCATGTCGTCGGGATCGATCTTGCAATCGGCAAAAAACCACGGAAAACGCTCGGTCAAATGTCCTGCCAGTGCAGGCAGGAGCGCGCCCTTCTTCTCTCGCTCGGCAACCAGGCGGAGATAGGTCAGATTGTCCCGGCATACGGCGCTCTCTTCGTCAGTCAGCTCCAAGCGATCTTTTCCCAGGAGCAACCAAAACGCCTCGCCCATGGCGCGGGCAAGGGCTTCGTCGTTATTCAGTTTTTCCGCCCGCATCCGCAGATATTCCTCCGCCGCCCGCAGATCGGTGCGCTCCAGATCTTCCAGATACAGATCTCTCGTAAACAACGCCATATCAATTTCCTCTTTCGATAAAAATGCCGCCAAGACCTGCCTTTTCCGCACGGTGGAGCAGTTCGATGTCCTTAAGCTCCGCAGAACGGCAACGGACGAATTCCACGCCCGCCAAATCGACTACCGCTCTGCCGAACTCCTTGCCATAGTCGTCCACCTGCAGAAGGGTCACCGACGTATCGGTGTAGCTTTCCACAAAACCGGTAAAATTCACGTCACGGTTGAACATCACCAGCGTCTGCTGAGACTGCGCATAGGACAGCAGATCAAACAGCGGCGCCCCCTCTGCCGAGGGGATCGTCCGCTTTTTCTGCCCCTTCAAATGGGCAAGCTTCAATATTTTTGCGCTATACGGTCGATCCTCGCTGACGCTGAAAACGATGTCGCCTGCCACTACGGCAAAGCCGTCCTCCTCTCCGCCGGGAGAAAGGAGATTCAAGAGCAGATCGCTCTCGTCCACGTCAAGCAGATAGCCCAGCAAAAACGCGTCGCGGTTCAGTTCGTCGCAATAGACCGACACGATCGCTTCTTCATCGGTCAGCGGCTCCAAGAGCCGTCTGATCTCGTTGTTCATCGTATATCACCACTTTCGAAAATAACAAAAGAGCGAGAGGGCATAAGGTTGCACTCTCGCTCTGATAGGCCATGGCTATCCGAATTACTTGGATGCGCCTGCCAGACGACGCTTGAACTTGTCCACACGGCCGCCTGCATCGACAAACTTCTGCTTGCCGGTGAAGAAAGGATGGCACTTGGAGCAAATTTCAACGGTCATATCGCCCTTAGTAGAATGGGTCTTGATCTCGGCGCCGCAAGCACATTTGATCGTGCATTCTTTATATTCGGGATGGATTCCTGCTTTCATGATCTCACACCTCTCATAGATTCTTTATCAAACGGTGTTATTATAGCACATCTTTTTCGATTTTGCAATAGGTTTTTTCACTTTTTTCAAAAAAATTTTTACAAGTGCTTGAAATGCCGCAAATTTGGTGATACAATATAGGACGGATCAACAAAATACAGGAGCGATTTATGCAAGCAACTTTGACCGGGCGAGAGGTTTTGCTGTCCGATAAACAGTATTTCCCGAAGCGGAGCCCGATTTCCTTTGAAAACTTTACTAATATATATATGTGGCGGAAGGTGATGAATTACCGCCTGCTCACCGCGGAAGGGATTCCCTGTCTTGTGGGACATTACGGCAATCATCCCACCTTCTGCTTTCTCCCCGATGTGGAGGAGGACGAGGCGCTTCGCACCGTACTGGAGGGACTGCGCCGTGAGATCGGCTCTCCCCTGCTCCTTCGCCCGCTGGACAGCGCAAAACTGGAGCGGGTGAAGCGGCTCTATCCGGACGCCGAGATCGTCGAAGCGCGGTCGATGCACGATTATATCTACCTGCAGTCCGATCTTTCCACGCTGATCGGCAACCGATTCCATCAAAAGCGCAATCACATCAACAATTTCGAGAAGAAATACAACTGGGAGTATGTTTCGGTAACGTCTGACAAGATTCCCCAGCTTCGCGAGGCGGCAGCACATCTCTTCTCGGTAGATGACCGTCTTCCCGACGAGTACGACGCGATCCTGGACTGTCTCGATCACTTCGAAGAGCTGGAGCTTATGGCAGGCATTCTTCTGGTAGACGGCACGCCGGTTGCCTACTCCATCGGCGAGGTGATGTGTGACGACACCGCTCTGATCCACATTGAGAAAGCCGACCGCTCCTTCGACGGCGCCTACACCATGATCAACAAGCTTTTCGCAGGCGAGTTTGGAAAATGCACCTATATCAACCGTGAGGAGGACATGGGCATCCCCGGGCTGAGAAAGGCGAAGCTGTCCTATCATCCCGTGCGGATGGGGGAATACTCTATTGCGAAGATTTAGCTATTTATCATTTTCGTAGGGGCGCGCATTGCGCGTTCGACTGCGAAGATATTACTCAGATATAACCTAACCGCAATTACGGACGCGCAATGCGCGCCCCTACTACATCTTTGATTCGCTCGGGCAAAAGCGCAAAAGCGAACCCTGCGCCAGAACTCAAAAAAGCGCCCTTGCGAGTGATGCAAAAAAGCACCCTTGCGGGTGCTTTTTTGCGGTTAAATCTTCTCTTTAACCTTGGCAGCCTTGCCCAGTCTGCCGCGAACGTAGTACAGCTTCGCACGGCGGACCTTACCGCTGCGAATAACGTCAACCTTAACTACGTTAGGGGAATGAACGGGGAAGGTCTTCTCTACGCCTACACCGTAGGTCACACGACGAACGGTGAAGGTCTCGGAGATTCCGCCGCCCTTCTTTGCAATGATAGTACCCTCAAAGAGCTGGATTCTTTCCTTGTTGCCCTCTTTGATTCGGTTGTGAATGCGAACGGTATCGCCCACGTTGAGAGTGGGAACCTCGCTCTTCAGCTGCTCGTTAGTGAAAGCCTTGATCAGATCCATCAGGTTTTCCTCCTTTGAATTCATAGAACGTTCTTGCGAGCCTGCAGCGGACCGTCCCGTAATATATTATTCGCACGCTCAATGGCGCACAGCGGGTATATTATAGCACAACGAAATCCAAATTGCAATACCCTTTTGCAATTTTTTTGCAGATTTTGGAGATTTTTTTGAAGGAATTTGCATCAACCATCATAACACACCGTAGGGTGGGGGCTTGCTCCCGCCCTACGGAATAGACGTAGTCTCAACCCACGGTTGATTTTGTCAAAATCGCCTCCATTGCAATCAACTGAGGATTGTGCTATAATAAAGATAGTCAAGAAGCGGTTGTGTAAGTCGGCGCGCAGACAGAGCGGTGCTTCGGATAATTTTTTAAATCAAAGGAGATTTATATATGAGTATCGAAACGATGGGCAGCACCATTGCCGCATTGCGGAAGGAAAAGAACGTGACCCAAGAAGGGCTTGCCGACTATGTGGGCGTATCCGCTCAGGCGGTGTCCAAATGGGAGAAGGGTGGCGCCCCAGACTGCGCACTCCTGCCGAGGATTGCCGATTTCTTTGGAGTGTCGATTGACAGGTTATTCGGCAGGAAAGCAACCGATTATATGGAAGTAGAGGAAGTGCTGGCAAAGAAGATTATGGATACGCCTGAGGGAGAACGAAAGAAATTGCTGTTCTCGCTTTGCTGGGTAATGGAACGAGCATTGTTCGGCTGTACGCCCGAGCAAAATCCTTTGAAATCAATCAGTACCGAAGCAGGCAAACAATTTGATTCCGTTCATCACAACGAGTTTGGCTATACGCTGATGGGAATCGGAGAGATGCAGACCTATTTTCTGCTGGTTCCTGAACGTACCGAACGAAGTGAAAATTTATTGAAAGATATGGATTACCCCTCTCTTTTTGCCGATTTATCCGACCGTGCGATATTTGACACGCTGGTTTATCTTACACAAAATCCCAACGGAAAATTTACCGCAAGCCGTCTTGTCGAGAAACTCGGTCTATCGATCGAAAAAGCAACTGCAGTTCTGTCCGTACTAACAAAACATAATCTCATTTACAGCGAAACCGTTGAAATTGATGGCACCGTTCATACTTTGTACGGATTTATGTTCCATACAGGTGCTTCTTTCGCGTCCTTGCTTATCTTTGCACAGCGATTGATGAGACAACCCCAAGCATATTTTTTCGGTATGGACGGAAACGCTGTCCCTTATCTATCCTAAATCCTCCTCCGCTCCCTTTTGGGGAGCGGATTTTCTCATTCTGACCAAAATCATTTCGGAATCCGCACTATTTCGCTACACTTTGCAAAAAATTTTTCTTTCGCGGTCAAAATTTCGCAAAATCGGTTTACTTTTTTCTCCCGTTGTGCTATAATAATAAGGAATATTCTCATTTTCGGAATATTTACCCTACTCTGACTCGGAAAAGAGGTCTTTACTTTGAAATATCTGGTTGTGCTGTGCGATGGCATGGCTGACGAAAAAATAGAAGCACTTGGGAACCGCTCCCCAATGGAGGCGGCCAACAAGCCCTGCATGGACTACCTCTGTGCCCGTTCCATGACCGGCACGGTCTGCAACGTCCCCGAGGGAATGGTGCCCGAAAGCGACACCGCTAACCTCGCCGTAATGTCTTACGACCCCAAAGTCTACTCCAAGGGTCGCTCGCCGCTAGAGGCGATGTCTATCGGTCTTACCATGAGCGAGACCATGACCGCTATCCGTTGTAACGTGGTCACGCTCTCGGAAGAGGAAGGCATCGACTACAACGACCGCACCATCCTCGATCACTCGGCGGACGAGATCACTACCGAAGAGGCTGACGGGCTGATCAAAGCCGTGGAAGAAGCCCTTGGCGGCGGCGACCGCCACTTCTACACCGGCATCTCCTACCGCCACTGCCTGCTCTGGGACAATGCTCCTACGCCCATCGACTTCACCCGTCCCCACGACATTCTGGGACAGGTCATCGGATCCCACCTGACCACCGATCCCGAGGCCGACGGATACCCCTACTACGCCCTGATGCGGGCATCCTACGATATCCTCAATCATCATCCTATCAACGAATCCCGCCGAGAACGCGGTCTGCGCCCCGCAAACTCCATCTGGCTGTGGAGCGCGGGAATGAAGCCCGCCCTACCCTCTTTCCAAGAAAAGTGGGGGCTGAAGGCATCGGTCATCTCTGCCGTTGACCTGATCAAGGGCATCGCCATCTGCGCAGGTATGGAATCCATCGACGTTGAGGGTGCTACCGGCAACTATCATACCAACTACAAGGGCAAAGCCGATGCCGCCATTGACGCGTTCAAGCGCGGACAGGATTTTGTCTACATCCACATCGAAGGTCCCGACGAATGCGGACACAGAGGCGAGATGGAGAACAAGGTCACCTGCATCGAGAAGATCGACGCCCAGATCCTGAAGCCCGTTTACGAATATCTGCTGTCGTCCAAGGACGAGTTCAAGATCCTCGTCCTACCCGACCATCCCACACCTATCCGCGTGCGGACGCACACCTCCGATGCGGTTCCCTTCTTCCTGTACAACAGCCGCGCTGAGGTAGAGGGACCTGCTCTCTTCAGCGAGGAGACTGCCGCCGCCACCGGACTACACCTTTCCCGCGGAGAAGAGCTGATGGAGCTAATGACCGCCAAGTCCTCCCCTGTCAGCCTGGGCAGCGCAAGGAGTGCCAAGATAAAGCCCCGCGCCAGCACATCCTTTCTCTACGATTGGGTAGAACTGATCGGCGTCGCGCTGGTAACGGTGCTTCTCCTGATGACGCTGGGCGTACGCCACTCTCCGGTCATCGGCAGCTCTATGTATCCCACGCTAATCGGCCAGCCCACCGTCGCCTCCGAATCCCTTTACACCAGCTCAGACAACTACGACGTTCTGCTGATTTCCGGACTGTTCTATACGCCCGATAACGGGGACATCGTGATCATCCAGGATCCGAACAACCCATCCGAGCCGCTGGTCAAGCGCATCATCGCTACCGGTGGGCAGCGCATCAAGATCGACTATGAAAACTGGAAGATCTGGATCAACGGCGTTTTGCTGGAGGAAGACTACGTCAACTATATCCCGGGAACTCCCATGACCAGTGTCCAGAACAACATACTAACCGATCCTGACGATAACGGCATTTGGGAAGGAACCGTGCCCGCCGGAAAGATCTTCGTTCTGGGCGACAATCGAAACAATTCCAAAGACAGCCGCGCCCTCGGTTATATCGACACGCGCTATATCGTTGGACGGGTCATTATTCGTCTCTCGCCGCTGGATCGGTTCGGCACGGTAGACTAATACAACAATCACAAGGAGGAAGCTATGCCTTCCAATATCATACAATGGTTCCCCGGGCATATGGCGAAGACCCGCCGTATGATGGCGGAATGTCTGCCGCTGGTGGATCTGGTGATCGAGATCCTCGACGCCCGCATCCCGATTTCTTCAAAAAATCCCGAGGTAGACCGCATCTGTAAGAACAAGCCCCGTCTGGTGCTGCTCAGCAAGGCAGGAATGGCAAATCCTACAATCAACGCGCGATGGAAGGCCTACTACGCCGAAAAGGGCATCCCCTGTCTGCTCTGCGACTTTATTTCCAAAAACGGTATGGACGGCATCGTCCCCGCCGTCCGTGAGTTGATGGCGGAAAAGATCGCCCGCTACGAGACCAAGGGGATGCAGGGCAAGGCTCTGCGCGCCATGGTGGTGGGCATTCCCAACGTGGGCAAATCCTCCTTCATCAACGCCTGCTCGGGCACCAAGAAGGCAAAGGTGGAGAACCGCCCCGGCGTTACTGTGGATAAGCAATGGGTGAAAACTCCCTACGGCATCGAGCTACTGGATATGCCCGGCGTGCTGTGGCCGAAATTCGAAGACGAGATCGTAGGACAGAACCTTGCGCTCACCGGTGCCATCAAGGACGACGTGCTGAATCTGGACGATATGGCTGTGATCCTCTGCGGCAGACTGCGGAAGATCGCTCCGAACGCCCTTGCCGAACGATACAAGCTCACCCCCGCCGATTGGGACGATCTGGAGGACTGGGAGCTCTTCGAGCTCATCGGCAGAAAGCGCGGCTTCCTGATCCGCGGCGGCGAGATCGACTATGACCGCACCGCCAATATGCTACTGGATGAATTCCGCGGCGTTAAGATCGGACGGATCAGTCTGGAAGTCCCCCCGGAGGTATAATATGCCCACTTACGAATATGAAAGCGCCGCCCAGGAGGCAGGGTACACTGTTGTTGCCGGCACCGATGAGGCAGGCAGAGGACCGCTGGCCGGTCCCGTCTACGCCGCCGCTGTGATCCTGCCCCCGGGGCTTGTGATCGACGGACTCAACGACTCCAAAAAGCTCACCGAAAAGAAGCGGGAGGCGCTATTTGATGTGATCTGCAAGGAAGCCCTCTCCTACGGGATCGCCTACGCCACGCCCGAAGAGATCGACGAGCTGAATATTCTCAACGCTTCTCAGCTCGCCATGCGAAGAGCCGTGGCGATGCTGGAACCCACCCCCGATCTGGTGCTGGTGGACGGCAACGTGGCGCGCGAGTTTTCGATGGACACCAAAACCGTAGTCAAAGGCGACTCTCTCTCCATGTCCATCGCCGCCGCGTCGATCTTAGCCAAGGTCAGCCGTGACCGGGTAATGGCAGAGCTGGCGAAAGAGTACCCCCAGTATCAGTTGGAAAAGCACAAGGGCTACCCTACTCCGCTCCACATGAATCTGGTGCGTGAGCTGGGTCCCTCTCCCATCCATCGCAAATCTTTCCTCAAGTTTTTGAATAAATGAGTACATATCACCCATCTCCCGCCGACCGACGTAGCATCGGCAGATTCTGCGAGAACGCGGTGGCTGACTATCTCACGGCGCTGGGCTATACCATCGTCGCCCGCGGATTCACCGTAAAGGGCGGCGAGATCGATCTCATCGCCGAGGACGGCACCACCCTCCTCTTCGTGGAAGTGAAGGGGCGCACTGACGGCGAGCAGATCCGCCGATTCGGCAGACCCGCAACAGCGATCAACGCGCAGAAAAAGGAGCATCTGCTCTTTGCGGCAAGAGAATACGTCCGTCGCACCGGCAACACCAAAAAGCCCCGTCTGGATGTTGCCGAGGTCTATATGACCCCGACAGAAGCAATCACCGATGCCATCGAGCAATGGATGGCGCTGACCATCCGCTACTATCCCGCCGCCTTCCGAGGCTGACCAACTAAGATGCTATGAAATACTTTGATCTTCACTGCGACACGCTCCCCATCGTTACAGAGAAGCGCAATTCTTTGATGGATAGCGGGATGATGGTGGATCTTACCGACCATCCCTTTGAAGCATACACCCAGGTGCTGGCGGTGTTCAGTGATCCCTCACTTTCCGCAGACGATGCCTACGACCGCTTTTGGCAGTGCCGCAGACATCTGGATATTCTGTCCCTGCCCGATAGCTTCAGTTGCATTCTCTCGGTGGAAAACGGCAGTCTGATCGGCAACCGCATTGAGCGGATCGACCGCCTTGCCGAAGCCGGCGTGCGCCTGATGAATCCCGTCTGGGCGGGCGACAATCTCATCGGCGGCGCGTGGGACACCCGCCACGGACTGACCGCTTTCGGGCGCGAGGTCATCGACAGAGCCTACCAAACCGGAATCATCCCCGACCTCTCCCACGCTTCCGACGAGATGGCAAAGGAGATCCTGCAGGTCGCATCCCGCAAGGGAATGCCCGTGATCGCCAGTCACTCCTGCGCCCGCACGGTGTATCTCCACGGGCGCAATCTCCCCGACGATTACTTCCGTGAGATCGTGCAGTGTGGCGGTATCGTAGGACTTTCCCTCTATCCCCACCATCTGACCGACGAAAACTGCACCATGGAGACGATTCGCCATCATCTGGAGCATTATCTATCCCTCGGCGGCGAGGATCACATCGCCATCGGCGCAGATTGGGACGGCATCGAGTGTACGCCCGAAGGCGTTGCATCGATTTGTGACATCCCTGCTCTTGCGGACTATCTTCGCAACTGCGGCTGGGCGGATCGACTGCTGGAAAAGCTCTTCTATCAAAACGCAGCAGATTTCTTCGCACGGCAAAATATTCCGTTCTGTGTTCCTTTCTACATAATGTCTACGGAAAGGACTTCGCTCAAATGAAAAAGATCCTTCTCATTGCCACCGGAGGCACCATCGCCTCCAAGGCGACCGAAAACGGACTGATCCCGCAAATCTCCTCCGAGGAGCTGCTGACCTTCGTCCCCGAAGTAGCATCCGTCTGTACGGTAGACGCTCTGCAGGTCTGCAATCTGGACAGCACCAATCTCCGCTACCCTGAATGGCTCGCCATCGCAAGGGCGGTGGAGGACA
>JAFTPF010000133.1 GCA_017463445.1 Clostridia bacterium
CACCCACATAGTCAAATGCCGCCGCTGTCGGATCGTAGCAGATCTCCAGCAGATCCACGGCGTCCTGCTCAAAAAAATCCAAACCGCTCAGGCCGTAGACCCTGCTGAGCACGCGGGTGGTAAG
Source organism: Clostridia bacterium (assembly GCA_017463445.1). Taxonomy (GTDB): domain Bacteria; phylum Bacillota; class Clostridia; order Oscillospirales; family CAG-272; genus CAKSQF01. The sequence continues at coordinate 125 of JAFTPF010000133.1, forward strand.
TCCCGCCTGCTGGAGCGCGGAGCGGATCTCCAGCGACAGATTGCCGCCGCCCGCGCCGTAGCTGTCCTGTCGGTCTGCCACCAGTACGGTATCGGCATTTTGGCAGAGCGTGGCGATCTCCCGTGCGGGAAAGGGGCGTAGAACGCTCAGGGTACACACGCCCACCTTCTTCCCTTCCTCCCGAAGCCGATTCACCGCCGATCGGGCGGTGTGGTAGGCAGAGCCCAGCACGAACAGCAAAACCTCCGCATCCTCTGCACGGTAGGCGTACACCGTTCGGAGCCGCCGTCCCGACAGCTCCTCGTATTGGGCAAACACCTGGGGGATCGCGCTCCGCGCCTCCTCCATCGCCAGATGGAGCTGGTATTTGTTGTTGATCAGATCAGGCTCGTTCATATACGAACCCACGGTGAGCGGGTGCGTGGGATCCAGCACGCCGGGATCGCCGCTGCACCGTCCGATAAAGCTTCGCACCGTCTCGTTATCGGCAAACACATAGCAGTTTTGCTTCTGATGACTGGTAAAAAAGCCGTCGAAGGCAACGATGACGGGCAGCCTCACCTTCTCCGCGATCTTTAGGGCGCAAATGTTGCAGTCGTAGACCTCCTGGGGCGAGGCGGCAAACAGGATGATCCAGCCTGTGTTCAGCGTATACATCACGTCGCTGTGATCGCCCTTGATGGAGAGCGGTCCCGACACGGTACGGCAGGCGATGTTCAGCACCATCGGCTGTCTGGTGCCCGATTGCACGGGCAGCTGCTCTAATGCGTAGAGAAGTCCGTTAGCAGAGGTGGCATTGAACACCCGTCCGCCGCCTGCTGATGCACCGTAGCAGATTCCCGCCGCGCTATGCTCGCCTTCGGCGGGGATCATGGCGATGGAATGAGCACCGTCTGCTCCCATCTGATCCAGATACTCCGCGATCTGGGTGGAGGGCGTGATAGGATAATAGCCCATAACGTGATAATTGATCTGCATGGCGGCGTAGGCGGCAAGCTCGTTGCCGCTTTCAAACAGCAGCCTCTGCTCTGCTTGCCCCGTTTTTTCCGTTTTCATAGCAGTTTCCGCGTTTCCCATATTACATCAGACCTCCGTCCACTCGTTTTTCGTCCAGATAGGATTCCCCCGTCACCGCTCCGTCGGCACCCATCGGATCGGGATCGGTCACCTTGGCGATCAGATCCAGGTTGCGCACGAACCATTTGGGATCGGGATGCTCCCGCTCCTTGCCCGTGACCAGCGCGCCCGTGGGACACACGTCCACGCAACGCAGGCATCCCTTGCAATGGAGATAATCAAGCCCTCGGTTCAGCATCGCGGACTTGCCGCGCCACTCCCCCGGGGTAAACTGAAACACCAGATCGGGGCAGGTACTGTCGCACAGCCCGCAATGAATACATTTTGCGGGCAAAAACAAAGGGATATAGCCCTCTCTCGACGGCGACAGATCATTCGTCACCGTGCTGCCGAATAGGGGATTTGCGCCACCCAGAGGAGCATTGGCATAGCCCCACTGACTGCGCACCCTGCGATAGGGGACCTCCTCGTAGCTCCCGTCGGGCGCAAAGGACTGACTGCGCAGGCTTTGATAGCCCTGCTCCACCCCTGCGAGATTGTTCTCCAGCATCGCGGGATACTTCTTTCCAAGGGTATCGGTGACCAGCGCCTTCACCGCCTCAAGGGGGATAAAGTCGGTTGCCCTCGCCGCCGCTCCCAGCATCACCATATTCAGTCGGCTCTTGCTTTGCAGGGCAATCTCCTGCGCGTTGATACAGCATACGGTGCCTGCAAAAAGCCGCAGCTCCTCCCGCGTCTCTTCGGGCGATGCATCGGTATTGACGACGACAGTGCAGTTTTCATCGACCCCTGCGGTCACAGGATAAGACCTTGCCAGCGCGCGGTGAAACAAGACCAGCAGATGCGGATGCTCCACGGGACTATTATGCAGGATCTCCCGATCGGGATCGCAATAGCGGACGTAGGACTTTACGGGAGATCCCCTTTTTTCGGATCCGTAGCCGGAAAACGCCGCCGCATTAAGCCCCAGATAGATCGCCCCCAGCTCTCCCAGCAACTTCCCACACAGATTGGCCCCCAGACCACCGATGCTCTCCAGCCTCATCTCATAGCAACCGTTTTCGTTGACCCGGGGAAGCTTGACGGGATAGATCTTCCCTCCCTTCGTATCTCGTTTCATTGAAACGCCTCCTCTCTTTGGCTTTATCATTGCCAGAATCCCGCGAGCTTATGCGAGCGGCTCACAAAACTGCATCGGAGCGCACGCAAAAACAGGCATACCGCAAAGCGGTATGCCACAGACTGATGACAAAGCTTACCAAGAAAAATCAAACTATCAATTTGCACAAAGCACAGAAGGCGCCCTTGTGCAAAGGGAGCTATCGCGAAGCGACTGAGGGATTGTTTTTTACTAAAAATTATGCTTTTTTGACACTCCTTCCGTCATTTTCTTGCGAAAATGACGCCTCCCTTTTCACAAGGGAGGCGTTGGATGGATCTGCTTTGTTTATTTTGCTGATAGCAATTTCAAAAGCATACTTTGTCAGTAAGCTGAACCACCCTGACGGGTGGTTCTTTTAGATTCAGTTCTGAGTGGCTCTGTATTCCTCCAGCATATCGGCAACGCCTCTTGCCAGCATACCGTAGCCCTTATCGCCGGGGTGCAGACCGTCAGGGAAATTGGCGAGAGTGATCACGTCCTTGGTGTAGGTGTACATATCGAAAAAGTGGAGATCCCAGCCCTCGGCAATCAGCGTGTTGGTGAGTGTTTTCTGCAGATTGCGGACCGTTCTGCTTCCGAAGGCACCTGTGCCGCTGTAAACAGGACAGTTCATCATAAAGTAGGTCATCTGCGAATTCTTCTTGTTGATCTCATTCAGCAGATTGCGGTAGCCTTCTTCAAATTTGGCGGTGGAGTCAGCATTCCAGTTCTGATCGCGGTTGGAGTCGTTGGTACCCAGCATGATCAGCGTAATGTCTGCCTGCTTGGCGTTACGGAGCATACCGGTGTAGGCGCTGGTCTTGATGTAAGCGTCAGCAAGATCCTCGCGCATAGTCTTTCCGCTGACACCGTAGTTGATAATGATGTAGTCCTTCCACAGAATCCGCTGGAGAACAGCGGGATAAGAGCAATACGTGCCGTTGGAGCAGTTGTACCCCTCGGTGATACTGTCGCCCACACAGGCAACGGTGATCAGATCGGCGGACGCACGCACGGTATAATCACCCGCTACGTTAACGCTCTTGCTGTTCTGCTCCGCAAAATGTGCATACAGGGCGTCCAGCGCGTGGTAGGTGGCGGCAGAGGAGGCGCCGTTCACACACAGCTTGCCCTCCTTCATCGATACGCGGTAATTGTAGGCGGTGGACATTCCCACACCGTTTTCCTCAGACTGCGCGCGGGAGGTCTTGCCGATGAGGATCTCGTGCGCGGATTCCGCTTCGGTGTCGGGGATGACACTGAGCTTTGTGCCGGTCATATTCTCCAGCACAGTCGCCAGTTCCTCGGCGATCAGCTTATCGAAGTGGGTCTCGCCCTCCAAAAAGCTATCGGGATAGCTACGCATTGCTTGCGTGTAGGCGTCGGGAGCGTAAACGATAGTAAACTCCGACAAGGCCACGCCGTCCAGAGTGATGCTGTCGTAGGTTGCCGCTTTGGGATCGAAGACAGGTTCCTCAGGGGGATCGGTGACCACGGGAGCTTCGGTAGTAGCAGCTGCGGTAGTGGTAGTCCCCTCCGCCGCGCCCCCGCCGCATCCGGTGAGAACGGGCAGGGCCAGCATCGCGCCTGCCATCAGAAGTGCGAACAGTTTTTTCATTTGGTGCATTTCCTTTCCTGGATGCAGTGATGATTTCGATCCGATTGACCGGTGCATCTCGCGGCCCCCTTAGGAACCGTCGGTTACCGCCCGTCGGGATCGATCTGCATCGCTTGGTCTGTGTATGATTATAACATAATCCGAGCACTTTTGCAATACGATTTACAATTTATTCGGATTTTTGATCATTTTTTGAACCGAAGCACACCGCCGTCGCAAATACAGGGGCAACGACACCGTTGCCCCTTTAGCGCAGTCTGTTTTCGATATACTCCAGCGCCCCTTCGTCCGCCTCATCGACGGTCTCGCCAAGCAGAAGTCGGTGCGTCTGAAGGAACACGCCCAAATCGATCTCTCCCTTCAAATTATTGCCGATCGGAATGAGCAACCGTTCCTCATCGGTGAGCCGTCGGCGAACGTATTCGCAGTTCATATACCGATGGACGTACTCGTGATACACGTTTTTGCCGGAATCCACTATATACCCGCGCGGCACAGGATCATCGCATCCCTCGGGCAACACGAAGCGATCGGCTAATGCTTCCAACTACCAAGCGCATAGTGGATTTTCACCACCAAGTTATCGCCCATGCTGGGCGCACCACAGCAAAAAGGATGCCACGAAATGTGACATCCTTTTTTGTAGATTTAATTGTCCGCGCGAACCATCTCGCCGCTGTAGTTGATCACGCCGCCCGTGGGGATCAGCATGATCCGATCCAGCGCCAGACCGTCCTCGCGACCCATAACGGTCAGCTCGGTCTCGCCGGCGGCAACGCCCGACCAGGTGCCGATCTGGATCCAGACGTAGCCGTCGGTGGCATCCAGGTCGTTCTTGACCAGCGCGGTCTTGCCGGTGAGTGCCATGATCACCGAGTCGTCTTCCAGACTGCTGCACTTCATCAGTGCCCAGACGGCATAATTGCCTGCTTCCTTGACGTCCACGGTGAAGTACATCTTCGCCGACTTACTTGTGTTGACGTTGGTTTGAGAGTAGCTGGAGCCTGCGTTGGGTCCGAAGAACATACCGCTGCCGTAGATGCCGGCAACCTCCATCCATTCGTAGCCCAGACCGTCAGTGCTTCCCTCGGTGCGCGCCGCGTCGGACTGTTCCAGAGCCGTCTCCACCTCGATGACGATATTGCCGTCGCTGTTGGCGGTGAATGCGCCCTTACCTGCGGTGGTATGCTCCGTGTAGGTGTAGACCTCCAGGCTGCCCAGGATCCAGCTGCCCGAAAGCTTCAGCTCTACGACGCCGCTCTCGTCGGCTTCGACGATGAAGAAGTAGTGCTTCACACCTCTATCCGAGCTGATGCCGGAGAGGCACTTCTTGCCTCCTACGGTGATGCTCATGTTCTCGGCTTTCACGGTTCCCGAGGGATCGCCCACCGATACTGTGATGCCGTAGCGTCCCGCGCCGGGCAGCTGCAGCTTAAAGGTTGCGTCGTTGGTACCGTAAACGAAGCCCTTATCCACATTAGGACACTTGGACACAGAGGATCGGAAGGCAGCCAGAACGCCGCTGATGGTATCCCACGCCCAGCCCTTATCAGCAAGAGAGCCGATGGTGTTATCTACCTTCGTGTAACCCGACTGTACCGAGCCTCCGGAAGTGGTAAAGTCGTAGAGCGCGGAATAGCGATTCCAGCTCACGTCCTCAAAATTGATCTCGGGGAGGTTGGCGGTAGGCGCGTGGCTCCAGGAGATGGTGTTGTAGGTCTCGGGAGCGTCCAGTCTCGATTCCACCAGCGCGTCCTGATTGAACACGATCTTGTCGAATGCCTGCAGGGAGTTGGACATATAGATCCGCAGGGTGTGCCAGCCGGGTTCGTCGATCTGAATATTCATGCGAAGCTCTTCAATGTGGAGCTTGATCATATTGCCCCATGCGGTGTTCAAGCCGTCGTCGGCAGTAGTGGTACCGCTGAGGAATTTGATCTCGGAACCGTCCAGCGACCAGCCGGTACGGCAATAGGATTTGCCGCTTGCAGACTCGTTCAGCGTAGGCAGACGGTAGAAGGTACCGTAATAGAGACCGGTGTTGGTGAAGTAGATCTTGTATTCCAAATAGGGAGAATTATTGGCGACGTCACTGGAAATACGAACGTTTTCAAATCCGTTGTTCTTCTCGGACAGCGCCATCATCACGCCGCCGCTTCTGCCCAGACCGTCGATGTACTTCCACTCAAATCCGCCCTGCTTCACGTTTTCGGTAAAGTGCTCGGCTTCAATGGAGACCAGTCCGTTTTCTTCATAGTAGCCCTTTACGGTTTCCTTTTCGGGGGCAATCGCGTGTTTGGTGGCGCTGATATTGGCAGTAGAGGTGTTGCCGAAATCATCGGTGAGGGTGACGACACCGGTCTTGGTCTCGCCTGCGGCGAATTTCTCCCAATCGATGGAGAGGAAGTAGCGGTCTTCCACGCCGACGGTACCCTCGTAGACCACGTTGGCGCCATTCGCCTTACCCTCGAGACGGTTGCCCGCGGCATCGGTGATGATCACATAGGAGGGGACGGTCAGCGCCCAAGCCGCATCGGATGCGCCCTTGTTGAAGATATCCACGAAGCGAATATCGTCGTTCAGACTGCCGAACTTCAGGGTCACGGCGTCAAGACCGCTCTGCCCTTCCGCGGAAAGACCTACGCCGCCCTTCGCATCTGCCTGGGACGCGCGCTTCAGCTCGGGCGCACCCACGATCTGAGACATGACCTTATCCATCTTGGAGTTGTAGGGATTCATGATCTTATTCCACTTGCCGTTCATCAGTTCCTTGTTGAAATACTCGATCTGGGCAAGAATCTCGTAATACGCCGCCTCAGAAAGATCGGCGTAGGCGTTGGCTGCGGCAAAGCGTCCCTGCTCGTAGCAAAGGTGGTTCATCTCTTTATAAACGTGCTTTTCCACGCTGAGGAGATAGGAGTAGACGGTATAGTGGAAGATCTCGTAATACGAAGCCTTCTTGCCCTCGGGAAGACCGTTGTAGATCTTCAGCGACTCTTCATAGATCTTGGTCAGCTTTTCAATGACGACAAGCCCCTCGCTACCGAAGTTGGTCACGCTGTAATCGTAGTTGGTGTCGCTGGTGTGCTTGTCGATGATCTCGGGATAATAATTGCGCATCAACTGATAGAAATCGGTCAGCGTAGCGGCAAACTGTTCGCTGTCTCCCTTGGTAAGACCGAAGGTCTCCTGCAAAAACTGCGCGGTATATTCCTCGGTGTTATGCTCGGTGTGGGAATCCACGTCCCAGCCCAGCTCCATAAAGTAGTCCACCTTGAACTCAGCAGGCTTGATGTCACCTACATTCAGTACCCAGATATCATCGGTTCCGGTGTAGTAGGACTTGCGCATCTCCTCAGCAATGATGGTGAGGGGAGTGTTACTGATCCAGAGGTAGCTGGTGGGGCGTCCCCAGTAGGAAACGTGATAATACATACCGAAGCTCTCGTAGTTCTGAAGATCCTCTTCCGAAACGATAGAGCGGATGTAGCCATGGTTGTCTTCAGCGTATACCAGACAGCAATCCTTGGGCAGACCCAGGTCGTACTTGAAGTATTCGGCAGCTTCCTTGTATACGCAGTAGGCAGTCTCGAACTTGACCTTCTCGCCGGTCTCTTCCTCGTACTTCTTCTCGTACTTGGCAAGGATTTCCAGCTGTGCTTCTACCGCTTTCTTGACCACGGTGGCCTTACCCTTGTAAGACTTGTCGGCAAGGTTGGAGCAGTTGATGCCCGAGTCGTGGACGCCGCGCAGACCGATCATATAGACATTCTCGAAGCGATAGTTGCGGGCAACGCTCTCTTCCCAGTAGGCGTTCATCGCCTCGGCGTTGACGGTATAGTCGTAAGAGGAGTGCCAGCTGTTGTTTACCTTGGTCAAACCGTACTTGCCCTGGTTAGCCTGACACCAAGCCTCCCATTCACCCTCGTTGTTGCGAAGGAGCATCTCACAGTGGCTGGAGGACATAACGATGCCGTACTCATCGGCAAGCTCGGCATTGTAGGAAACGCCGGTCTTGGGATTGAGATACTTGTTAAACGCGTCGGTACCCGAAGCAGAGTGCATACCGGGCCAGAGCATATTCGCCTTCAGACGCAGAAGCAACTCGTAAACGTGTGCGTAGGCGTTGGCACCGGGCTTGCCGGGAGCCAGCTTGGTGGCAAACTGTTCCGACCATTCGGTGAAATTCTCCTCGTCGTTGAGGAAGATGCCGCGGTACTTCACGTCGGGCATCTCCACCTGCGACAGGGTCGCAACGGGAAGCTGAACGGTATCCTTGTGTTCGATCTCCACGTCGCTCCAGTAATACCAAGGGGAAACGCCGATCTGCTCGGACAGCTCGTAGGCGCCGTAGATAGTGCCGCGCTTGTCGCTGCCCGCAATGACGACGGCTTTCTCTACACCCTCCACAGGGTTCTCAACGACGGTGATGGAGTATGCCTCCCACTGTCCCTTGATGTCGTCCACGCCGATGATTCCTTCCGCCTCCATGGAGTCGATGAGTGCACTGTGCCCCAGCGTACCGACGATGATGGCGATATCTGCGCCGGAAAGCTCCTCGGCAGTATGAAAAAGGGCGGGCTTCTTGTCGGTGACCCGCTCAAAATCCGCTTGCAGATCGCCCACCGCACGGACGGTCTGCTTGTAGTCGGCAGCGTCCACATAGATCACGGGAGCGGTGTTCGCGTCGTACAAGAGGATCTGCTCGCCCTGATAGAGGGAGTCGGCGGGATCCTTTTTGGGCACCGTCACGGTGGTGGCGGCGGTAGTCGTAGCACTTGGGTCGCCGCTTTGGTTGCAGGCCGCCAGCGTGGGCAGGACGGTCAGGATCGCAAGCGTCAGCGAAACGGCTTTGGCTATAATGCTGTTTTTCATATAAACCTCCGATGGATTGATAGTATAATTATACCGAAGATCGTCCGCGCTGTCAATGTTCAGTAGACGCGTTTGGCATTTCTTCACACATTCCGATCCAGCGTCAGTATTTTTTACAATCGCCCGGGGGCAGTACAAATAGTTTTTAACATTGTTTTCGTTCCATGACTGATCTCTCCCGAAAAAATCCTCACCGCTTCTGTATAATCTCCCCACCATTTACAAACACTACCCGCAGAGCCCAATCATGGACTTTGCAAATTCAAATGCAACTCAAAGGAGATTGATATATATATGAAAGCAACCGGTATTGTCCGCCGCATCGACGACCTGGGTCGAGTCGTCATCCCCAAGGAGATCCGCCGCACCATGCGCATCCGCGAGGGTGACCCTCTGGAGATCTTCACCGATCACGAGGGCGAGGTCATCTTCAAAAAATACTCCCCCATCGGCGAGCTGTCCTCCTTCGCCACCCAGTACGCCGACACTTTGTCCAAGGTCTGCGGAATGGCAGTGGTCATCTGCGACCGCGACAGCGTCATCGCCTGCGGCGGTCTTCCCAAGCGCGATTTTATGGAGCTTCGCCTCTCCTCCGAAGCCGAGCATCTCATCGAAGCGCGCTCCCTCTACGCCCACAAGGAAGGCGAAGCCTTCTCGGGCATCGTGGACAGCGTGACCCATTGGCAGATCTCCTGCCTGATGCCCATTCTGGCAGAGGGCGACGTAGTGGGCTGCGTGGCGTCGCTGACCGACTCGGATCGCTCTGCCACCGACACCGAGCAGAAGCTCATCGAGACTGCCGCCACCTTCCTGGGCAAGCAGCTGGAAAGCTGACACTTCCCCAAAAAGGCAGAGTGATAGATATCGCTCTGCCTTTTTAAGAAAAATATATGGGGCAAATGGTCCAATAATGTTGAAAAGAAACGCCCTCTGTGCTATAATAATGGTATCATCTTCACGGAGGGCACGCCAATGCTCTGTTCTAAATGTAACCAAGAACTCCCCAACGCCGATAGCAGGTTTTGTCCTTATTGCGGCTTCCGCTCGGCGACGGCTCCTGCTGTATCCGATCCCTCTCTTGTCAAAAACACTCCGCCACTGCGTCTCAATTCCCCACCGCCGGGATCGAACAGTCCGTCGCCTGCGCAAAGCAGTAAACCCTCCGATCCTCGGTCGATATTCAGCGCGATAATAGCCATCGTTTCTCTGATCCTTCTGCCGATCATCCTGTGCAGCGAAGGCGGAACATCTCTTTCCGTTCCCGTGATCGGCTGCACCGCCGTTTCATTGCTGATCTGGTTGACCGGGCTCGTTCAAAAGAAGCCTCGACGCACACTCATCGCCGCTTGTGTTGCGCTTGCCTATAATCTGATCACCCTGGGCGCGGTAAACGACTTCCCCGAATTCATCCGAGCCATTCCCGGAGAGGAATTTGTCAGCATTTGGATCGGCTTGTACTTCGTTCTGTTCATCCTGTCGGTAGTGATCGAATGCATCGTATGCGCATACTTGGTGCAAAAAACGCTGGCGGAAGCGGTTCGATATACTTATTCGGACAGTGATCTGATGGTTTTACAGGGTTTTGACCGATACCAAAGCATCGGGTACTATCTTCTGAAAGGGATAGGGCATCACATCCTGAAAATCACCATGATCAAGCCGACCGCAGAAGTGAACAGCATAGCGATCATTGAGATCGATCCCTCTGTCAACCAAGCACATTTGCAGGAATACTGCCGAAAAAATCCTGTTGTGGGGAAGATCGTCGAGTACATCCAAGCCAATCGAGTCACTGAGGAGACGCAGATCCCCCTTGCAAGCGTTGTGCGGTCTCTGAAACCGAGTCTCGTGATCCAGAGCGAGGGCGGTGTGTTTCTGACCAATGCGATCAAGCATATCCTGAACACCGCACGCACCATTTTCGTGACCTTCCTGCTAACCGCATATTATTTTGTATTCACCAAGCTCAGCATGGGACTGTACAACCACAAAGAGGTCAGCAATCTGATCGGTTTGGCGCTGATCAGCGGAATCGTATGGGTGCTGATTGCCTATTTCATCAATCGAGCCATTGCCAAATCCTTTGCCAACAAACAATTGGTGCGGAAATTGGTCCGCATCAAATCTGCCGGGCTCACCAACATTCTGCCGTTGCTGAGTAGGATCGATTTCAATAATCGCTTCCCTTCGGAAAAGACCGCAGAGCTTTTGCGCGCCTATGCACTTTCCCTGTACACCGCCGCAAACGGGCAGTCCCCTATCGCAGCTCAGCTGTTTTCTGCGATTACTGCTGCTAAAGCTGCGGCAGCCGAGTCATCTTCCGACAGCGGATGCAGTGGTTGCAGCAGCTGCGGAGGATGCGGTGGATGTGGCGGTTGCGGCGGATGCGGCGGATGCGGCGGATGTGGAGACTGACCGACATGGAAAAGCATTCCCGCCTCATACTGCAATTCCATATCACCGGACGGTGCAATCTCCAATGCAAGCATTGTTACCGTACCGATGGAAACGTAGAGCCGCTCACTTACGAGGACGTGATCGCGGTCATCGAGCAGTTCAAGGATCTGCGGACCGAATACAACAGGCGGCATCGGATCCAAGCGAAAGGCCACATCAATTTAACCGGTGGAGAACCGTTTTTTCGAACCGATATTCACAGGATCCTTGCTTATTTGGGCGAAAATCAAGACTGCCTCACCTACGGGATATTGTCTAACGGCTCTTTTCTCGACGACCGTATGATTGCAATCCTCAAAGAAACCCATGTTTCCTTCGTACAATTGAGCATCGACGGCGATCGGGCAATGCACGATTCGCTTCGCACAGCGGGAGACTATGACCGGGTTCTGCACACCGCCGAAGTCTTGGAAAAGAAGGGCATCCGAACCTACATTAGCTTTACTGCCAACCAAGACAACTACCGTTTTCTGCCTGCGGTGGCACGGGCGTGCCGCCGCCGAAGGATCACCAAGCTTTGGTCCGACCGATTGGTCCCCATCGGAAACGGCGAGGCACTGGAGACGCTTGCCATCTCCTCGGATATCCTACCTGATTATCTCAAAACCATGAAGCGCGCCGGGGGCAGTCTTTGGACCCGAACGCTCCACCCACACACCCAAGTGACCGCCAATCGGGCGTTGCAATTTCTCGGCACCAATGGGTTGGTATATACTTGCAGTGCAGGGGACCGTCTGATTACGGTAGACGAATTTGGGAATATAATGCCCTGCCGCCGTATGCCGATCCTCTGCGGAAGCATTTTCAAGACCACGTTAAAAGAGGTCTATTATCACCACGACACCTTCCGTCAGCTGCGGCTCCCCGCCATTCCCAAGGAGTGTCGCCAATGCAAGTATTCCTACGATTGCCGCGGCGGCGCGAGATGTCAAAGCTACGCCCGTTACGGCTCCTTTTTCCGAGCAGATCCTGCTTGTCCTTTGAAATGCACGCCGTCAGCCGATGCCGAAAGCCTGCCGTAGCGCTTTCCTGCCCCAAAGCCGAATCTTCAACAGATTCGGCTCTATTTATTGACAAACCTCCCGTAATAGTGTACAATAAAAGCACTGCCACACGGGAGGTCTGCCATGTCCCTGTTTGCCCCCTCATATTACGCCTCCTTCCGCTGCATTGCGGGAGATTGCCGCCACAGCTGCTGCATCGGCTGGGAGATCGATATCGATCCTGACACCCTCACCCGCTACAACGCCCTTCCTCCGAGGGAGCGGAAGGCGATCCTCTCCCATACCGCCACTGAAAAGGGCTGCACCTCCTTTCGGCTGACCGCGGACGAGCGTTGTCCCTTCCTGACAAGCGACGGGCTCTGCCGTCTGATCCTCTCTCACGGCGAGGGAATTCTCTGCGACATCTGCCGGGAGCATCCCCGGTTTTACAACTCCTTCTCAGATCGCACCGAGGTGGGTCTGGGGCTCTGCTGTGAGGCGGCGGCAGAGCTGATCCTCACCCATCCCGAGCCCTTTGGTCTGGTTTGCATCGAGAACGACACCTCCGACGAAAACGGCGTCACCGATCCCTTTGAAGCTGACTTCTTTTCCGAACGCTCGGACGTCTTCCGCATCCTGTGTGATCGCACGCTCCCTCTCTCCGCGCGGATCAATCGCCTCACAAAGCGCTATTCCCTCTCCCTCGCCGCGATCTACGAGAGCGACCGCCGATGGCAGAGGGTCTATCGGAATTTGGAGCGTCTCGATCCCGCCTGGGACGACGCTCTCACCGCATGGGAGCGCGCTTCCCTGCCGGCTTCGGGCATAGCAGATCCCATTTTTGAAAGTGCAGCTGAACAACTCATCGCCTATTTTCTCTACCGTCATCTTGCGGACGCTATCTGCGACGGACGTTACCCGGAGCGGGTGGCGTTTGCACTGCTGTCAACGCACGTGATCTGTTCAGTTGCCGCAGCAAGAAGCGGCACCCCCGATCCGGATACCCTCATCGACACCGCCCGCGCCTATTCCGCCGAGGTGGAGTACGACGAAGAGAACGTGGACGCGATCCTGTGCGAGTTGGGAAGCTCACCGATTCCCTGCCCGGGCTATCCCATCGCGTAAAAGATTCGCGGATCTTCGATTGCAGAAAATGAACCTGTGTGATAGGCTGATATCAATATCTGCGAACCGAAAAAAGCAACTTTTACTAAGAATAAGAAGAACTCAAATACCTGCTTGGGTATTTGAGTTCTTTTCTATAGGGCTCAACGGTATGCTAAGATGTCAAAATGGCTCATCCACCTGTTACGGTACATTCCACTCTGGTCTGCTCTTCGAAGAACTCGATCATGGTCTCGGACCAGAGCACGCTGTGATCGTACTGCTCGTCAAAATCCCTCAGCATGATCGCCAGCCGCTGGCTATCGATCTTGCCCTCCAGAGACGCCATCGCCGCCTTCATGTCCTTGACCGCCTGCGGTGCGCCGACCAGCCCTTCGTAGATGTTTTGAATGATCGTCTTGCCGTTGGACATCACCCGCTTGGGAGAGACGTGATGGAACCAACAGATCAGCTCCTCGGGACAGGTATCAATATCGTTGAGCAGAGCCGCCAGCCTGGGCGAATATTGAGCCGTTGCATCAACGTGATTGCCGTTTGCGGTAGAGTTTCGGTTGTTGCCGACACCCATTCGGTCGACTCGGATTGTACCGTTGCTGTTCCGATAAGGCAGGTCGGGGTCAAAGTGGATGTCCAGCTCAAAGGTCATGCCCATGGCATAGGGAGAGGTGTACGCCTCGTAAAGCTCCCAGGAGCCGTAGAGGATGTCGGAAATGGTGTTCACCACATCCTCGCTGGTGTTGAAGGTCATCTTCACCCAGGTCTCGGTGATCTCTTCCTCGGTGAGGTCGGGATCCCACGCCAGTCTGCCAAAGCCGTACCAGTTTGCCTGTGCCAGGAGTCCGTTGGTCCAGCTCTCGCAGTTGCCTACGTTGGCAACGCCTGCCACCAGCGTATTTTTCTGGGCGTAAACATTGCCCTGCAGGATCTGGGACAGCGTGGTGGGAACACCTTCTGCGCCGTCGTCCAGCATCATGTCAAAGTCCAGGTAGTACTTCCATTGGGACACCAGATAGCACAGGTCGGTGCCCTGCCCGGTATATTCCTGCTTGATCTGCAGCTCGATACCCAGATTGGTATCCTTCATCCCGCCGAACAAAGGGAGGATGGGCTCACGGGGCAGGAAGTCGCGAGGGCCGTTCTTGCACTGGAGAATGACATTGTCCTTGAACTCGCCGTCCATCGGTTTGATCGGAGGGTGCTGCGGTGGTTGCGGCAGACGTTTTCGTGGTGGTTGCAGGTTCATCGGTCTCCTCACCCGTGCCGTCGGTGGTCACTTTGGGCGCCTCATCGGTTTTGGGAGTTTCCTCGGGAGTTGTTTCGGGCGGAATAGGCTCGTTGGTATCGGGAGGGCTCACGGGCGCATCGGGATCGGTCAGCTCCAGCACGCCCCAATCCCCTTTGTTATTGTTGGGACCTTTATTGTCGCTGCCCACTGCAGACCAAGACCAGATCGCCTCGCGATTGTTGCTGGTCGAGCCGTAGAGATCGCTGTTGGCATCGTTGTATTGGAGGTCGAAAGCCACCGAGTCGCCCGACGCGGGATCGATGCCGTTCCATGCGATAGCGGCTTCCATCACGACGGAGTATCCGCTCTCGCCGTCACCGGTGACACTGCACTTGTATTGATCCTTCGAAACGTCGTGGGTGCCGTTTCAGCAAATGATGGTACCCGATTTTCCGTTTTCGCTGAAGCTATCGTAGTCGGTCTCCTCAAAATAGGGGAAGAGACAGAGCATATAGGTGGTACCCGAGTAGTCGGTATGACTTGCCGCATCCTCGCCCACGTAAACGAACAGACAGTCGTTTCGGTAAGAAGTGCCGGTATTTTCGTTGATCACCAGCTGATCGTCGGTCAGTTCGATCAGCAGATAGAGATAGTCGGCATCCCAGATGGCGCGGTAGCTGACGGCGGAAGCCCCTTCGGTGCAAGTGCCGTTCTTGCAGTCCTTGGTCACTGCTCTGTCAACTGCGTGCTGCTGGGCTGCATCCCATTCGCCATCGGAGATTACACCGTCCACTGTGGCGGCTCCCGTAGAAATTACCGCCTGCTGCGACTCCTCAGCAAAGACCGCCCAAGACAGAGCGGATGCCAGCAGACAGATCGTCATCCATAGCGACATTAATCTTCTTTTCATCGTTTTGCCTCCTGTTTGGATTACTCGCTTGGTTTATTGTACATCAGTTTCCCCTGCAAAGCAAGGCAGAACGGTTGACTGTATCGTTTCTTTCCGCCGAACACACAAAAAATAGCGTATTTTGCAACGCCAACGGTCCCCCGTCTGCAAATCCGTCGCACCTAATCAAAAAACTGCCGCATTCGAAAATGCGACAGTTTTTTGATGATTGCAATTCACGAGTCGGTTGCCCCTCTGGACTTATCACCCGCTTTTTTCTTAAACAGCCAAATGCCGGCACCTGCCGCACCCAGCACAAGGATCACTGCTCCTGCGATCACGAAGGGGATCCGAGAGGATTCTTTCTGAGGTTCAATCACCCCATAGATGGGAGAAAGAATCTGCTCTCCCTCCTCGGCATCTCCGCCGATCTCGTCATCGGAACCGCCCTCGGGTCCCTGCAGATTGGGATCCGACTTCACCAGACCGTTATAGGCGGTGCGAAGTGCCTCTTCCGCCTCGACAACGTCGGCTGCGCTTGCGGTCTCGGGATCGGCAAGGAGCTTTGCCGTCTCAGCAACGGTCAGCGCATCCCGCAGGGTGGCATCGGCAAGGATCACCCAATCCTCTCCGTCAAGGGAGGCTTCGATCCGATACTTCGGCACTTCGGCATTCTTGCCAAGAGTGATCTCGATTCCGTAAATGGTCTTCTGCTCCCGAAGATCCATGAGTATAGTCTGGCTTCCGATAGGAGCGTAGGGCGACCACTGGGTAGCGGGATCGCCGTCAAAGAGGTTGTCGGCGGTATTGCTTCCCTTGCCCGAGGCGGTGTACAACTTGGTCCAGGTCTCACCGTCCGACGAGCCCATTGATAAGGAATTTATTTCCCCGAGAATTTCAGAATCCAGTATTCCAACGACGGCGAAACCCAGACCGATACCAAGCCCCCTCAGACCGGCGACAATATGATCATCGGTTCCGCAGTTTTGGCAGTAGTCTCGCTGGCAGGTACAGCTCTGGTCGCTACCAAAAGAAAGAAGATCACCGATTAACTAAAGTCAATCATTCAGGCTCTATCTGCCGTGGCAGATAGAGCCTCTCTTTTTGGCATAACAAGAAGAGCATATCTGTGAACGCTCGGCAGAATAGAGTGTATGCACTAAATTCTGTCGGGTGTTCCTACAATATCGATCTAAACTTCCTGCTTGCCCTTTGCACCGATCCTCCACCACTGCCCGATATCGGATAGCAGGATCAAAAACAGCTTGCGGGTTTTCTAAGCTCTTACTCTCCCCATATTCCGCAAACATAGTAATACCATTGACAATTCTTATGTAATATGTTATAATAAATTATAGATATTTTTACCAATGAATATATGTAGTAAGGAGATGCTTTTATGAACCGCGCTTTAACCTCTATCCGACCTTTGGAAACAACCCCATATAAATTTTCGGGAGAGAAAGTACTCGAGTTTTTCTCCAATCCCGAAGTGATCACCATTTATCTGGCTGTGATACTGTTTCTGGTCGCTTTACTGGCAAGCGCCATTCTGGTTTCCCTTCATCTGGTGCGCAAAAGCACCGATAATCTTCCTGATGATATCAATGACTTGTTATCCGACGCAAAAGATATTCAAAAGAATAAACAGCCAAAGCATTCCACCGGTACTTCTCGCTTTCCACAGCTTGCTAAGATTGACGAAGAACTGCATTCCGTACAGACTACGGAGTATACAACCTGTCCGCTGGACGAGCTGTGTGAACAGTTCCGCAATTTTGCGGCAGGGAAACTCGGGCTGTATTATGACATTGCAAACATCCGCCGTTTCATTGCCGGAATGGGCATCTCCAAGCTGATCATTTTAAGAGGCATCTCCGGTACGGGTAAAACCTCCCTTGCTTATGCGGCCGGTGAATTTTTCGGCAA